>NZ_JAKUFV010000007.1:0-193993 GCF_022663595.1 Bacillus cereus group sp. BfR-BA-01360
TAACTTATCAAATTTCAGATGAAATAGAAAGTGAAACTGTCACATTTTAGGTGACAGTTTCATTGACAAGATCTTTTTTCAACAACGTGAATAGAAAAGCCTCCTTATTGAGGCTTTTCTATTTAAAACTTCATTATCCTTTTCTTCCCTCATAATGTCCTACGTAATAAACTTTACCTTCTTTATCATGTTTTACCTCTATTCCTTTCAGGTACCAATGAACTCCATTTTGATAAAAATAGTTAGCAAATCTATTATCATATCTGATTTCATCCCTTTTAAAAATCGAATCTAATGTACTGAATTCAGTTTTAGGACTAACAGTATTTTCTGTAGTTGTTGTACTTGCTGATGCAGCCCCAATTCCTCCTGTTAATGCAATACCTGTCGCTAAAGCTCCAACTACTAATTTCTTAAACATAACAATTCCTCCTTTAATAATTTTATAACTTACACCCTAAATATAACTTAATTTACAAAAATGTAAATATATTCAAATTATAGAAAAATTTGTTTAATTTTTAGGAATATTGAGATTCTACTTTATCAAAGATTACTAAAAAATATCGATTATACTAGAAGGCGACACTTCCTTATTTTTTAGTTTTAATAACTTGTTTTTAACTACATTACATTGCAAAGGAAAAGACATCTGAAGATCTCATGATTATGAGCCCTCACCAATCGGGCTGTTACGAGTAGCCCTACTCCCACCTATCTTCCTTGCTTCTCTCTGAATCTTGAGGTGGGCGTCTTACTGCCCTAAAATAGCGGGTTAAAAAAATCATTTCGGCACCATAATCTGTACCTTTTGTAAAATTCATTAAAGATATAAAAACAGCCATTCTTTCATGGAGTACCCATGAAAGAATAGCTGTTTTTGATGAAAATGATACATACGTAACCTTAAGTTGATAGATGTTTGACGTGCCCCCTTATTAGTCAAATAACCCGCAATTTATTATTATTTTTGATATAAAAAACAAGTTGATATACACTTCGGAATATATTAAAAATTAATAAATACATTAATCTATAAAAGGACCTACTTATATAGCAAGAAATAGGTCCTTTTATGCTTTAAATTACATAAATACTAAAATATCATAGATAGATTTTCGGCTATTTTACTCCTACTTGATTCCAAGCCGTTTCTACTGCTTTATATGTTGCACTACCATAACCATCATAATCAGCTGCAGATTGTAGTAAAGCTGTACGAGCTTGTTTAAAGTCACTTGTCGGTGTTAAATATGTTGTTAACGCACGATAATAGATTTTTTCTGCTTTCTCTTTACCAATAGCATTAATTGTCAAATATGCAGCCTTATTTGGGATACCACTATTAATATGCACACCACCATTATCTCCTTCTTCAGTTGCCGGAAGATATTGATAATCCCTCATATGAGAAGGTTGTCCATATTTCTCAGGGTTTGATAAACTACGAAGTGCATCTCCAGAAATACCAGGTGTATATACAGCTTCTCCTAAATCCCAGTTTGCAGGATCCACAAAATATCCAAATACGTCAGAGAACGATTCATTTAATGCACCGGATTGATTTACATAACGAAGATCAGCTGAATATTGTGTCACAGCATGAGTTAGTTCGTGCGCAACAACATCAAGAGAACCAGAAAGAGGAGCGAATACGCGCCCATCGCCATCTCCATAAACCATTTGCTGTCCATTCCAAAATGCATTATTTACATTCACTCCATAATTCACACCAGAACGAATTGTTTTTCCTTTTCCATCAAAACTGTTGCGATTATGAACATTTTTATAGTAATCATAGACTTTTCCTGCATGATAATGAGCATCAACCGCAGGTCTTTGTTCTTTATTTATCCAAGCATTATCATCATCCCATAAACGATAGTTAACTGGGTAATCTGCATTACTATGATTTACCGTAAATGTTTCAATATACCCTCCATTCATAGGCTTTGTCGTATCCTTTAAATAGTATTTCCCTTTTACACTGTCAAAAGTTGTATTCAATTCTTTTCGATCACCTAATACTCCGTATCCATATCCTTTTCGAGGACTATCTGCATCTGTAACTGCGTTATATGAATCTATAATTGTTCCATCTTCCGCATTCACATAAATCTGCCAGTTCGCTCCGTAAGGTTTGATAAATTGCAGTTGTACTTTAAACGCTAGATAATAAGTTCCGTCTTTTTCATATACAACTAAGTCTGCTTTTTCATTTGTAGATTCTAAGTTTTCTTTTACTTGATCTAACGTATTTCCATCCACTTTTACTAAAGTATCATTCTTTGTAAGTTTAATATGTTTCCAAGCATTTGAAAGAGCTGTTTCTTTTGTGATTTTTGCTTTTGTATCCCCTTTTAGGTTCTCTTCAGCAGCTGGGTGAATATCTCCATTTACTGTTGTTACCTTACCCTCTTTATCTGTATGAACAACGAATTGTGCACCATCAACAGGTACCTTATTTACAGACCTTGTATAAACATAATGTTTCATACCTAAATCATCAGACTTCACTTCTTTAAGTGTTAGATCCGTTTGTGGATTGATTTTAAATAGTTCTTTATTTTCTTCAAGAAACTCTTTTACTGCTTTTTGACTTTCTACCTTCTTATTAGATAATTCCCCTGAGAGAAATGCTGGACTTCCTTGTCCCTCATTCCAATTTTTTTGTTGGATTTCCATTTTATCCATTGCTTCTTTTTGAAGTGCTTGTTCTTCTGCAAACGCAGTTGAAAAAGGTGCACCTAACATTGTTCCTGCAGCAAGCAATGTAATAACAGTTTTTTTCATACATTTTCCCCCTTCAATATGAGTAAAATAAAACATATAATTACAAATTTAAATATACAATTATTTTCGAATTTTTTATATAAATATGAATAATTGCATATATATATTTTAAGTATAATGTCTATTTTGTAAACGAATGCAGAATATTCTGTCTCTAAAGCAGATAATGGATTTAAAAAAAAGTTGAAGATGTATTTTGAAAACTTCATTTGACCGTTAAAAAAATGAAACTACCTGTCCCCGATTGAGTATAGGGAACAGGTAGCGTAAGTGTTTTATTCCTGTCTCACATTAGTGGTCCAATTCACCATATTAATAGTTTTTTTATTGTGGTAAAAAATGAAACAAATAAAGTTTTATCAATTCTCCATTAATCTAATTAACTTTTACTCAGTCTATTTAATTGTTCCCTCAACACAATATTTTTCACCAGTCGAAGTAATATCGCCTTTAACTGTAATAATTTCATTAAAAATAATATTAATTTCACTTCCCCCCTTATGAACCTAAATTCTTCTTTGACAGATTTAACTTATATTAACTTAATAAAATTATAAAGTACTAGGAATGAAAAAGCCCAATTCAGAGCTGTAATCATTAAGTTAAGGTTATGACAGTCACCCTTTCATATATCAAAGGGTGACTGTTTTTTCATGTCCTCATGAAAGTTAGAAGACCTATCAAAAGTACTGGGAACACATATCGTTATATCAAAATTCACTTCAATAGGCTGCTTAAAAACAAATTATATTGAAGTCTTATTTGAGTACGCCGAATCATTCGTTTAATGATAATCCTAACTTTTCACTAAATACTTCCCGTAAATAGTCTTCTAAGATCCTTGTTGTAAATTTTTCATTACGACCTAAAGCAAATAATTCTCCATCTTGTACAATAATTGTATCAAGAGAAGTAGCTACTTTATCAACAATTTTTGTAATTTCAATTATATTATGTTCAGTATTCACTTCCGTTTTAAATTCGATATTTTCCACTACTATATGCGAACGTAAACCCGATGTAAAAAAAGAAAAATCGGGATTTCTTACAACCCCTATTTTAATTTCTAGTTGATATAAATATCGAAAGATCACATCTCTATGCCCATCCTTAATCATTTTTTCACTCTTCTCGTTTTCTAAATACTCTTTAACTCCTCTTGCAAATTCATCTAGGAAGCTCACTTTTTGATGCTCCTTTCTATATTTAGTATCAGCACGATAAATTAATACAATTGTATCATAGCGAAAAAACATGTTCCTATTAAATGAAAAATAAAAAGAGCAACTATACACAAAGTGCTCTTTCTTCAAAAAAACATATTTTTACAATTCATCTTTCCTATAATAAATATCATACCGTTACATCCTACTAAGTATTCAAAAATTGGTAGCAAAAAAATTGAATGAGCTGTTTAACGGAAGTGACCAAAGTAGTGACTTGTGATTTTTAGAGCAGAAGTGTTTCAATTGCTTTCTCTAATTCTTCTGGCTTTATTTGCGGAGCAAAACGATTCATTACTATTCCATCACGACCAATTAAAAACTTTGTAAAATTCCATTTTACAGCTTTTATTCCCAATATGCCTGGCGCTTGTTTTGTTATATATTGATATAGTGGATGAGCATGTTTACCTTTCACATCAATCTTTGCAAACAATGGGAAGGTTACCTCATAATTCATTTCACAAAAATTTAAAATCTCCTCTTCTTCTCCTGGTTCTTGTCCTCCAAATTGGTTACATGGAAATCCTAAAATTTCAAATCCTTGCTCTTTATACTTCTCATATAAAGATTGTAACCCTTTATACTGTGGTGTAAACCCACATTTACTAGCAACATTTACAATTAAAAGTACCTTTCCCTCATAATCTCGGAGCGACCTCTCTTCTCCAGTCATTGTTTTAACAGAAAAATGATAAACAGTCATCTAATTACACTCCTTTCTCTTCTCTCAAGTTCATTCCATCATATGTATTTTGTTCCCCTCTAATGAGAACGCTTTAATTTTGTTCAAAAATTCGACACAAAATACTAGACATTTTCTTTGGAAAGTTTTACAATTAAATTGTGAACAAAATGTGACAGTTTACATTCTAAATTGTGACATTTTCAATTCCATTATAAATCATAAAAGGATGGTGTTGATAATGAAAACTGCACAACATAAAATGCTTTCCAATCGTGAGTTTTATTTCGTACTATATATGATGTTATTATTTGTCGCTGGCTGGGTAATGGATGTAAACGGACTATTTTTAAGTAAATACTTTACTTTAGCTGGTATGATTACACTTCCACTTGTTGGAGGAATCGTTGGATTCTTCATTATGTCAATCAGTAAAAACCACTCAAAATAATAGCATTACATAAGGGTAGAAAATGATTTTTCATTTTCTGCCTTTTTCTTTTATAATAAAAAAATATGAACTTATAAGGAGCGGTTAAGGCGATTTAGATATACGGAATTTTTCTGACATCAAAAAAAGACATGGCTAATAGTAATTTATAGCCATGTCTTCTTTCCCTTATCTCGGTTTTCTTTTCCCAGTAAATGCAGGTTTCTTTTTCTTTGGTGCTTTCGGCTTCGACTCTACGAATGTGCCTTTAAAAATTTCTTGTTTCTTAAACACGATGCCTAATTTGTTCGCAAATTGCAGTAATTTACGTTCTTCCTGTGGTGTGACAAGAGAAATAACGGTTCCTTCTTTCCCCATACGTCCTGTACGCCCTGAACGGTGAATGTATTGGTCTAACGTATCTGGTAGTTCCAAATGAATGACATGTGTTAAGTCGTTAATATCCAACCCACGAGCCGCTACGTCTGTCGCAAGTAAAATTTCTAGTTTCCCGCTGCGGAATGCACGCATTGTTGCTTCTCGTTCTTGTTTACTTGCTTCTGCATGAAGAGCTGCTGCTTTCATTTTGCGATACTTTAATTTCTCTGCAATTTCATCTAAGCGGTACGGATCGTTTAAGAATGCTACCGCTTTCACTTGACCTGTATGCATAATTCTTCTTACATACTCATTTTTCTCACGGCGCTCACAAACGATATACATATGCTCTACTAAGCTTTTTGTTTCTGCACGTTTCACGCATATGAATTGTGGTTGCACAGCAAAATCACGTGCTACCTCTTCCGCCTCTTTTGTCATTGTTGCCGAGAAGAATACTAATTGGCGGTCACGCATTGTTGATTTGATGACATCAAATATCGTATCTATCATCTTTTGTTTTACGATTTGATCAAACTCATCAAATACAATTGTTTTCACTTCGTGCATTTTTAATTTTTTCATGCGAATTAATTCTAAAATACGTCCAGGTGAACCGACAATTACTTTCGGATGTTTCTTCAATTTCTCTACTTGTCGCTTTATATCAGCACCGCCAATTAAAGATGCACCGGAAATCTCCGTTCCCGCTGTAAACTTTTGAACTTCTGCATGAATTTGCATAACAAGTTCGCGTGTTGGCGCTAAAATCACAACTTGTGGCTGTTTTACTTCTGGATTAATCTTATGTAAAAGGGGTAATAAATACGCTAATGTTTTTCCTGTTCCTGTTGGAGATTCAGCAATAACGTCTTGTCCGTCTAAAATCGTTGGAATTGCTTGTGCTTGAATTTCAGTACACTCTTTAAAACCCGCCTTCTCCCAAGCTTGTTGTAAAAATGGTTGCATATCTTTTATCATTCGTTTTTCTCCTTTATCTCTATTTTTGAAGAAAATGCTGTATTTCTCGCACTGTTTCTATCATGTGAGAAACAACAGCTATTAAATCATCAACATGGTCTTCTGTAATCGCTTTTTGAAATAGAACTTCTGTCTTATTATAATATGAAGTCGCTTGCTTATTATATTCGTATGAAATTGTTTGCACAATCATTCGTTCTTTTCCCCATATCGACTGTAATAGTGTTTCTGTTTTAGGACACATTACTTCTGGTTGTTCTACCGGAAATGAAAATGCTAGTTTCATTTCGCATCCCGGTATAAATTGCGGGACTTCTAATATTTCACCAGACAAATTCTTTGCATCAACAGATAGCGAAAACGTTGCTTCAACCGCATGTTCTAATCGTTCTGTTAATTGAAATGAAATATTGTATATACGACGTAATGATGCAAGATCCATCATATCTTTTCGATTCGTAACAAGAATATCTCCGTGTAAATCGAAATCATAAATAGCTCCCTCTACGATTACTTTTAAATTTTCAAAAGCAGTTGGATCAAACATAATTTCCTCCAAAAAACAGGCGCCTTTCCATCGAAAGGCGCCATTTGATGTATATATAGTTTACAGATAAATGAGATGAATTACAACCTTTTAGAATAAACCGACTGCTTTACCATCTTCATTTACATCCATTTGAAGCGCAGCAGGTTGTTTTGGAAGGCCTGGCATTGTTAACATTGTTCCTGTTAACGCAACGATAAACCCTGCACCAATAGATGGTTTTAGTTCACGAATTGTCACAATAAAGTCAGATGGACGTCCCAATTTTGTTGCATCGTCAGAAAGAGAATATTGTGTTTTCGCCATGCATACCGGCAAGTTCCCCCAACCTTCTCCTTCAAATTGTGCTAACTGCTTACGTGCTTTCGGAGCAAATTCAATATCTTTTGCGCCGTACACTTTTTGAGCAATTGTACGAATTTTTTCTTCTAATGATGCGTTTAAATCATACAGTGGTGCGTATTTATTTTCACCTTTTTCAATTACTTTCAATACTTTCTCGGCAAGATCTACACCACCTTGACCACCTTTCTCCCAAACTTCTGTTAAGGATACTTCGTAGCCACGTTCGTTACACCATTTTTGTAAATATGCTACTTCGGCATCTGTATCTGTAATAAATTTATTAATTGCAATAACGAATGGAACTCCAAAGCTTTGAATCGTTTCAACGTGTTTTTGTAAGTTTTCCATTCCTTTTGCCAATGCATCTACATTTTCTTCTTTTAGCTGATCTTTCGCTACACCGCCATGCATTTTTAGCGCACGAATTGTTGCAACAATAACAACCGCTTCCGGTTTAATTCCTGCCGCACGCGCTTTAATATCAAGAAACTTCTCAGCACCTAAATCTGCACCAAAGCCAGCCTCTGTAATAACATAGTCGCCTAATTTCGCAGCCATTGTTGTTGCGATTACACTGTTACAACCATGAGCGATATTCGCAAATGGACCACCATGAATAATAGCGGGCGTATTTTCTAATGTTTGTACTAAGTTTGGTTTTAATGCATCTTTTAATAAAAGCGTTAACGCACCTTCTACACCTAAATCTTTCACTGTAACTGGTTGGTTTTCAAAATTATAAGCCACTACAATGCGAGATAAACGTGCTTTTAAATCTTGAATATCCGTTGCAAGGCAGAATACAGCCATAATCTCAGATGCTACTGTAATATCAAATCCATCTTCGCGCGGTACACCTTGAACTGGTCCACCAAGGCCAATTACAACATTTCGAAGAGCGCGATCATTTAAATCAACGCAACGTTTCCAAACAATTTTACGCGTATCAATTTGAAGTGCGTTTCCTTGTTGGATGTGGTTATCGATAAATGCCGCTAATGCATTATTCGCTGTTGTAATCGCATGAATATCGCCTGTAAAATGAAGGTTAATATCTTCCATTGGCACAACTTGCGAATAGCCTCCGCCTGCTGCACCACCTTTTAAACCCATCGTCGGCCCAAGGGATGGTTCACGAAGAGCGATGACTGCCTTTTTACCAATCTTATGAAACGCTTGCCCTAAGCCAACTGTAACCGTTGATTTCCCTTCCCCTGCTGGAGTTGGGTTAATTGCTGTTACTAAAACAACTTTTCCTTCTGTTTTTGTTTGTAAGCGCTTAAAAATATCGAGGGATAATTTTCCTTTATAATGACCGTAAGGTTCCAGTTCTTCTTCTAAAATGTCTAATTCAGCTGCAATGTCTTGAATCTTTTTCATACGAGCTTCTTGTGCAATCTCAATATCAGATTTAACTGTTGTAGTAGTTGTCATATACCCTAGTCCCCCTTTAATTGGTTCTGACCATATTGTATCAGTTTTTTGTATTTTCTGCACTCATTTCCCTCCTAAAACGTATGCCTTTCTTTAGATGTTATTTCTTCAACATAAATACCCACAAAAAAGTTAATGCTTGCCGTAGTTCTACAGATAATTGCTCAAGCATTTTTTCATTTACTCCCCGCTTATAAACACCCATGCCATCCACGACTTGGAACCCTTGTTCCTTCGCTAATTTTTCAAATTCCCACGGCATCATCGTATTACAAACAACATTTTCACCGTATAAACGGGGATAGCTATTTTCACGCGGTTTTGCTGTTGGTCCTAAAAGTGCTATGCAAGCATATCCACCACTATATAAAATACGCTTAATCTCATGCAATGACTGCAATGGATCTTCTGTCCATTCTAAAGAATTAATAGCTACTATCGCTGAAAAACGCTCATTTTCAAATGGCAATGCTAATAAATCTCCCTTTATAAAAGATAAATTCTCTCCTTCTCCTCGTTCTTTTGCTTTTTGAATCATCTGCTCCGATAAATCAATTCCGCATACTTTATACCCTGCTATACTTAATTTATATGTACCATACCCATCACCACAACCAATATCTAAAACCTTCTCTCCTTTTTCTACATACTTTTCAAAAAATGGGATAATTGTACTACGGCTACCATGATCCCACATTTCTTGACTATTTCGATTCCAAGATTCTGCATTACGATTCCATTGTTTCTCTGCTGATTTATGCCAATTAAACTTTGTCATCCCTTCCCCTACCTTCCTTTATTTTCATTCATTATCTTTCCACACATTTTTCCTTAATTCCTGTTTATTCTTCCAAAGAGCTGGACATGATAGCAACAGGCTCTATATTCACCAATTTTTTCTTCATTTGGATATAACTCATATTCATGTTCTCTTCTTTGTGAAAAATAATAAAGATACACCCAATTGAAAGAGGGGGATGTATATGCCAAGAAAACGAACACACCACTTTAAAAGTGGTCAAAAAAACGAAGAGTATGCAGCTGAAATTGCACCGCATCACCTTCCTATAAGAAAAAGGCATAAAGAAACCTCAAATGAAGTGGAAGGAAGTAACACAAGTACAATTATTGGTTATGTTGCTTTATTTCTTTCTTTATTTTCAATCGCCTTTTATCCTGTTACACTCGGTTCCCTTTCTATTTTAATTGGTTTGGTAGCTGTTAACTTCGGAGCGAAAACTCTCGGATATACAGCGATTGGGTTTGGTAGTTTTTCTGTCTTGTTTACTTTGTTATATCCGTTCGTTTTGTCAGCATTATAAAAAACACACCAAGTTTCACTTGGTGTGTTCACTCATGATATAACATAATATGTCCACATGCACAGCAGTGTTTTGCGATAATTTCTTGAAATACAGGATAATTCTCCTCATCTCGCTGTTCTATAAAGACTTTCTCAAACCGATACATATTCGGCGCATACGCCCAGTCTTGTTTTGTTCGAGCATATAATGTAGATGTAAAAAAATCCTCTCCTCCGCAAACAATACATACCTTCTTCATTCATACCCCTCCTATGCTTGTCTTACTTTATCTATATGAACAGAAAGATAAAAAAAAGACCTTCTATCACGAGAAAGTCTTTTCTGAAACAAACAAAAATGTACCAAATATACCAAATCCGCTATATTCTTTCTTTTTGCCTGCCTCTGTTTCGAATTTTTGTTTTATTGTTAGAAAGAATACACCATTTCGTGTATCCGTGCTTACAAATTGCATTTTTTCTTCTTGTTTTCCTACCTTTTGTATACATGTAAAGTCATCTTGATGGCAGTTTAAACCATACTTATCCTGTATATATAAGCGAAAATCAGCTTCTTTCGGACAAGTTAAGAGTAATACCGCAATAAGAATAAGACTCGCAATGCCTACAATCGTATAATATTTCTTCATTTGCTCTCCTTTCAAAACAGAAGAAAAACTTGACCAATCCCGTCAAGTTTTTCTTAGTCCGCAATCCATTGCCATTCTTGTTCTTTCTTATCAAAAATAAGCCAACCCGTTTCCGTTGCCTTTCCTTTTAATTCCTCAATGTTATCCACTATCTCGTCCGTACTTTCATACGAACCAATTACATATACAGGAATCTCTAACCCTCTTCTTGACTCGATCTTTCCACCCAAATCAATATACAATCCGTCTTCCATGAGCGGAATCAGTTCAAGAATCACTTCTTTTGAAATAGCTGGGAAAATTTTTGATTTCTGAAAGAACGGAAACCGTTTCTTTCCAAAAGAACCGAACTTATACGGAATCACCTTGCTCAGCATCCCTACAAAATCGGATATTCTACGGTAATATACTTTGTTATACCAACCATCATCATGTGAAAAATACACAAACCGATTTTTGAGCAATGGGAAGAACGCTCTTCCAAGCGGCTCTTTCTTATGAGCCAAGTATAGAAGCTCCGCAATTTCTTTCGGCTCTAACTCATCTAAATCGTTTGCATCATCAAAATCCACCCAACAAAACTCATCAAACTCATCAATTTCAGCTTTTATTAACTTATGTATATTGTCTTCTTCAACATATTCAAATAAAGTATGATAATGAAAATCAGTCCACTCAAAATTATGCTTCAAAAGCAATACTTGATGAAGAGGTGAAGGGATATTATTTGCAAACTCTTCAAATGTAATTCCAGAAGTAATAAAACAATGACCTCGACGATTACCATTAATATATATCATATTCTTTACTTGGTCAGATCCTCCAGACAAAGCACCTAGCCACCTTCGTTTTATATGTTTCAATTCTATAGCATATTTTATCATGAAAAATTTTAGAAACATAGAAAAAACTTCAAAAACTATTTACAATTTCGTAAGTTTTATTACATAGTGATTACAATTAAAAAAACCTGTTAAAAAACAGGCTTTTTTACGCAATTTCATCTGGATTTTGCGGGCGATGCGGCTCAGTCTGTTTTTCATTTTTTTGAAAAATAGACTGGATTTTATCAATGGTTTGCGGGGCCAGTTCTATTACTTTTTCAGCTAAATGCGTCGCATTTTGTAAGTGAAGAATATTCACACCGTCCTTATTCACAACAAGAAACGCTACTGGTGTAATAGAAACACCCCCTGCGCTTCCGCCACCAAATGCAGCATTACCGCTTGTTTTCGGCCCATCATGAGTTTGGAAGTCAGACCCTCCTGCTCCAAAACCAAACGCTACTTTGGATACTGTTAATACAACACCACCGTCAGCCGTTTGAACAGGTTCTCCAACAATTGTATTAACATCGACCATTTCCTTTAAATTTTCCATTGCCGCTTTCATCAATCCTTGAATTGGATGTTCCACCGTTCATAACCTCCTTTGTCATATCTTTCCTAGTTTTTCCGAAACTTCATGAACTAAACATAAATTTTCATATTGCATTTAAAACTAATAAGTAATAATATTTAGAAAAAAGAAAAAGAGGGAATTATAATGATACGGAAATTAACAAAGCGTGATCATGAACAGGTTCTTGCATTTCTAAAAGAGGAAATATCCATTAACCTATTTATCCTTGGTGATATTGAAGCATTTGGATACGATGCAGACTTTCAAGAATTATGGGGGTACTTTACAGAAAATAAAATGTTGCAGTCTGTATTACTACGCTTTCATGATTCATTTATCCTATATGGAAAGGGCAACTTTTCTATTGCGGACTATGAGGTTATTCTCTCTCCTCACAAACCACTTAAAATCTCTGGTAAATCAGACATTGTAGAAAAACTTGAAGATGTACATGGTATACATCTTGGAACAAAAAATAAAACATATTTTTGTGAATGTAAAGATGATACTGCCTTGCCAAAAACGATGATTCATACGGCAATTAAACAAGCAACATTAGAGGATGTCGAGCGCATTATGCATCTTCGAAACAATATTGAAGAATTTCCACAGTCGAAGCAATCTGAAAAAATATTACGACAATCACTCGAAACAAATACAGGACGTACATATTACATTGAAGAAAATGGAGAAATGGTCTCTTCCGCTTCTACATCAGCCGAAAATTCTTTATCTGCAATGATCGTTGGAGTATGTACACATCCGGATTATCGCGGCAAAGGATACGCTTCCTACATTTTACAAAAAATGATTCAAGATTTTAAGAAAGAAGAAAGAACACTTTGCTTGTTCTATAATAACCCAGCTGCCGGGAGGATTTATAAACGGTTAGGATTTCAAGACATTGGAACGTGGACAATGTATCGATAATAACGAAATCCCCCTGGCTATATCTCTCCTTTTCCCTCTACACAGATTTGAGGTGGAGAGGCTCTGTCTTTTTACTAAGGACCAACCATTTCACAGATAAACTTTTTCTTGGCATCTTAAATTTCATAATCCTTCCTTACTCATATTACTCCCTCCTAATCATTTATTATTTTTTGTACTGTGCTTTATAACCTACATATTCTTTTTTCGCGTCTTGATTGTTATCTTGTTTTTTATTAAAGTATGTTTTTATCTGAAATATATATTCTACTAACTTTCCCTCATCATTCTTTTTCTTGTAATCTATATCAATACTTACTTGTAGAATCTGCATTGGACCATTTGCGGAGCCAAGATGAAGTACAATTGTCGCCCCATCATATTCATCATATTGTATGTTTAGCTTATCATTAATAATAGTTTGAAACTCTGATTCCGTTAAGCTATATCCAACTGTATTCGGCTGATCAAATTTTTTTATATCATCACCTGGTTTCATCTTTAGTTTCCCTATTCCCTTTAAACGATCTACAAGTAAATTCACATATGAAACATCTTACGAATTTATATCATGCTTTCATATCAACTCATAAACGTAAAAAGTGCTTTAAATTTATTTCTCAGGATACCGTTCTTTTACAAGTTCTTCGATGTTATTACCTTTTTTGATTTCTTCTGATGATAACCAGGCTTTATATCTTGACCCATCCTTGTTGGTTAAATATATGTCAAATTTTTTATTATATAGTTCCTCTTTAAGGATAGTGGTCACCTTTATCAGATCCTCAATTAAAGGGGGATTGTTTTTAAATTCCATGCCATTGGTATTAATAACTACAGTCACTTTATACTTCGGACATTCTCCGTCTTTCGGATGTGGACAAGTAATATCTTCAATTGCAAAACGGTCGTTTTGAAATTCTTTTAACCTGTCTCCTACTTTTGTTTGAGTTTGAATCAAATATGTCCAATAACTGTCTAAAGTGTTTTTCATTGTTAGTAACAGCTCTTCTTTTGTTATAACTTTTTGTACATTTTTAAAAGGGAGACCTATAGATTTACCATTATGATCCTTAATCTCAAGTTCTGTTATCTTTCTATTACTCTTCTGAATAAGTTGGAATAAAGCATATAAACGATCTAATTCTGCTGATTCAAATTGACTATAATCAATCTCGTTACTCGTTTTTAAAGTTAATAACAACTCATCAGTTGGTTTTTCTTCATCATAATCAACTATATACTGAAGAACACTTTCTTTTTCAAATTCCTCGTATCCTAATTTTTTAATTTCTTTTAAAATTGGTTTAAATTTCTTATATTCCTCATATGTATTTTTTCCGTATTGGTATTCATCACCTTTTATTGTTGAATAGAAGAAGCCATCTACCTCTACTCGAAATTGCATATTTTTGTTGTTTTTTGCTTGAACAGTATGATATGTATGTCCCATATTTCCTTCATGTATACCGCCCCACTCTGTTACAACAACATCAATTCCATGTTTTTCTTTTATGTATTTTTTTACCTGATCTTCATTTTCATAATTACAGCCAATCAAAAATAAGAAACATACCACTAATAACATTACCTTTTTCATTCTTTTCATATACCCCCTAATACCCCTTCTTTCTTTATTTCTTACAGATTTGAATAAAAACATCAAATTTTTCATGTAATACCTACAAACTAACAACTTGTGTTCTAATATAGATTCATTTCCTGTATTATCTATTTTTCAATTTATTTTTTTATTGTGTTTTCGAAATCTCTTACACGCTCTCTCATTTTCTTCCCACGTTATGTTAAATGATTTAAATTTAAATCTGCAATAGACTAATAGTTGAAATTCAGCTGCACCGATTGCTACTGCATACATTAAAATAGCTCCTATTATATACCCACTAAAAGTATCTAACGTATAATCATTATGAAAATAAATTAAAATAAGAAGAATTAGTGCATATATTGCCCCCCCCAGTTATCACATTCCCCTTTTTTTTACTAAAAAATGAAGTGGATCTTTCATCCATACTAAACGCACCTTCACTCGCTTGTTTAAAAGTATCAATCGTTGTCACAATATGAACAATTACTGCTCCTAAAAATAATAAACCCGTATATATTAATGTAATCCGATCAATTGTATTACTGGCCATTTCAGACACAATTAAAGCTGTGAATAATATTGTTGCCATTTGAAATGCATATAATAATACGACAAGTGTTTGTAACTTTTGAAACTTTAAAATTGTAATTTCCCTTCGTCAGAAGATAGATTATAACGCTCCATTATTAACCTCAACTCCTTTCTAATTATTTACTACTATTGAATTGATTTTTATATTCTAGATATTTTGTTTTTGCATTTCGCGTATTTTCTTCTTTATCATCAAACCCTACTAATATTTGTTGAATATGTGTTACCATCTTTCCCTGATCATTTTTTTCTCGTAATCCACGGATATTTATCCGTCCATACTAAATGACCACTTTTATCATAATCATCTTTTGTAAAAGCATACGAATGTCCAGCGCCATTGGGAATTTTATACATTCTTCCAGGAGTGGTAAAATCACCAACGTTTATTCCAATGTGTAACGGATCATTTTCATTAATAATATTCCTAATATTCTTCATATCAAATCCGTCACCAAATTTTTCAACATCTCGATCTAGAACAGGAGCTGGATTTAATGTTAACGCTTCAATATTATCTTCTTGGTGTCTTAATGCTACCGCGTCAGCTATACCACCACCTAATGAATGTCCCGTTACACTAATTTTCGCAGAAGGATTTTCATGTCTCATCCTCATATAAAAACTATCCCCTTGATCATACTGTTTTACCATAAAATCATGGTTCCAAACATTACCCAATACTATTTTATTTGCATTCGTTATATTGTGAACACCAATTTCAGCATCTGTTATTGCATCCGTTCCATCTTCTGTTCCTACATATGTTATTACAATTTCTCCTGTGGTCTTATCTTTAAAAGCATATGCTGCAAATCCTGTCTTTTCATCTACTTCATGATACATAAGCTCTGCATTAAAATTCGCTTGTAATTTATCTATATTTTCTTCTTCGGTTAATTTATTATACGGAGGTTTCCCCGCTTTATAGTCATATATATCCTTACCAGCTAGCTCCAATTTCCCCCAATCAGAAGCTACCTTTAAATCTTTATCCTGTTCCTGTCCCACATTATTCTCCATACTAGGCTATCTCCTTTCTTAATTATTTTTTGTACTGTGCTTTATAATCTACGTATTCTTTTTTGGCATCTTGATTGTTATCTTGTTTTCCATTAAAGTATGTGTGTATCTGTAACGCATATCTTACTAAATTCCCCTCATCGTTCTTTTTCTTGTAGTCTACATCAATACTTACTTGCAGTATCTGCATTGGATTTTTTGCTGCGTCAAGATGAAGTACAATTGTCGCCCCACGATATTCATCATATTGTATTTTTAATTTGTCATTAATAACACTTTGAAATTCTGATTCAGTTAAGCTATATCCAACTGTATTAGGCTGATCAAATTTTTTGATATCATCGCCTGGCTTCATCTTTAGTTTCCCTATTCCTTTCAAACGATCCACAATTAAATTAACGTATGAAACATCAAGATTAGAATCTGCACTCTGTACCTGCCCATTTTCATACATAATATTTGTACTATAGACAATTTCTTTTTTATAATTTTCGTTTGTTCCTTTTTCCTTTTTATTCTCTATGTCAGTAGCAATTGTTTGAGTGGTATCTCCATATAAACTTTTATCTTTCGTATTATATACGCCTTCCGTAGTTTGACGGATTGTTTTAATGTGCTTTCCATCCTCTTTTTCCTCGTACATACTGTATATACCTCTTTGGGTCACATATGCATACCCATCATCACTCGCAGACATAACCGTCTTCATATCTCCTTCATCCAACGCCTTTACAAATGGTTCATATTCAATTTTTGTTTCAAATAAACTGCACCCGCCTAATAAACCCGCAACTATCGTCATAATAATCATCCCCTGAACTTTCTTTTTCACTTTCATACCGTCACCTCGTTCATTACTCTTGGCATTTCGAGTTTTATAATGCTTCCTTTTTGGTAGTAATAGACTTCGTCTTTTCCTAAAGGTGCTTCGTTACTTACGTATTTAATTCACATGAACGTTTATTTCATTTTCTTCTACGATGTAATGCATCACATTGTCTTTATATTGAACGAAGCTATACTCAGCTGTATCTACTAATGTTAAACTATCAAAATAGTCTTTATTCATTTGAGAAAGTATACTTGATACGACTTGTTTTCTCATATTATCATCTGCGCTGTAAATCATTAAATGATCGTTAACTGCAATATCGTGCGCAACAACTTCTATATTTGTGAAGTCAAGCCCAAGTGGAACTTGTCCTGCTTGTAATGTTTTGGCAACGTCCTTGTTTTTACGATATGCGAGAAGATCAATAACTTCTGGCATCATTGGAATTGCCTTCGGACGTTCTCCCCCCCCATTCTTGATCCATTTCACTTGCTTCTTGCTGCAGTAATTGAATTTGCTCTAATTCGTCTTCTGCTTTTGTTGGTAATGCCGACTGGAATAATGTCGGTGAATCTAGTTTTATAATTGCTCGTCCTGCTATTTCTTCTACTTTCAAATCAGATCGGCCTACAATGCCTGAGATTTCACTTTGGTCAATCATATATAGACATATTTGCAGTTTAATGTTGTTGTATAGTTGAATACGCAGTGCACTTTGTCGTCCTGCACTAATTAAGGTATGAATTCCTAGACTAGCTCCTTCTCGGACGATTTGCATAATTAGCATTTCAAATTCCTCATAAAATTTAGCTTCTTTCACTGCATCGTAATTATCGATTGCAACGATGATATTCGGTATTTGTTTACCGCTAGCTTTCTCATACATTTCTATGCTTGCGACGTCATATTCACTGATATGAACGAAACTTTCAAGTCCTTTCCCCATATTTCGGGTTAAAACAATATTTTAGGCAACCCAAAGTAGAGGGTACAAAATTGGGTGTTCCCTCTAAAAAACTTTATACGGAGAGGCGGGCATGATAACCTTACGGGTAAGCGCCAACTTCCTTTAGGAATTTGGTAGCTTGGCGTATGAATCATGTCCGCAGAGGCTCCGTGTCAAGTTTTTTTAAGCGTAATAAAAGCACAATATTCTGCATACTAGGCTATCTCCTTTCTTAATTATTTATTATTTTTTGTACCGTGCTTGATAATTTACATATTCTTTTTTCGCCTCCTGATTATTATCTTTTTTACTATTAAAGTATGTGTGCATCTGCAATATATATTGTACTAACTTTCCTCCTTCATTCTTCTTATAATTCATAACAACGCTCACTTCCAATATCTGCATGGAACCATTTACAGAACCAAGATCAATCACAATGGACGCTCTACCATATTCATCATATTCTATGTTTAGCTTATCATTGATAATAGTTTGAAACTCTGATTCCGTTAAGCTATATCCAACTGTATTCGGCTGATCAAATTTTTTTATATTATCCCCAGGTTTCATCTTTAGTTTCCCTATTCCTTTTAAACGATCTACAAGTAAGTTCACATATGAAACATCAAGAGTAGAATCTGGACTTTGTACCTGTCCATTTTTATACTTAATATTTGTATTATAAACAACTTCCTCTTTATAATTTGTATTATCACCAATGTTTTTCTCATTTTTTATGTCAGTGGTGATTTTTTGGGTTGTCTTTCCATATAAACTTTTATCCTCCGTATTATATACACCTTCTGTAGTTTGATAAATTGTTTTCTTGTGCTCCCCATCTTCTTTTTCTTCGTACCTACTGTATATATCTCGTTGAGTCACATGCGCATATCCATCATCACTCGCAGACATAACCGTTTTCATATCTCCTTCATCCAACGCCTTTACAAATGGTTCATATTGAATTTTTGTTTCAAATAAACTGCACCCGCCTAATAAACCCGCTACTATCGTCATCACTATCATCCCCTGAACTTTCTTTTTCACTTTCATACCGTCACCTCGTTCATTACTCTTGCATTTTAAGTTTCATAACACTTCCGTTTTGGTAGTCATACACTTCGCCTATTCTCAAAAATGCTTCTTTAATTACGTATTTAATATTGAAATAGCATGGCAATGATGCCCGCTAATAGTGTTCTAGGTTTATTCCTTAGGATATCATTCTTTTAGAAATTCTTCGGTGCTATTACTATTTTTGATTTCTTCTGGTGATACCCAGAGTGTATATCTTGTTCCATCCTTGTTGGTTAAATATATGTCAAAATTTTCATTATATAGTTCTTCCTTATGTAAGAAATGCTCCCTAGTTACGTAGCAAATTCAAAGCCATCTTTTCCCACAATTTAAAAAAGCTTTCCTCTTTCCATACAGGAAGAGGAAAGCTTTTCCTTCTTACTTATTTATTGCTACTCTTGCGTTTCTACCGCTTGATCTTGTTGCTTTCTTTTATTTTTCTCTATTACCTTTTCAACAAACTCATTCCGCCATATTTTAAACTTAGCCGCAAATTGACTTTCAATTTTATTTCGATATCCTTCAAATTTCACTTCTACAATATCAGAGTGATTAAATAGTTTATATGTTTCTGCTGTCAAGCCTACTGGATATAATACTCCTCCATAATCATAGAAAGTATTATCATCTAACAAAAGGCCCCTTGTAGTAATTACATAATCTGCGTCTTCCTCTTCCGCAAAACTTACTCTCACTACGCTCCCTAAAGGCAATACTTTTTCCATATAGTCTTTCATATTAATTTACCGTCCCTTTTAATACTACGATTTTCTCTTCGATTTTTTGTCTCTTTTTTTCAAGTTGACGAATTCGATCAATAAAGGCATCACGTGTTTTCCCTTGCAGGTTGCTATCGATACTGCTTTCTAACCTTCTAATATCACTCGTTAAAGCTGAGGCTGCTTTTTCAAGTTGCATAACAACATTTATAATTTGGTCACGTCCGCCATTATTTGAAAATGTACTATGAACTCGAGACATTATCATATGTAAATCCATATTTATTACTCCTTCTTTCATTCTATCAATATGAAATTTTAATAATATGCAACCGCACCTAATTCCTCATCTTTTGCCATCATAGAAAATACTGCTTCTGAAACATCTTCATTTAATTGTTTCAAATCTTTTGAGAGCTCTTTTACATCTTTTGAGATTTCACCTAATAATGAACGGTTTATTCCTCTACTACTATCATTCATAAAAAGATTCAATAAAGAATGACGATGAGCTAAAATATGTTCTGCAACAATCGCAGTCACATTGGTATCTATTTGGAAATCCCCTTTAAACATATCTAGTAAATCTTGTATATAAGAACCAGCTACTTCTTTGGCAATCTCTAAAATTTCACTTGCTGCTAAGTAAACATTGACACTTCCTGCTAAAAAGTCTACAGCTGCATTAAATACACTCTCCAGTACTTCTAATACCTTTTCTTTGCATTTAGCGAGTGTCGTCTCGATCCAATCTACAGCTGTATCTACTGCACTCTTAATTTCTATCGTAGCTGCTATACTAAATTTGATAGCTTCTGTTGCGACTGTTGACTTTATACTTTCGAATTTATTAGCTATTTGACTAAAGTCTCCCGCAGTCGTTATTGCAAATATTAGTGCACCAACTGGCGTACCATTTACCACTATATCTACTATAGCTTCTTCCTTTGCACTAAGATTTTTTTTTCCAGTAAGCCCCTTATACAAATTCCCTGCTGATCCTGACACCTCAAAAAAAGCAGGAGTCCAATCAGGCCCCGTATCATTCACAGCTTTAAGCATATCTAAGCTTAAATTTTTATTTTCATCAAAATATTTACCTTGACGAACATAGGAATGTGATTCCCCGTTCAGCATCATATATACCCTTCCAGGGATAACAAAATCTGCAACTTTTATGCCACCATACAAAGGGTCATTCTCATTTACAATACTGAGGTTATTCTTCATATTGGAACCATCACCGTATTTGGCAACATCCGTATTCAATACAGGTGCAGGATTTAAAGTTAATACAGGAATATTATCCTTTTGATTTCTTAATGCAACTGTATTTGCTATGCCTCCACCCAACGAATGTCCTATTAACGTTATATTATTATTTTGTCCATGATTTCTCTTAATTCTTTCATAAAAATCTACCCCCATATCGTACTGCCTAACGGGGTAGTCTGTATTAAACAAATTATTAAGGCCAATTGACGCATCTGCCCATACATCAGGAGAGTCAATCGCTCCGATACCAAAGTATGTTTGCTTTGGCTGTGTTCCTACATATACTATTGTAATGTCACCTGTATCAATATCTTTAAGCGCATAAGCTCCAAATCCAGTGATTTGATCGTCTTCAAAGTCTATGATTTTACAATTGAATGTACTTTCTAATTTTTCTCGGTTTATTTTTGCTGACTTACTATCATAGTCTCCTTCTCTCCCATTAAAACCATAAATATCTTTCGCTGCTAATTGTAATTTCCCTTCGTCAGAAGATAGATTATAACGCTCCATTATTAACCTCAACTCCTTTCTAATTATTTACTACTATTGAATTGATTTTTATATTCTAGATATTTTGTTTTTGCATTTCGCGTATTTTCTTCTTTATCATCAAACCCTACTAATATTTGTTGAATATGTGTTACCATCTTTCCCTGATCATTTTTTTTCTCGTAATCCACGGATATCTTTAATTCATCTATTTCCATAGGTTTTTCTTTTAGATCTTTGGCCCGGTTAAAATAAATAACAATTGAAGCTGTCCCAAATTTATCATATTGTAAATGTAATTTATCATTAATAATTTGTTGAAACTGCGATTCTGTTAAACTGTACGAAATTCTATTCGGTTCATCGAATCCTTTTCTGGCATCTTCTGGCTTTAATTTTCCAATTCCTTGTAAACGATCTATAATGAATTTAACTGGTAAAATATCAAGATTTTGATTTGAGCTTTGTACTTGTCCATTTTTATAAATGAAATTCGTGCTATATACTTCTTCTTTTTTATAATCATCATCTTTATGCGCTTTATTAGCATTCTCTATTAAATTTGTTGTAGTTTGCTTTGTAGTACCGTATATATTTCTTTCTTCCCAAAAATATATTCCATCTGTTGATTGATATAGCCTCTTAGTATGAGTACCATCCTCTTTTTCCTCCATAACAGATTGTATACTCTGTTCTTCTACATGAGCATACCCATCATCACTCGCAGACATAACCGTCTTCATATCCCCTTCATCCAACGCCTTTACCAATCTTTCATACTCTATTTTTGTTCCTGTCTGAAGTTTTGTCTTAGATGAATCACTACACCCACTAAATAAACCCGCAACTATCGTCATAACAATCATCCCCTTAACTTTCTTTTTCAATTTCATACCGTCACCTCGTTCATTACTCTTGGCATTTTGAGTTTTATAATGCTTCCTTTTTGGTAGTAATAGACTTCGTCTTTTCCTAAAGGTGCTTCGTTACTTACATATTTAATATTGAAGACACTTTGGTCATTTAATGGCATGGCGATGATGCCTGCTGTTAGTTTACTTCGCATTTTCATTGGTAAGGCATCACGGTTGCGATCGATATAGTCATGATGTCCTGCTAGGACAAAGTAAATACCAACTGTTCGAGATAGGTCCATTAAAGTTGTTGCGTCATCTGTTTCTAGGTAAACGAGTCTACTAAATTCTTCAACGTTCGTCATGATGATAAGTTGTTTTGTAAACACTGGTATTTCTCTACCTTCTTGTCTTGCTTGTGATAGTGCAAGAGATCGTTCGCGAATCACTTCCATCCAGTATTTCACATGAACGTTTACTTCATTTTCTTCTACGATGTAATGCATCACATTGTCTTTATATTGAACGAAGCTATACTCAGCTGTATCTACTAGTGTTACACTATCAAAATAGTCTTTATTCATTTGAGAAAGTATACTTGATACGACTTGTTTTCTCATATTATCATCTGCGCTGTAAATCATTAAATGATCGTTAACTGCAATATCGTGCGCAACAACTTCTATATTTGTGAAGTCAAGCCCAAGTGGAACTTGTCCCGCTTGTAATGCTTTGGCAACGTCCTTGTTTTTACGATATGTGAGAAGATCAATAACTTCTGGCATCATTGGAATTGCCTTCGGACGTTCTCCCCCCCATTCTTGATCCATTTCACTTGCTTCTTGCTGCAGTAATTGAATTTGCTCTAATTCGTCTTCTGCTTTTGTTGGTAATGCCGACTGGAATAATGTCGGTGAATCTAGTTTTATAATTGCTCGTCCTGCTATTTCTTCTACTTTCAAATCAGATCGGCCTACAATGCCTGAGATTTCACTTTGGTCAATCATATATAGACATGTTTGCAGTTTAATGTTGTTGTATAGTTGAATACGCAGTGCACTTTGTCGTCCTGCACTAATTAAGGTATGGATTCCTAGACTAGCCCCTTCTCGGACGATTTGCATAATTAGCATTTCAAATTCCTCATAAAATTTAGCTTCTTTCACTGCATCGTAATTATCGATTGCAACGATGATATTCGGTATTTGTTTACCGCTAGCTTTCTCATACATTTCTATGCTTGCGACGTCATATTCACTTAACATGCGTTTACGTTGTTTCATCTCTTGCGTTAATCTTTCAACTAATTTTAAGCACTTTTCTGCTTCGTCAATCGTAATTGTATCCGCAACATGCGGCAATCCTTTTAATGGTAAGAGGCCATTCGTACCAAGGTCGACTAAATACACATGCAAATGCTCCGGACTATTTTGACGCGCTACATCCATAATTAATGTTTGTAAGAACGTCGATTTACCGTACCCTGGGCTTGAGAAGACGGCAACATGTCCATCTTTACTTATGTCTAATGTTAGTGGAGTTTGTGATTGTAATTCTGGTTGATCTACTAAACCAACTGTTGCTTGCAATGGTTTCTTCGCTTCATTCCATGCTTCTTTAAAGTGAACTGGGTGTAAGTCTTGCAGGAATATTTTTTCTGGAAGCGGCGGTAACCATGGTCTTGCAAGTGCTTCGATTTTTCTATCTTCTGCGTAATCATGAATATAATCAATCACGGCTTCAAGTTCAGTTGGTACGGTTGAAACTTCTTTATTTTCTCCAAGTCCGCTTAAGTCCTCACTTAATATTTCATATTGACCTAAGTCGTTAATTGTATAAATAGTTGTATCAAGGTGATCTTGATCGTCTTTATTTTCCACGTAGTCAGCACCGCTCCACGCAGATTGGAATAATTCATAGATTTCATTATTTCCGACCTGTAAGTATGCTCGTCCTGGTAATGTAATTTCTGCTGCGTCAGGTGTTTTTAATATTTCATTACTGTCTGACGTGTTTTGCACTTTAAGTGCTAGTTTAAATTTCGAGTTACTCCAAATTTGATCATCGACAACCCCACTTGGTTTTTGTGTAGCCAGTATTAAATGAATACCGAGAGAACGTCCGATACGCGCTGTTGAAACTAATTCTTTCATAAAGTCTGGCTGTTCTGACTTTAACTCTGCGAACTCATCACTAATTAAAAATAGATGCGGCATTGGCTCTTTTACAATGCCTTCTTTGTATAATTTTTGATATTGGTTAATATGATTCACATTATTTTCGCCAAATAAGCGTTGGCGTTTTTGTAATTCCGCTTTAATTGAAGCAAGTGCACGCATACTTTGCGCACCATCTAAGTTCGTAATCGTCCCTAATAAATGCGGTAAATTTCTAAATAAGTTCGCCATACCTCCGCCCTTATAATCAATTAATAGAAAAGCAACTTCATACGGATGAAAATTAACCGCAAGAGATAAAATGTAAGATTGAATAATCTCAGATTTACCAGATCCTGTTGTACCAGCTATTAATCCGTGCGGTCCATGCGCCTTTTCATGCAGGTTTAAATTTACGATATCTTCTTTCCCTCGCAGGCCAAGTGGTACGGCTAATGATTTATGCGCTGCGTTTTTTGCCCATCTTTGTGTAATATTGAGTTCTTCTACTTTCTCAACATTATACATTTCTAGAAATGTCACACTTTCTGGAATACTATTTTTCAAGTTTTGTAAATGATTAAGTGGCGCTAGAGCTCGCGATACATCTTCTAAATGAAATCCTTTTGGAAAATGATCTGGTACAAAGTAACGATTTACTAGCTCTCCTTGTTCCAAAATAATGTTTCCTTTTTTAGCATCTCTTATATCAATAACTGTTTTTACTTGTTCCGGTAAGCTTTGCATAACATCTTGTACAAAGACAAGTGATACTCCTAAATCAATTGGGTCTTCATTAAAGAATTCCATAACGACATGATCTAACATTAATTTTTCATCAGTAATTAAGACAACATAATGTGGTGAAAAATAGATTTTTTCATTAGAATTGCTTTTTTCATCTACTTTTAATTTTCGTTCTTTTAATATTTGATACAAACTATTTAAAACTTGATCTCTACTTCGGTCATGGTAGACAAAACCTCTGACATTAATATCTCTGACACTTGCATGAGGTAACCAACGCATCCATTCCCACTTATGTTTCTCTTCTTCAGGAAATACAGTAATAAACTGTACATCATAGTAACTATGGAATAACGCTGTTTGCATAACTAATAATTGCAGTTGTTCTAATACTAACGAGCGCTGTCCAATATATCCGACTGGCCCATTCATTAAATCGGTTACAACTGGTACATCTTTTTGTGACAAATATTTTTGTCGCAATTCACGTCCCATTACAATTAGTTCATCTTTATGTTGACTGAACTCTTCTTCATTAAATTCAATCTCAAAACTCGTATCTACATCACCTTTTCCGACGCGGTAATGTAAGAAATCATGATGCATCATTGTTTTTTCATATATACGAGAATTCACTTCTTTTGCCATTTTGCGAATTTCTACAGCATCCGGATAATGATAGTGCAGTGCATGACGTTGTTTTTCACTTTCTGCATATAAATCTTTCGTCTTGCGCGCTAAATATTCGCGGTAACTTTTATCTCGTTCAGCAATGTCAATTTTATATTGTTTTACATTTTTTATGTAATACGTAATAGAAACAATGACAGTCACTAAAGTCATCGCTAAGGATGCATAAATAAAGAGTCCATATGTACGAAATATAGCTAAGATTACCGTTACAACAATCATTACAAGCGCCGGAGCAATTACTCTCCCTAGATGCTCCGTTGGTTTTGTCGGTTTACTAGATGGTTTAGCAATGACCATTTTTTCAACTGGCTCGCGATAAATAATGCGTGGTGAACGATGATAATCAGGATATTCATCGTGGTAAGGGCTGTCTGCTTCTAACAAACGAGGCAATGTCGATTCTACCCGATTTTTCGAAGCAAACATTTGAACATCTTCACTTCCGATATGAATCGTTACACCATCAAAATAAAGATGATCTCCATGTTCTACTATTGCTGTTTCTTCTACTTTTGAATAGTTATGAAAGACGCTTCCTTCATATACATGTATTTTGAACGGATCATCTAATGATTCACGAATGAGCAATACATCAACAGTAGCACCATGAACAGTTATATCATCATAGTCATTTTTACTAATGGCTATGGAACGCCGAGTGGATGTATCATATATAACGCTTTCTTCTACAGTTGTAATCCAAATTCGCATCGTCTTATCATTCTTTAGTGGGATGATATTGACTTCATTCAACAAAAGTGTCTGTCCTTTTATTTTCCAAACCGACAATTCACCGTCCCAATTCATTTCAATCGATTCATCTAAATCAAAATCTGTAATATGATTAGACCAGTCTTTCCCAATCGTTACTGTAGGACGCTCAGATGGATGTAGGCGGCATTTATGTAATTTATTCCCGTAACTTAGTGCAAGTAATTGCTCCATACTTCCCACTTCTCCTTTTGTTTTACTCTCTCTACCCCTTAATAAAAATTACAATTTTATTATTTAGCCTTTTCTTCATTTGTTGTTTCTTTTTCAGTTGATGGTTTTTTATACTTCTTCTCATACTCATTTAATTGTTGTTCAAATGTTTTTAATTTCTCATCACGTTCTTTACCAGATAAATCTGGATTATGTTTTACAGCTTCAATTTGCTTAATAAGCCCATACATAATCAATTGCGGATCATCAATACTTTTTGCTAAATCTAACGATTTATCGAAGTCTCCTTTTCCGTTATACATCCAGTACAATAAATATTTCTCATCACTTTTTAAAGTAACGTTTTTCATAATAGCCTCTTTTTGACTATCTGATAACTTTTCAACTTTAATATACGAGTATGCTAATTCATATTTAGAAGCAAATGGTAATGTTTCAAAGTCTTCCTTGCTCAAATTGCTAATTACCTTATCATAGTCTGTTGCTAAAAAGTTCTTATTTGCCTCTAATAATGTATTTTGATAAGGTATTTTCATAAACATATAATAAACAACTGGTATGAATAAGATGACCGTTGCTGCTGCAAATGAGAATGTTAAGTATTTAAATAACGTAAAGTGCTTTTTCGAAACAAACTGCATTGTTTGTTCTGTTTTAATTTGCTCTTTTTCAAAACTATTTTCGATTAACTCCATTAACTCATCAAAGTTATGTATATTTACAACGTTTTGTTCAAACGATGTGTCTTTCGCACTGTCTAATAAACCCTTATATAAATCATCATAACTATGCTTATTAGAAAAAAGAGCAACGATGAAACATTTAAACTGACGTAAAAATTGCGCTTCTGTAAGCGGTTTCGGCGGAAGGATATCTCGGATGCCTCTATGGATAATGAAAGGCATTAAATTTGCATCGAAAACAATATTCTCAGGATGTAGGAAGAACGTAATTCTTCTATGTAAATACTTATAAAAAGAAGACACATTTCGAATTAAACGAAGCTTGTCATTCCTCCCTAATTTTTGTAAATCTCCCCATTTTAAAAATTTCTTGTCAACTTTATATATAAAAGTAAAAGCATCATCTTGTTCTTCTATCGTTACCGGTAGAAAACCAGATGATGTGTCCATTAATAATTCTAATTGACGGTTGTCTTTTACTTGTGTTTGCGATTTAGCGAGTTCTAATTTCCAAATATTCTCTTCTATTTCAAATCGATATTCCATTGAATCAATCTGAATTGCTTTTTCCGTCATAATTTTCTACTTCTCCTTTTCCTTATCAGCCCTATATGTACTTTTTAAATCCTATATGTTTTATTATGTGATTTATAAAACCTTTAGTATATCTCCATCTGTTACTTTGTGATCTACTAATCTATCATCATCCGTTAATAGCATGGACTTATTTACCACTTTAATAACATAGTTCGATGTGTCATATGCTTCAATTCTCAATGTTTCAACTAAATTTTTAAGCAAGTATTTCACTGTTTGATGAATCGGAATTCGTAAATCATATGTACTTTCATTCCATTTACGAAAATCAACAGTGACGTTAATATGAGTTTGTACAGCCATTTATACTACTCCTTACATCCATATTTTCCGAATAATAATCCCTGTTACAACGCAAATAAATATAATACTAGCCATGATTAATCCGATTAAGACGGGGCTAATAGCGCTATCAGTATTAGTTTGACTTTGGTCCATTTCATTCCCATTCGATGTTACATAGTATTCTTTTGAAAACAACTGTTTCTCCGTTTCCTTCACATTATCAATTTTCTTTGGATTTAAAAATAAAGAGTTGGCTAACTCTTTCATTTCTTTCTGTTCATTCATTTGTTTGTCTTTCATTTGTTTTTCAACTTCTGAATTGAACAATTCAATCCCTGATTTATCAAGCTCTGTTTCCTGCTGCCCTTTTTCGTTTCTTTCTTGATTAGTCTGTTGTACTCGATCTACTTTAAATTCAAGTTTACCATTATCATTTAGGTAACTGTCTGCTGCGCTCCTTATCGGTAGCGCAGCAGACAAGAAAAGAAAAAGGACCAATGAGAATTTAACTTGCTTTATGCACTTCATCATCGCCTTTTTTTTCCTCCCAACCTTTATGCCGTACAAATAAATTAATAATAAACCCAACAATTGCCATCCCAAGAATTACCGCAAAGGTAACATGTCCGTTATTTTCACTATTTATAAAATGATTTAAGTAGTCTTCTACATATTGAAGTGGTGAAAATTCACGTAACTTACTAAAATATGAATCATCTTTCACTTTAATTCCTACAGCTTCTGTTAAAAATAAATATAAGCTTAAGAATGTTAATAAGATAAACATACCTATCATTTTTATTTGACGTAATAAATACGTTGAAATGAATACGAATGCCATCATTGTAATCGTAATAAAGGCTATACAAGTTAATTTTTGGCTACCACTGAATTCTAATAACTTGGCAGCAATGGTTCCAATAATAACCCCTTCAATAATAGCGATTCCAAATGTGATAGCTGTAATCGGCAAATTCATATCTAAAATTGATACCTTTTCTGTAAAGTTATCTTTTGGACTGCGTTTTCTTTCTTGATTAGCGATTGTGTATGATGTAAATAAAGAAACAATAAAGCATACTAACACAATTAAATACGGTGTAAATATATTCCCTGCTGTAATTACACCATCATTTTGTTTTAAAACCGGATTTGCTAAAAATTGATATAGCTTTTCGTTTTGACGATCTCCAATCCGGCTGTTTGCTAATACTTTATTAAAGTTTTTCGAAAAATCTTTATCATCGGTTACTTTTTTAGTTAAATTTTCCAATAATGTATTAGCTTTAGAAACGATGGTTACACCACTATCTTGAATTTCTTTTGCTCGGTTATTGATTTGATCAAATGTTTTATACACATCATCTGATACTTGCAATGTTCCTTTTGAAGTTTCAGCCAACGATTGACTTTTTGTTAATAGCGATTTAAACCCAGAATCTAATGTCATTACAGCTGTTCGTTCACCTTCACGACCACTAACTAAAGTTTTTTGGTCATCTACTAGTTTCAAACTATTTTCACGCCATTTTGCCAATGCATTCAAATACTCTCTTAAGTTTGTATTCATAACATTTGTTTGATCTGATATTTGCTTTAATTTTTCCGCAAAAGGAACAGAGGATTGCTCAGCGTTATTCACGATACTTTGAAACGCTTTCATCTTGTTCTTTAAATTCCCTATATCAGATGATACCTCTTCTTGAATTTCAGCTGAAACAAAGCTTGTAATCACATCGATTACATTTTGCTTATTTAACATGTAATAAAGCGATTGCGGCGAAGCAAGAGCATTTAATGAACTTGATTCCAACTGTTCTACTAAATTCTCTGATTTTAAATCCAAACCATAATATACTTGATATAGGTTCGATAACTTCTCATAATTTTCCACCACTTCGATTGCTTCTTTCATAAGCTCACTTGATGATACTGTTGATAAAGTCTCCGATTTTTGATGAACAATATGGTCATTCGTACGTTCAATTTGTTTCACAGAACCGTTTTCATCTTCTGGCTTTTGTTCATTTTCGTCATTCGGTTTTGTTGTATCTCCTGGCTTTTGTTCATCTTCGCCATTCGGTTTTGTTGTATCCCCTGGTTTTTGTTCGCCTTCGTCATTCGGTTTTGTTGTATCCCCTGGTTTTTGTTCGCCTTCGTCATTCGGTTCTTTTGTACCTTCTGGCTTTTGTTCGCCCTTGTTATTTCCAGCTGTTCTTTTGTTATCTACCACTTGGTACAGTGAATGTATAGGCACCTTTGCTCGATTTGTTAATTGTACAACTTGCACATTTGAATGATCATCATTGTTTTCACCTTGTTCCGAAGGCTTTGTCACTTCAGGATCAAGATTATTCGTCACCTTCTCAGATGTATGAGTCAAATCCCATTTCCACGTTACCGGTTTAAAAACATCGATATTTGCATCGTTATTCAGCAATTTAGCATGAACACGAATAGATAAATTCTCTTCCGCTTGCGCCGGCAACATAACATTTCCATTACTTAAATATTCCGCGGTGTAATCTATACCATTGATGATTAAAGCACCGGAATCTTCATATAGCCCAAATCCTTCTGGAAGTTGTAGAGTGAATGTTTGCGCTGCATCCATCTGTGGCTTTCTTTCTGTATCTTGAAAGACAACCCCATCCGTCATAAGTGTTGTTTTAATGGTTTCAATTGTATTGGTTAGCGGCGCTCCATTTTCTTCCTTATTATTAAAATCATTTTCATAACTATATTTTTTAGAAACCTCTACTACATTTTTCAAAGTTCTCTTCGTTTCATCAGGCAAAGTAAGCTTATCAATTTCTTCTATATTCATACTTGGAAGTTGATTAATGAGACTCTCAATTTGCTTTTTCATTCGGTTATTCGGTTCTTGCAATAATGTTGTTATATTTACTTCTTTTTTATCATTTCCAGACAGCTTTTCTTTTAATCTCGTATTGATGGACTCTTGCATATTTGTTTGTAACTTATTTGTTAGCTCCGCATCATAGTCTTTCATTTTATTATTTACATCTTTTAAATATTCTTGAATGATTGCCGCATCAAGTAAAACATTTGTCTGATTCTCCACTTTATTAAAATGATTGGCTATTGCTTTATTAGCGGATTCCAATAAGCTCAATTGTTTTAATGTATCAACTTCATTCAGTTCACTAGTAAATTGATTGAATTGATTGGAAAAGTTATTTTCTAATACGCTATTATTCTTTTTGAGATTTTGTAGATTATTAAATTCTTCTAAATAGGTATGATTCCATTTCGCATCTTCATCAATTGTTTGTCCAAACCGTTGTAATACACCTTGAAATCCTTTAAAACTATCAACAGATGCACCTGTATAATCTTGCACAGTTTTAAATTGGTTTGTATAGTTTGCCAGTGGACTATGTATATTTGACTTGTACATTTTCATATGCGATTGCTCTTTATCCACAATTGTTTCAATATTATCTTGAGCTGCCTGTAATTTCCCAATGATACTCGCGAAATAAACATCTATAATGCGACGATTAAAATCTTCTAAAATCGATGCAGCTGTTTTCTCAGCTTCTGCTTTCAATTCTTTATTTCCTATTGCATTTACTTTATAACTTAATGTCAATTTCTCTGGCGACTCAGAATTAATAGATACAGCCTTTCTAGAAAAATCATTTGGTATTACAATCATCAGATTATAGTTATTATTCTTCAAGCCGCTCTCTGCCACACCACGACTCACGACATACCATTGATGATTCTGATCCTTATTAATGTTGTTTATATATTGATCCCCAAATGCTATTTTATTTCCCTCAAAGACAGTTCCTTCGTCTTCATTCACTAAAGCAACCGCCATTTTCGGAGTGTATTTGCTATCTTCATTTTTTAACTTTTTATTTAAAGCTAAATAGGAAGTACTTGTTGCAAATACGAGTGCTAAAACAAGAAACAACAAAGTACTCCACTTCATTTTTTTCAATCCATATCACTCCTGCAAATAAAAATCATGATCCTAGTTGTAAAAAATTAACCATGCAACAGCAGTTGCATGGCTAATTGAAAAACTCACATATGTAGAGTAATCAGTGTCTCTTACTTTAGACCAAAATTACGTGATAGCTCTTCATCATGAGCTGCAACTGCTTCTGCAGTTTTTGAAAGTTGAATATTAATCTCTTGTAATAATTGTGCGAAGTTTTCTACTTTCGGTCTTAATTGATTAAATTGTTGATCAAATCCTTCGAAAGCACGTCCTTCCCATTCCCCTCTCAATTCATCTTGCAATCTTTGTAATCGACTCAGAATTTCATCGATTTGTTGTGAACTTTGTCCATATAAGCTAGCTTTTGACTTCAGCTCTTCTGGACTCATACGAATTTGTCCTGCCATACATATTTCCCCCTTAACAATAAAATGAAAGAATGTATATATAATTCATTCTTCTTAGTTAATTATAGAATAATGGTAAAAATTTGAAAAGTAGTTTTTTTACAACACTTAAAATTCATATATATCAAGATTGTTTCCCATTTTCTCATTTTCTCTTACGTATAACTGTAATACCCATCATTTTTTAACAAAAATATTATATCTTATAAGCGAAAACTATTTGCAGGAATTCAATCCATAGCCATCCTTTTATATTCCTTCACTCTTTCACTTCACGTAATTCCTCCCATTCTTCACGAATAATCCCCATTCGAATAGAATCATAATATATTCCATTATAATAACGGCATTTTCGCATGCGTCCTTCTAACTTCATTCCGATTTTCTCAGCCACTTTCATCATTCGCTCATTTCCAGACCAAGTTGTTAAGCCCACTCTACCAATTTCCATATTTTCAAATAATAAATCTCTATATAATTGTAAAGCCTCTGTACCATAGCCACCGTTCCAATATGCAGGATTATAAATGACAATCCCCATCTCTAACCAGCGCGTCGGTTTATACTCCCAATAAAAACCAACTATTCCGATAATTTCACCTTTAACCTCAATAATAAGTTGAGACAAGGGGTCCTCTTTTAACTTAGATTGTAACTTCTCCCTGTATTCCGAGTACTCTTGCATAGAAAATGGAAAATATGGGGCATCCCACTTTTTCCATTCCGGTTTTTCTTCTTTGTATATTTGTTCATATAACGAATGAATATCTGCCTCGTCTATCTCTCTCACAATCACTTTTTTACCTTCTAAATATATACGCTCCATACTCCCTCCTACATCAACCTAAATATTTGAATTTATTATATTATCAATATACATTGTAACATTACCAAAAAATTCTAACAACAATTCGCATTTCGTTGTATAATATTGTAAAAAGTTGATGGAGGAGGTTTCATGTTACATAAAATATTTTCATTCATAAGCAAACTTTTATCGATTATCTTATCACTCTTACTATTATTAAATTTACCTTACTTGTTTATCACACAAGAGAGATTTACCTTTCAGCCATTTCAATTTTTCAAGCATTTCTTTACTATGTTAAAAGAAGTTTTCTCACCAACGTCTTTAATCGTTCTATCATCAGATACGCCATTCGGTTATTCAAAAAAAATACCATTATTTCCAACCGTATTAGAACCTTACACATATTCTTTTACTGTTTTGTTCGCAGCTTTTATTCTTGCGCTCTTTCTTTCAGCTGGCATGGCATTTTTCTATTTTTTAGCAACGGATTCTATTAAAAGGTGGATAAACAGATTTATTTTTGTATTAGAGGCTATCCCTGATATGATGATAATGATTTGTTTACAAATGTTTTTCATCTGGTTTCTTAAGCAGTTCGGGGAATCTCCAGTCACCATTATATCTTTTCAAGAAAATCGAGCCTATTTACTTCCTATTTTATCCTTAGCAGTGTTACCTACTATACAAATGTTTAGAATGATGATTTTATACATATACGAAGAACATAGGAAGCAATATGTAGAGGTGGCTTATGGAAAAGGTCTATCATCAAGTTATATACTATGTATTCATTTATTCAAAAATATATCCATCCACCTCTTCCACCATTTAAAAACAATTTTTGTTTTCTTACTTTCTAATTTGTTCATCTTAGAATTTATTTTTAACATGCAAGGGATTGTTCAGTTTTTATTTAAAAAGGCATTTATTTCACCCTCTGCTATATTTATCATACTTATGATGATTATTTTACCGTTTTATATTATCTTTCAAATACTCTCTTTTATGATGAATAGATTGCAAAAACAAATGAAAGGAGAACTGTTATGAGGGGGATTTGGAAATCAAAACGCTTTTTAATCGGATTCACTTATCTTTTTCTCTTCATTACAGCTAGCTTTATTTATAGCTTCTTCTTTAAAGATAGTATACCGGAAGCCCCCTTGCTACTTTATAATGACAAGAACGAATTAATTGGAAAAGCTCCTTTTCCCCCATCTGTAATGCCACCTTTTGGCTCTGACCGTTTTGGAGAACCTATTTTCTTACAAATTTTAGATGGGGCAAAATTTACAATTTTATTTGCTATAACAATTAGTTTGTTACGTATTTTATTTGGAACATGTATAGGAATCTTCTTAAGTTTATATGCTGCAAAATTCAAGAGATTTTCCCAAGTATGTTCTGAAGTATTTTACTATATTCCAACTTTATTTATCGCGTTCATACTCATAGCACCCGTTAATATTCTCATCACATCAAATGCGGATCAACTAAACCCTAATATTTCATTTGCATTTTATCAAGCAATTGTACTCATTTTTATCGCTTTACCTACAATTTCTTTATATATTTCTTCGGAAGTTGATGAGTTTATGCAACAAGACTATATATTAAGCTCACAACTCATGGGAGCAACTCGTTTCCATATTATAAAGAAACACTTACGAGTCTTATTACTCGATCGCATATTCGTTCTATTTATGGAGCATATTGTTCAAACACTCATACTCATGATTCATCTAGCACTACTTAACATTATAATCGGTGGGATACAGATGAAAGAACTAACCGAAGGTGAGTTCAAACCTGTTTCACTCTCGAATGATTGGGCAGGCTTAATTGGATTAAATCATTATGAAATGAACCTTTCATTATGGATTATTTTTTATACACTCGTTACATTCTTTATTACGATCCTTTTTATTAAACTTATGATAACAGGAATACAAGACGCACGAAAAGCAAGAGATTCTCAAACAATTGTAACACTTTCTGTTCCAGATCAAAAAACATATGCGAAAGATAAAGATGCCTTTTCATTTGCTTCTTTAGAAAAAAGAAAACAATCTTCGCCGCATTTATAAAAAAGGAGCACACGAAAATTACTTCGAAGATGAACGAAGTAAGACATTAAATGAAATAAAAATTCGATATCAAAAATAAAGAAGGAGCTTAAAGATGCCCCTTCTTTATTTTAATTCCTTCCAGAACGAATAACTCACTTTTTTATATTTTGCTCTTTCATAAAAACGATGTGCATCTACACGCTGCATAGATGATGTCAGAGCAATGCACTTACAGCCTTGTTCTTTTCCCCATCGCTCTATATATGAGAGTAATGTTTCACCATATCCTTTTGATCGGTACGTTTCCGCTGTTACAAGGTCATATACAAAAACATGCTTGTTATTATAAAAGTTCGTACCCACAGCTACACCAGCAAGACTAACCGCTTCACCATTTTCGTTCATTAAAGAAAATAGCTGATAATGTTCTTCTTTCATCCGGCGAAATAAAACCCGTGCTTCCTCTTTTGTAAGAGTCGTTCGTAATTGTTGTAAAACGGGTAATACCTCCTCTAATTGTTCTTCTGTTTTTATTTCGATAATATTCATCCGATCTCCCCTAACTATTTATAAAACTTTCTGAATGTTATATCATTACTTTAAATCGAAACTGGCCTTCATTTAAGTGACAGTTCATTTCTTTTTTACAAGGCCAGTTATTGAAGGAGAGCAAATACTATGGATTTAATCATTCCTCTACAAGTAGAAAGTCGAACACCTATTTATATACAAATTTACGAATTTATAAAACAAGAAATTTGTAAAGGCACTCTTCCTGCTGGGACACGTCTTCCTTCTCATCGAAACTTAGCATTACAGCTTGGAGTTAGCCGCATTACAATTGAGTCAGCGTATCAGCAATTGTCTGCAGAAGGATATGTGGACAGTAAGCCAAAGCGTGGTATATTTGTCGCTGAAATAGATGCAAATGTGATTTCATATAAACAACAAATTCCCCCTTATCCATTTGAAAAAGTCTCAAACAAACAAATCTATTTTGATTGTAGTCAAGGAAATATTGATCAAACAGCCTTTCCTCTCTCAAATTGGAAAAAGGCACTTCAAGAATGCTTACTACAATATGAAAACGACTTATTTACAAAAGAAGACCCGCAAGGAGAGCTTATACTTCGTACTCATATTTCAAAATATTTATATCACGCTCGCGGAGTTCACTCTTCGCCCAATCAAATCATTGTTGGCGCTGGTATACAGCCACTTCTTTGGTTGCTTATTCAACTGCTTGGACGACAAAAAGTATATGCAATAGAAAACCCTGGATTTCATCGTGTAAAAGCTATTATCCAAAGCTGTGGTCTTCCTATTCACCCTACTCCGTTAGATGAAAAAGGAATAGACATTTCATTTCTCAGCAATTGTGATGCAAATGTTGCTTATGTTACACCTTCTCATCAATTTCCATATGGGATGATTATGCCACTATCAAGGAGACTAGAGTTATTAAAATGGGCAAACGATCAGGATGGCTATATTATTGAAGATGATTACGATGGAGAATTTCGCTATATTGGCAAACCCATTCCCTCACTGCAAGGACTTGATACAAATGAACGCGTCATTTACATGGGTACTTTTTCAAAATCATTTTTACCATCTTTAAGAATGGGGTATATCGTTCTTCCGAATCATCTTTTAGAAACTTACAACAAGCTTGGTGGCATTTTTAAACAAACCGTTTCCAAATTACAACAACTTGCTCTTGCTCACTTCATGCAAAAAGGAGACTGGGATCGACATTTAAACCGTGTTCGTACACTATATAAGAAAAAACATCATACATTAGTGAAATCCATTAGAAATCAAATGGGTGCAGATGTTAATATACTTGGAGAGCAATCTGGGCTTCATATTGTGCTCCATGTTCATAATGGCATGAATGAGCACGAACTCATTCAATCAGCTGCTGAAAAATGTGTAAAAGTTTATCCTTTATCCATATACGATTCAATCTATGATTTACAAAGAGAACCTTACGTTCTACTAGGATTCGGAGGGATACCAGTCAATGCAATTGAAACTGTTGTAACATTATTAAAAGAAGCTTGGTTTACTAAAAAAAGCTGTTTTTTGCAACAATAATTGCAAAAGCAGCTTTTCATACTTGATTATGTTAGTTTTTTGAACGTGATGATATTTCTAAACTTTTTACTTCATTTGTTTCCGTTGAATAAGAATCTTCTATTTATTTCAAAAAGAACGAGATAGCATCTCTTTTTTAAATTTCATTATTTCATCTACTGCTTTTTGATATCCTCCTGCTTTCCGTAAACTTAACCCTACTGTTCTACTTCCCTCTTTATAAATTTTATTATTAAGGAGATGACTTACCGCCTTTTGCAATGCAGCTGGTGTGATATTCTGATAATCTAAAACAATACCAGCATTTAATTCTTCAACCCGTTTTGCTACAAGAGGTTGATCATTTGTAATTGGTAACACAAGAAGTGGTGTATCATAATAAAGCCCTTCATTCACGCTGTTCATACCACCATGTGTAATAAATACATTCGTATATTTTAAGACTTCTAGTTGTGGAACGTAAGGACGCACAATAAAATGAGATGGAATATTTGTAAGTTTCGTCATATCCGTGTCCTTACCAACAGAAATTACAACTACTCCATCAAATTCTTCTAAAGCACGGAAACATGTGTTATATAGTTCGATCTGTTGATTCAGCTCCGTTCCCATTGACAAGTAAATTACTTCTTTTCCTATTAGCTTATCAAATGGAAATTCCACTCTCTCCTCACGTGCAATGATAGAAGGACCTATAAACTTCACATTACTATGAAATTGCTCTGCGTGTGGCTGGAAATATTCAGAAGTAAAAACGAATGTCATAGCACTCTCATAATAAAAAAGTTGTTTCATAGAAGTAATTTGCAGTCTATAGCGATTTCGGATTCTATCTAAAATCTTTTGACATTCCTTATATAAAGCTGAATCTACTTTACTTTTTGGGGCAGATAATTCCGCAACCATCTCTTTGCTGATTGCAAATGTTGTACAAGAAGCTATCGTTGGTAATTGTAGGATTTCAGCTAAAATTCTCCCTAACAAAAAATGTTGGTCGTAAATGATATAATCAAACTTTTCACAGCTCATCTCTTCCAAAAGAAAAGGAAGCGCCTTTTCAGTTGCATTTAAGAATCTATATATCATTTGCACTGGATTAAACATATCCTTCATTCTGTTTTGCAAACGAATTTCCTTCAAATAATCCTTATAATTTCGAAATTCAACACCAGTATTTTGTAATTTAGAACGATATTCTTCCTCACAATAGTAAATAACCTCTTCCCCTCTATCCACAAGCTCTTTGACAAGAGCTATTGTCGGGTTAATATGACCTTCTGCTGGAAAATTTATTACAAGTACTTTTGACATCAAAATCACTCCGTTTTCTATACATTTTCATTAGAGTAGATTTCTAGTTGTCACTTACTATTTTTTAATTGAAAGCATGATTTATGCATAGCACCTGAGGTGAATGTTACAATTTCATCGACAGCTCGTCTATATCCACCTGCCGCGTGTAAAGATTCCCCTATTTTACGACTTTTTTCTCTAAAACTTTTATTATCTAGTATCATTTCTACCGCTTCACGTAATATTTCAGGGGTTATATTTGTACGATCCAACTGAATTCCTGCTCCTAATTCTTCGACTCGTTTTGCCACAAAAGGTTGATCCCCCATAACGGGAATGACAACAAGTGGAACTCCATAATATAACGCCTCACTAGAACTATTCATTCCTCCATGTGTAATAAATACATCTGTATGTTGTAATATTTCTAATTGTGGTACATAGTTATACACATTAAAATTCGCTGGAATTTCTTCAAATTGACTGATATTTATTTTCCTCCCCACTACTAACACCACAGTTACATTTAAATCTCGAAATGCTTTGAAACATGTTTCATATAGTTCTGGTTGTTGGTTAAAAATCGTTCCCATCGAAATAAAAAGGACTGGCTTCTTTTTTGAAAATTTGAGTGGAAAGCTTTCCACATCTTTACGCGGTGCGATTGAAGGTCCAACAAATTTATATGATTCATCAAATGTATGAGCGTAAGGTTGATATTGTTTTGACGTATAGACAATCGTAATATCTCCTGGATGATTCATAATATCCAATAAGTCATTGCATTTGACTCCATATTTTTCTTCCCATTTTTTCATACCTAATACACAAGACTGATAAAGCGGAGAACTTTCATCTATTTGTCTACGTTCATTTTTATCATGAAGAGAGGTTTCTTTATTAAAAGCAAAAGTTGTACAAGAAGAAATTTTTGGTACCTGCAAGGTTTTCGCCAAAATGTATCCGACTGCAAAATGATTATCATAAATTAAATAATCATATTGTTCTTCTTTTATTTCCTCTAGAATATTCTCTACAATACGATCAGTAGCTTCAACCATCTTTGCCAACATCTCTAGAGGGCTATTCCCTTGTTTTATTCGCTCCATAATATTGATTTCAGGAAGAAAATTTTCATATATTCGAAATTCAACACCTGTCGTTTCAATTTTATTTCGATACTCTTCAATACAATACGAAACAACTTTTTCGCCTCTTTTTATTAATTCACTTAGCACTGCCAATGTCGGATTGATATGCCCTTCTCCCGGAAAATGAATTACAAGAACTTTCGCCATCATATTCTCCTTTCTTAATTATTAACAGAGTTAACTTAATAATTAATATTATTAATGATTTGTCATTTATTATATATGATAATCTATTAACTTTTTATATATTCAAACCACTTTTATTATTGAGAAATATTTGTATAATCATACTCTTTTCCACTTTACACATCTATTTTTCAACATTATATTCTTTATATATATCTAATTTCCCATTCAACACAATTTATGAATTCCTTATTATGCCCCTACTAATCATACAAAAAAATTGAAAAATATGATTTAGATAATTCCTATAGAAATAGAGAAAATTGAGGCTCGTGCTTTCCAAAAAGGTTACGAAACAATCATGCCCATTCCTGATGTAACACAATGCAGAGCACCATATCGATACTTATATCGATTACTATCCGTTCAAGGGAATATTGATTTAGATGAATGGTTACAACATCCTTCTTAATTTTTAATTATTGTAGATTACAACAGCTTTCTAATATACATATTGAGTTTTAAAAATGAAAAAGGACTAAATTACATTGCTGCAACTCAGTCCTTTTTCTTAGTTATTTTTTCTTAATATATTCACAACCGCAGTTGTTTCACCATTTTCTTTATAAGCGCGTGGAATTCTTCGATCTAACATACAAGTCACTTCATAGTTAATTGTATCTAATAAATCTGCAACTTCCTCAACCGAAATTTCTTCATCACCTTGTTTCCCGTAGAAAACTACTTCATCACCTACACGTACAGGCATCGCCTTTGTAACATCAAGCATTAATTGGTCCATACATACACGTCCAAGAACAGGTACACGAATACCATTGATTAATGCATGACCTTTATTTGATAACTGGCGATTGTAACCATCCGCATAACCAATCGGAACGGTTGCAATCCATTCTTCACCTGTTGTCATATACGTATTCCCATAACTCACACCACGATTTTTTTTCGCACGTTTAATATGAGCTACTTTCGATTTTAACGATAATGCTGGCTGCAAAGATACAACTGTATGATCTACTTCTCTTGAAGGGTACATACCGTAAATCCCAATCCCAACGCGAACCATATTTTGAAACGTATTGCTAAGTTCCATTGATCCTGCACTATTAGAACTGTGAATATAAGGGATTGGCATTCCTAGTTCTTTCGCCGTATTCACCGCTTTCTCAAACAACTTTGTCTGCATATTCGTATATGTTTTATCCAATTCATCAGCTGTAGAGTAATGCGTATACATTCCTTCTACTTCTATATGATTCATCTTTTGTAATTCTTTTAAAAAAGGAGCAACTTCCTCTTCTTGTAAACCGATACGACTCATACCGGTATCAATCTTCACATGAACACGTGCTTTCGTTTGAAGCTGTTTCGCAATTTCATTTATACTTGATAATTCTTCTATTCTATATACCGTCATCATAATATCATATTCGATTGCATCTTGAGCAGCTTCTACAGGTGTATATCCTAAAACTAAAATTGGAACTGTCACACCTGCTTCACGTAGCTCAATTCCTTCATCTACAAATGCAACAGCAAGTTGCTGAACACCTGCTTCAGTCGCTGCTTTTGCGACTTCCACTGCTCCATGTCCATATGCATTTGCTTTTACAGCTGCCATCATCGTGATATTTTCATTATGAATTCTCTTTTTAAATTCTTTCACATTATGTTTAATAGCATCTAAATTCACTTCAACAATTGTATTTCTTCCATATCTCGAACTCATTGGTCTAAACTCCTAACTCAATAATTGCTTTCGATTCTATTTCTCGTTTCATACGACCTTTTACAATATAATACTTTTCATTTTTCTAGTCAAACTACTAGAATCTTCTGAATTTTAAGTATGATATAATGCTCTCAGAAAACTATTATATACGGAGATGAGGAGAATTACAATGTTTGTTCAAGCTGCCTTACATCAACTAAAAATTGCGATTCATACATCTATCAAAATGCTGAATCAACTCACTGAATCAGATTTAAACATAAAACCAATTCAACATAAGCGATCGTTATTTGAAATGTATGCTCACCTTGCTCTTATTTGTCATGCAGATTTACTCATTTTAAATGAGACTCCACAAGAGGAATTACATACTTTTTATCGTAAACATACACCAAAAACCATTCATGAAATACAGCAAACCATGCTTCAGGGATATGATCTTCTTTCTGAAACGTTTCTATCTTATTCACACGAAGAGTTAGCACATATCACAACTGCATATTGGGGTGTTTCTTATTCCCGATTCGAATGGTTACTTGAAATCATTGCACACGTTTATCATCATCGGGCTCAAATTCACATGTTAGTAACCGAACATATTCAAGATCCTTCAGTTGCTTTGTTCGAGTAAATTTCCTACTCGGATAAAGCAACTATAGAATCTTTTTCCTATTCTTATCAAGCTCTTATTTCTAGATGACTTGCATCATTCATAAAGTGAACCATTCTTTGCTTTCCTGTCAATTCAAGCAAACTGATTCCCGTATCCCCCATTTTAAAGTAATAATCTTTATTTATTGGCATTTGAAAAAAAGCACTCAATATACAAGTAATTACTCCACCATGGGCTACAATCGCAATTCTTTCATGGGTATTTTCCGTTACAATCTTTGAAAATATCGTCTCAATTCTCATGCGAAACTCTATAAAAGATTCCCCATTTTCAAAGAGATCATAAAGATATTTTGACTCTGGGTATTTTTTTGCTTCTTCAAAAGACAGCCCAGCCTGTACACCGTTATTAAACTCCATTAATTCTTCTTCAAATTTCACCGGACATCCAACTGCTTCTGCCAAAGTTTCCGCAGTTTCCTTAGCTCTTTTCAATATACTAGCTCATATGTAATCTGGAGGAAATTCACTTTTTACTTTTTGGACTAACTTTGCAACTTGCTCTCTTCCTTTCTCCGTTAGTTCAAAGTCTGCTCGTCCCTCATGTACATGTCAAATATCTGCTTCTGATTCCCCGTGCCGATTAATAGTATTTGCATCATGATCTCATCCCTTTTTTCAATATTGCCAAAATAAAATCCTATCATGTTTTCTCTTTCACTTCAAACTACAGAAAGAGAAATGGAAACCCATTTCTCTTTCTTCTTATTATTGCTCTTTTGGCGCGTCAGAAGAAGGCGATGTCTTCGCTTGTTTTTCTTTAAAGATTTCTCCAATTGCACCAAGAGTTCCAAGTGTTTCAATTGCATTTGAAGGGATAAATACTTTATTAGCTGGTCCTTTTGCTACTTCAGCTAATGATTCGAACGATTTATACGCAAGAATACGTTCATCTAAATTAGCTTCTCGTATGAATTGAATGCGATTTTGTTCCGCTTTTGCGATGATTTCAATCGCTTTCGCTTCCCCTTGTGCCTCTAGCTCTTTCGCTTCTCTTACACCTTCCGCTTCTCGAATCCGCGCTTCCTTATCCCCTTCAGCCATTAATATTTTACTTTGTTTTTCCCCTTCTGCTCGAAGTACTTTATCTTGTCTCGCAGCTTCTGCTTCTAAAATAATAGCACGCTTATTACGCTCTGCTTTCATTTGTTTTTCCATTGCTGCTTGCACATCTTTTGGAGGATTAATATCAACTACCTCTACACGTTCGATACGGACGCCCCATTTTTCTGTTGCTTCATCAAGAGCTAGACGAATTTCTGTTGAAATTTTCTCACGTCCTGATAAAGTTTCATCCAATTCCATTTTCCCAATGATTTGACGCATTGTTGCAGATGTAATATTACGAACACCGTATTCATAATTTGAAATACCATATGTTGCAAGTTCTGGTTCAACAATTTGATAAAAGATAATTGTATCGATTTCTACTTGTACGTTATCACGTGTAATTACTTTTTGCGGTGGCACATTCGTTTGTTGAATACGTAAATCATGATAAACACGAACACGATCAACAATTGGAACGATAAGGTTTAATCCCGGATTCAGAACACATCGAAATTTACCAAATCTTTCAACGACTCCCACCTTTTGCTGTGGAATAATTTTAATCGTTAACGCGATAAATATAATAACAATCAATGCAAAAATAATCGTTAATGTTAATGCTACCACTCTTATTCACTCTCCTTTTTCACATATAAAACTGTACTATTCCTCTTTATAACAATGACTTTCTCCCCAATTGAAATAGGCACATCAGAAATAGCAGTCCAAGTGTCCCCATCTACTTTCACAATTCCATTCTCTTCATTTGTAATCGCCTTTGTAATAATCCCCTTTCTCCCCTCAAGTTTATCAACAGTATCAGTAAATCCTTTTGCTTCTCGAAAATTTTTAGAAATTCTCTTTGTAAAGAAAGTCAATGTCAAACTTACAACTGCCCCTGCAACAACTTGTAGAAATAATGCTTCTGGAGCAAACAGTGCAATAAGACCTCCGACAACCGCTCCTATCCCAAGCCAAAGCATATAAAAAGTAATGGATAACATCTCAGCGATAAATAAAATTCCAGCTATAATAAACCAAACAACCCATGCGGCCATATACAACCCTCGCTTTCTATTTTCTATATGTATATGAAAAAAAGAATGGTTTATCCCACTATTCACGGGCAGTAATTTCCTTACAAATAAATCAGTTCTTTCGTTCATCATGCTCTATACGGGATATGGTTGACTATTGACTGAAAGCTACTATAGATATTCACTGTTACAATAATCATCAATAAAGTCATATATTAATATATTTCTTATTATACATTAAAAACCCTTGTGTAAAAGTTACAAAAAATAAAATTCTTTCAAAATTTTCGTTTACAAATTAACATGAATATAAAGATAATTATTTATTCGGAAAGAATATCTCATGTTTTTCCGAATAAATAAATAACTCTAAGGTAGTGAAGGCATTGAAAAAGTGGCCAATTTGCAAAAATAGCACGTATCTCATCAAAATGCTGAGTGTAAAAAAGGAGTCTATCGCCTGTATATAGTAGGTGATAGACTCCTTTTTATAAATATATAAAAATACATAATCAACTGGTGGAAGATCCCCTCTCTCTTAACCCCTCAAACCATTGTCTATTCATAAATGGCCTTTTGCAGTGGACTCAGATTCGTATGTTTTATTTTTTCACAACATAATATTTTTTCAAGAAGAAATTTCCGAATTGTTGAAATACACGGTCCATAAAGAATCCCATCAATCCGAGTATAACCAACCCAACAAAAATCCAATCTGTTTTAAAATATAGCCGGGAATTCCAAATCATATAACCAATTCCTTCATTAGCCGCAACCATTTCAGCTCCAACAATGGCCATGAAAGATGATCCCATTGCAAGCTTTGCACCAGTATACATATATGGAAGTGAAGCTGGGATGATGACATGAAGCATAATTTGCCATTCTGATGCTCCCATACTTCTTGCAGAGCGAATCTTATCTTCTTCCACAGCCTGCACACCAGTAATTGTATTAATAATTACAATAAAGACAGTCGCATACATAATAAGAAAGATTTTAGATTGTTCGCCAATACCAAACCAAAGCATAAATAATGTGATAAATGCAAGTGGCGGAATAAACCGAATAAAGTTTATGACGGGATCAAATAGTGCTTTCAGAAATGGAATGCGCCCAATTAATAACCCTATTGGAATAGCTACAAGATTTCCTAATATCCACCCAGTAATGACTCTTAAAAAGCTAATCCCAATATATAGAGCGAGAGAACCATTTTGACTCAGTTCAATTGCACCATAGAATACCGCTTCTGGACTTGGAAAAAATTGCGGATTGGAAAAACTCGCTACAACACTCCAAATCGCAAGAACAAGCAGCCAGCCAATAACCCCACTTTTTAACAACCTCTTTTGTAAATTCATTTTGAAATTCTTTTTTTGATATGTAGCTACTTGACTTAAATTTTCATTCTTTACAATTCTCATATTCTTTCCTCCTTTCAATCAAAATGAGCTTGAATCTTTTGGTAAAAATGACCAAATTCTTTATCTATGAAATTTCTTGGATATGAAAGAGGGATATGATAAATTTTTTCAATTTTTGAAGAAGGTCCTTTAGACATTATACCAATTCGTTCTCCTAGTAATATCGCTTCTTGAATATCATGCGTGACAAAAATAACCGTTTTGTTTGTCTCTTTCCAAACTCGAACCAGCTCTGTTTGCATCGTTCTTCGAGTCATTGCATCCAGCGCTCCAAATGGTTCATCCATCAATAAAAATTCAGAGTCATTGGCTAAAACTCTTGCTAATTGCACGCGCTGTTTCATTCCTCCCGAAAGCTCTCTTGGAAATTTCCTTTCATGCCCTTCTAAACCAACTAGTTTTATATATTGAGCTGAAATTTCACTTCGAGTACCTTTTGTTACTTTTTTCATTTTCAATCCAAATTCAATATTTTCTTTTACTGTTAACCAAGGAAAAAGCGCCGCATCTGCTTGCTGAAAAACAACACCTCGATTCCTGCTGGGCTTTGTCACTTCCTCACAATCAACAAGCAATTTCCCGTATGTTTTTTCAATGAATCCAGCAATCATACTCAATAATGTAGATTTCCCGCAGCCACTTGGACCAAGCAATATAAAAAATTCCCCCTTTTGAATAGTTAAATTTACATCTTCTAAAATAAAGTGATGATTGTTAAACGATTTAGATAGTCCAGAAATTTCAATAGCGACAGAGGAATTTATTCCTTCCTTTTTCCTTACTATATTCACCACGCTTCACCCCTTCTTACTTATAAGTAACCGATTCAGGAAATGCCTTTTTAAGTGGTTCAAGATTCAGTTTATCTTTCAACTCATATTGATCTTTTAATTTCCCTTTTTTCTTTAGCCATGTTTTCATATCTTCAAGATGTTTTTTATCTTCTTTTGTAAATCCAAGAACATAATTTTGCTTCTCAATATCCTTTAATGCATCTTGTTCTGGTAATTTTAACTGTTCAAAAGCAAGCTTAGCAGTTTCTTGCTTATTGTTTTTCACATATTGAATCCCTTCTGAAAGAGCTTTTAGTATATTTTCGACAGCTTCAGGGTGCTTCTCAGCAAATGACCTTTTCGCTAGCAAATAACTATCAATGGTAATACCTGCGCTTTTTAAATCATCTAATTTTTTTACCCCGTTTATACTCTTAAATTTATCAGTCATTGCACCAGAACTCCAAACAGCATCTATATCGCCTTTTTTCATACCAACAATCGCTTCATCTGGTGTACTATATGGGACAAATGTAATATGCTTCTCATTAATATGTTTAGCTTCTAAATATTTTGACCAGACATATTCCGTTACGGTTCCTTTAGGCACACCTAACTTTTTCCCTTTTAAGTCGCTCTCTGTCTTTATATTACTTCGGACGAGAAGTTGATTATCTCTTAACGATTTTTCGTTTCCTCTGGTAAGCGTTGAAATTATGACCATATCTCCTTTTCCTAAAGAGTTTAAAAGTGCGTAGTCAGCTGCAAGACCAGTATCAGTCTGTTCCGTTAATATGGCATTGACTGTATCGATTCCATAAGCAAAGTTTGATAATCGGGCTTGAATCTCATTTTTTTTAAAGTATCCTTGTTTCTCAGCAACTCGAAATTGAAAAGATCCTCCAGCTGCTGTATCTATAGCCATTTTCACCGTTTTTTTTTCGTTATTTTTGGCATTTCCTGCACCTTCTTTTGTAGAACTAGAGCACCCTACAATAGATAAACTAGCAATCATGGATAAACTTAATACTATCCGTTTTAGTTTTGCCATACATATTTCCTCCACAATTATTTGTCCCAATGTTAAATAACCGTTACATTCTTCATAGAAGATAACCTTTCTTATCTTATTAACTACTTGCTTTACAATGTAGATTATCGGTTTTTATGAGTGCTTAGGAAATTGTTCCTAAACACTCACTTCCTTTGTTATTCTTCATGTATACTATACTTTATATATTCTCTTTTTTATTTGTTTCATCTAGTGTCGGTACACAGAAAGCTCCGTCTTCATAGGAAATAGTCCCTTCAACAGTGACAACAGATTCTGAACCAATAGTTGCAGCATTTGGCACTCTAAATGTTGCGATATCAAGAGGAGCAATTTCTTTCTCTACCGGATTTTCTAATTGTGGTATCCATTCATATGGAACACGGTAAGCGCGATAAACCATATTTGAGTTTCTGTTATTTTTATAAGGAGAAATATACTCCCATACAAGCTCGTGCTCACGAGTAACTTCGAAAATTCGGCCATCTGCTCCTTCTGTAATCAGCGTGTTACCATTCGGTAATCTTTGTGCTGAACTAATATAGGGACTATAAAATCTATACGAATCTAAAGGGGCTTGATACCCAGCTTCAGTTGAAGTATATTGCCACTCAATTTCAAGTGTTATTGGATTAATCTCTAAAATTCTCGAATGGTCACGAACAGCATTTTTCAAACCATATAGAGATGCTGGATTAGGGAGACCATAGCCAGCCCAACCACCGTTATCAAATACAAGTAAATTTCCTTCCCCTGGCAATCCTTTTGGAATAATATGAGCATGATGCTGCCCAATAATCCATCCTAAATGTTTAACATCTGGTGTTGAATAATCTGGACCAAGCTTCCAAACAATATTTCCAGATTTCTTATCAATAATCGCAATAATATTAGCTTCTCTAGCATCCCAAATAATATTGTCTGGATGGAAGCGCTCGTCTCCTTGGTCATAGAATTTATTAGGGCCTATCGTAGACATAGAATTTATATGTAGCCAATCCCCATCAGAAATCCCCCCAAATGATCTTACATTTGGATTACGGAAAAGAACATTTTTTGCACTTTCCTCAAATCCAAGTTCTTCAAAATGATCACTTGCCGCCCATTTCCAAACAATATTTCCTTTCCAATCCACTTCAATAATCACATCATCTAATAAAGGCTTATCAGATATTTCGTGTTTCAATACGTTTTCATGAGCTAAAATCAACGTATTGCCCCTTTCTGTTTTTGGCTTTAGTTCAGGAGCATAGTAACCGACAGGATTTCCTTCGCGCTGATAATCATGATGTACTCTGGCCATCCACTGAGCATCATGACCAGGGTCTTCAATATATTCCAAATGATTAAATTTCCAAACAATATTCCCTTCCCAATCAACTTGCACTAAATCAATTTCATCTTGAAATCCATATTTAGGATCCCTTTGTGCTGTATGACCTAAAACATATCCACCTGGTAATATCTTATTCGGGAACCCACGAAGCCCTTTCCATAAATGAACCTCTTTTCCATTCATATCAATTAACAAAGCACCAAGATTTGCAGCTTGATAAATCGTATAGCCATTCCATGCTTTTTTAGGATTATAAATCGTTGCCCCTGTTGGATAAATTGTTGGATGTCCCATTCTTTTTTCACTCCTGTCAACATTATTCGTAATGCGAAAACACTTTATTTTTCTGATGTTACCAACGATTCACCATATCACTTTCTTTCCTCTTCTTTTCATCCGATATTTCTATAACCGTAATAGAAGAGTGTTCGAAGTGATGAATCCTCCCTCTTATCCCCAATCGTTTTATATCTCCTCCGTCCTAAGCCCTTTCATACTATAAAAGGCACATATATCTTTCACTCTTTGTAAATAATGAAAGGTATATGTGCCTTTGGTTGTCCAATCAGCTATTTAAGTTATTTTCATGTTAAGTTACTAACTATTAACATATCTACATGTTATACCTACAATTCCTATATGTCAAGTATGAATTATTCTCTTTATTCTTTTCATATTATGCAATACGACTTAAAACATTTATGACACGTTGCGTTCTTAATCACATCTTCTAAATGAATCCATTTCATTTTCTTTTTAAAACAATCTATTTCTACTTATACTCTCTTTATTTCAAACGTTTCCCTTTCAAAACATATAAAAAAACCGCTTCTCTAATTTGTTAGTTCTACCTTTAACAAATTGAGCGCGGTTTACTTCATCAGATTGTCTTTATTTTACATACATCCCTTCAAGCAAACGATAAATAAATTCACCTTGCTTTCCTGTTAATGCAGGACCTCTCTCTATATCAACCCATTCATAGCAAAATGTTGCGCTTTGGTTTTCTTTAGTTACTATATGTTCCCATGTATCCTTCACCTTTGTTAACAATGACATATGAAAAAAGTGATGTTTTTCGTACTCCTGTCTTTCCTTCACATAGATTATATAGTCATCGATAAAACGCTCAATATACAAATGACGTAGTCCCGTTTCTTCCATTACTTTACGTAATATAGCAGCTTCCAAACTTTCTTCCGGCCTTACTATACCACCAGGAATTTGTATCCTCTCTTTTGGCACATCACGATGTGTAAAAACAAGCAACTGCATAACTCCTTCTTTTTCCCTTGTAATATATGCATATACTTTCTTCTTATATAACATGGCCATTTCATCTTCTCCCCTCACTATATTACTTCATCGCTTCTTCTAAGGTGAGGTTATTTTCATATAAATATGTAGCTTGCGGGTTTCCTACATACCGTACATGCCAAGGTTCATAACGATATCCTGTAATTCCTTCTTTTTCTTTTGTATATCTAATAACAAACCCAAATTTATGGGCATTTTTAGCCAGCCATTTCCCCTCTTTTGTTTCTCCGAAGACAGATTCTAACTGAAATTTTGCAGATTGCGATGTAATATCCATTGCGAGACCTGTTTGGTGTTCACTCGTTCCTGGAACTGCACTAGACATCGCCGTTTTCGCTTCTCCATCTTGTATTTTATACATGGTATTTAGCGCCTTTTGCCGATCAAACGATCTAAATCCAGAAGCTGCAAATAGAAATATCCGCTCCTTGTCTCCTTGTTGAAACATTTTCTCCAGCGCTGCAGCCGCTTCTTTCCGCATCTTTTTTTTCTCTTGATTTCCTTCACTTAAAAAACGTACATTTGGAATAACTAGATCTTGCGGCTTATAGTGATCTGGTAACCGCCTACTCTTATTTACAAGTACAAGGATAGAATTCGCATTATTGACAACTGCGATATTTCCTTCCATCTTTGAAATTGTTTCTTCAGATTTTGGAAACATTACAGTCGCATTAACTTCTTGCGCTTGCTTTTCCTTATATATTTTGTAATTGATACCCGATACTCCAACGATAATTACAACTACTATAATACCTAGTAGGGTCCACCTTTTTTTCATAAAACGACCTCTTATTTTAATAATTTAGCCATGCAATACTCATTGACGCACTTTCCATTAATAATAAGAGAAGCTTTTTTTAACCCTTCCTGTTCAAATCCTACTTTCTTATAAAGTGCCTTTGCTCTTGTATTGTGGGCTATTACTGTTAGCTCTAAACGCCATACATCATGTAATCTTGCCCATTTTTCTATCTCTTTAAACAAAGCTGTTCCTATTCCACGTCCACTATACTGTTGTAAAATCCCAATGACAATTGTTACGGCGTGCTTTTTTCGTTGGACATCCATACCATTCGTTATAATAAATCCTATTATTTGTTCTTCATGCGTCGCTACAAGTATTGTAGAATTGTTATTGTTTATAAATCGTTCAATCATTTTTTGCTGCTGCTCTACTGTCATCTTCCGTTCTCCTGGTTCAAATAACATAAAAGCAGTTTCTTCATCTAACTTCTTCCCCAACTGTAAAAACGATTCTGCATCTTCTACTCGGATTTCTCGAATCATCTCTATCATCCCGTTCCTTTTATCCTGCGAAAAGATTGTTTATAAAGAAAATTTCGATCTTTTATAAAGGAATTCCTGTCTGTTTCTTTTTGAAGAAAGAGACAAATTTCGATGAACTTCTTAATTTATTTCTAAAAGAAAAAAAGACGCAAGACTATATGCTTCCGTCTACCCATTTACCTTCTCTGCTTGCCAAAAATATTCGCTAAATGCCTTCGCAAGCGCATCAATAGAACGATTTAATTCGTCAGCTGTATTATCTACACCACCTACTTCAATTAAAAGCGCCTGTCCTGATAAATCTTGATTGTAGACACCATTCCCTGTTTGAAATCCTTTTTGAATAACGCCTCGACTTACTCCTGGATACTTTTGATTAATAGCCTCATGCAGTGCAGTCGCCAATTGTAAATTTTTTGCATAATTTTTATTTCCTTTTCCGATAACAAATGCAAGCTTTGCATACGATTTATCTCCAATCACCTTTGTCGTTACGTTTTTCCGAGCACTGTCTCGGTGCAAATCAAAAAAGTATTGCAATTCTTTATTACGTGCCATCGCTTCCTGTACAATTTCACGTGATTCTTTATATGAACTATTGCTATTTAGACCTTTACTAATTAGTCTTTTCCCGACATCTGTTTTATCCTCAATTGCTCCTATTCCCTCGTTTTCTAATTGTTCTCGAAGCCGTTCACCTAGTATTGAAATATTTGTAACCGAGCTTGTCGCTTTATTTGGATTTGGATCATTTGTTAAATTTAGTAACGGTAAAAATGATTCCCAACTATGCGTATGATAAATAAAAGCAACCTTTCGTTCTCCCGTTGTTTGATCCGGTTGTTTCTTTTCTACATTTGAATCTTTCTTCTGAACTTGTCCTGCTTCCCCAGTCCGTTCTTTCACAACTTCTTCAAGCGGAACACTCGACTCGATTGGAAGATTAGAATAGTTTGTTCCTTCTCCTGCAATAACAATTTCTGTATCATACTTTCCAAAACCAGGAAGTTCTCTCCCAACAAAGCTTCGGACATCGTCGAATCGAATATTGGTGGCTACAGAAAACAAAAAGGATGAAATAGAAAAATCCGGATTTAAATTACGATACTCCTGTGTAAAGTAATGATTTTCCTTTCCAATCACATACATATATCCGTTCATTGACAGCTCATTTAACCAATTATATAAATAGGTTGACTTTGTTTCTTTCAATAAAGTAACTACCACTCCGATTAGAAAAAAAGTCGCTAACAGTGTACTAACAGTAAATAAAATTAACTTTCGAACACTTGTGAAATTCACATAAAAAAAGCCTCGATTCATAATATCACCCTCTCTATTTCAACTTATGTACAAGCTTTATAGAATAGACCGCCTAAATTTGGGCAATATTGTATGAGAGGTGAAATGAATTGAAGCTAATTATCGGTATCGTTCCTATTGTTTTGTCAAGTGTGTTTTTATTATTTGCAGCACACCCTAAAGTCCGTGTTTTCTTAGATATTTGCGCATACCTTTCATTATATATACTCGGTATACTAACCGCTTTTAACATTTATGATGTTGTACTGCATGACTTAGTATTTATGACAACCATTCACGGTATCTTGTTGAATCCACTCTTTCTCATCACCGGAGCTTATATTGGAGTGTATTCCTTATATCTCCTTATTTACAAACTAATAACCCATTTAAGAAGGACATAATACTTATTTTTAATGGAGTGTAAAAAAATGCAACCAACTTTCATATGTCATAAATGCCAGAAAAAAATCGTCAGAAAGCAAGATCTTCTTACCACAATGCTCTACGTACGCATCTACTTATTTCACAATACTTGTTTTAGCCAACAATTTTTCTTTTCTCGTTTTATCCCCATAAATACAGTATTAGGATTATATTTCACTTGGTATACCTTTGCTGTAGGGATTATTTTAACCATAACTGAGCCATCAGTTATTTGGATCTTCTTTTTAATACCTACTCTATACCGTTTCATGTCTTACTATTATATTGAACGTCACTTTTGGAGATAGCGATTAGGCTGTTTCTTTGGAATACTTAAACACTCCCACTCTTTTTCTTTTAACAATTTTCCAACATAAATCATTTGTCCGATATGTGATGAATAATGAACGATTTGTCTCTCAATCGCTTGCATAACACTATGCGCTTCTCCCCGAATATGCACAACCTTTAAAAGGTCTTGCGGCGTTAATAATTGCAGCGCTTGAAAAACATACTCCCATCCTACTTTCCACGCTATTAGTGCTTCTGCTTTTGAAGCATACCCCCCTTCAAATTCACCATCACGATTTCGCTCTAACTTTTCACCATCTGTCGTTAAAAAATCTGTCCATCTTGAGCGCATATTTCCATGTAAGTGTTTGATTATAATCGCAATACTATTTGCCTCTTCATGAGGTTTCCAACTTATTTGTTCATATGATAATTGTGAGAGCGTCTGGTCTCCTTGCTTTTGCATTGCCTTAAAGTTTTGAATTGCACATTCTAAATAGCCTTTTCCAATATCCATTCTTAATCCTCTCCCCTATTAACGAATTGGTATTCCATTAGGGATGTCTATATCTGGATGCAGCAAGATTCCGTCTCTTTGCTCTAGTACTCCACCTAACACAAACACTTCTGCTTTTTTATCGTTCCTACACATACATTTCATTGTAACAGATCCAAAACCAACTGTTTTTTCACTCCTTCCAGCCTAATATTTAGACAAAATATATGAATTTCCTCTAAAAAAAGAAAGATGCCTAGGCACCTTTCTTTTGTAACGTATTTGATTCGTTTGGTCTATATAAAAAGTAACCAATCATCCCACCAATACATGATGGCAGTAACCAACCAATTCCTTCCTTATATAAAGGAAGCATTTCTAGCACATTTGTTACGGTATCAAACTTAATATTTGCACTTTCTAAACCGTTAAATAGACTAATAACGAGTGCCCCTAAAATTGCACCGATATATATTGTATTTCGCTGTTCAATCCATTTATGAAAATACGACAGTACAATTAGTACAATTGCAACAGGATAAATAATCATCAATACTGGTAATGTTACAGCAATAAGTTGTGTTAACCCTAAATTTGATACAACTAAACTAAACACACATACCATTGTTACAATCATTCTATGTGATAATTTTGGGAATAATTTTGTAAAAAATCCCGCACACGCTGATGTAAGTCCAACTGAAGTTGTTAAACAAGCCAGTGTAATAACAAGACCTAATAGTATTTTGCCACTCGTTCCATATAACTCATTTACAACTTTCGTTAAAATAAGACCTCCATTATCAGAAACACCAAGTGATGTACTTGTCGAACCAAGATAAGCAAGAGATAAATAAATTAACGTTAAACCAAATACAGCTATAATTCCAGAAGTAATCGTTGTTTTTGCAATTTGATTACTTTCTGTTATCCCTTTTGAACGTATAACTTGCACCACAACAATTCCAAATACAAGTGCACTAATAGCATCCATCGTTAAATAGCCTTGAATAAATCCACCAAAAAATGCATTATCTTTATATACATCTAATGGTGCAGCTGGTTCCCCAATCGGATCAATAATCGCCTTACTAACAATAACAGCAACGATAAGCACCAATAGTGGCGTAAGAAACCTTCCAAACCAATCAATCAATTTCGATGGATTCAAAGATAAATACCAAGTTGTCCCAAAGAAAACAGCTGTATAAAGAAATAAAATATACCACTCCGATACAAGTCCCTCTGCTAGAAAGGGCTTCATTCCCATTTCAAAGGAAACGGCCCCTGTACGAGGAATTGCAAAAAATGGTCCAATTGCCAAATAGCTAACTAGCGGGAAAATAAAAGCAAATATAGGGTGCACTCTAGAGGATAACGCTTTCAAGTCCCCCCCTACAAAAGCTACAGCAGTTACTGCTAATAGAGGAAGGCCGACTCCTGTCACTAGGAATCCAATTGTAGCAATCCAAACATTTTCTCCAGCTTGTTGACCTAACACGGGTGGAAAAATTAAATTTCCTGCTCCTAAAAATAATGCGAATAGCATTAAACCAATCGCTACTGTATCTCCTGACCTTAATGTTCCCTTCATCTCTTTCATTTGCATAGCATCTGTTATTGTTTTTCTCCCTTTCACAAATATGCTACGCATCCTCCTCCCTGCTCGTGATGATAATAAACTTTACCTCTTTATAGAACAATGTCTTTCTGTAATTTCTCCACTTTACCTTTTTATTACTCCGATTAATATTTTTGATTTTTTAGAATTTTCAGACCGTTACAACACTGCATAAAAAGTAATAAGTCAGACCTCTTTATCTTTATCACACATATAGTAACATATTTAGTTGAAAAATAGAAATATATTTTATAAAGAATTTTTTAAAAAACAAAATAATATCTACAACTTTTTTCATTCATTCTTTCACAAAAGAATTTAGCTCCTTTTCCATTTTGTTTCATAAGACAATTATGTAAAAATAAAGTAAAACTTGAATCAGTGGGAGTCTGCATCCTCGCTGATTATGCCTCTCGGGCTGTTATCGCCCTAAAATAGCGGGATAAATATATATTCTTCCAAAAAATATTTTTCAATTAAAAAGAAAAGTCGAGGAGACTTCACCTTCACTTCGTTTAGAGGAGGAGGTCTTCTCGATTAAGACGATAAAACAACGGTCTGTCGTACTATTCAATCATCTCGATTTCATGTGGATTATTCATTTCCTCTACATATACAACACGAAATCCGTAATTTTCCAAATCCTTCAATAAAGAATCTAATTCTTCTCCTTGAAATTCTTCACCTAGTGTAAACATAATTCTACGAACTAATAACGCATTATTATCAAATGTCATTAAACTTTGAATACCACTATATTTTTTCAAAACGGTAGATAGTTTCTGAATTGCACCATTGTAATCTTGTGTTCCGACCATGACAGAATATTTGCTAGAATGAATCCCCCAAGCATCTTCTAACAATTCAAACACTTTTTTATGCGTTAAAATTCCCAGGAATATTCCTTTTTCATCAATAACTGATAAGAATGGCAGTTTTTTAATTGAAAAAAACACTTTAAAGAAAGAAGAATCTTCTTTCACATATCCATCTTTATCGTTCAATAATTCTGATAAATCATCTTCTAATGATCCTTTGTATTCTAAAATATCGACTTTATATATATTTCCTAAAAATTTTTCCTTCTTTTCATCTAAAACTGGGACACAACGATAACCCGTTTTATTTAAATGCTCTAGCGCTTCACCTATTGTAAATGAAATCGTACAGTATAAAACCTCTTTTTTAGGTACATAATTCCCTCTTATTCTCATAAAAATCCTCCTTATGCTAAAATATTTTCTGTGTCATAACTATATTATATTTTTAGAAAAAAAGGAATGATTTATTTCATTTTTCTGAAAACTATTCACATTTCTGTCATAAGTTATTCATAAAATCGATTATCGATCTTTTTCAAGTAACTCCTATCTTCTTTATTTCTTTCTGAATCTTGCTGCCTAAAAATAGCAAGATCAAATTATAGATTATACCAATATGTAAAGAAAAAGATATTGTAACTTCTTCAAAAAAGCGCTAAAATAAAAATAAGAATTTTCTGAATCTTCAAAGAGTAGGTGAGTTTTATGACTTCTTTAGTTCGATCTTACATATTTCGCTTTTTGATTGGGTTTCTCATTCTCCTTATGTTCAGCCCACTACCCTCGTTATTATTAACACAGGAAGGCTCTTATTTTAAAAGCTTATTTAAGATTTTTTATCATTTTATTCATTTCTCTTCAATTTCCATCCCTATGATTGACTGGATGCATGAATCCGTTCTTTTTTCACCTCAGCTCATTATAAATTCAGGAGCTCCCTTGCATGCTTCAGAGCATTCTACACCTTTGTTCCCTTACGTATGGAAGATGTATTTTTTCTCACTGACACGTTTTATATTTACTTTAGTAATCGGTTTTTCGATTAGTTTCGCAATGGGACATATTTTTTTAAGAATTCCAAAATCGATGAAAAAATATGCCTCACTATTATACTGGATTCCTTATTCATTCAGCGCTGTTATATTGCAATGCACAGTGATTTTATTTTCACTCTATATCGCAAAACATATCATCATTCCATCTTTCTCTTCCATAGTAATAATCCTGAGTGCAGCGATGATTATTGTTATGCAAGCAATAAAAAAATGGATTCCTTTTTTAAGTCATGCCGAAACACATGAAATTCATACCCATTCCTTTCTTATAAATACATTATTTACCACTCTTATTTCTAATCATAAATCTCTTTTCAGTTCTATTATTGTTTCATTTTGTTTCATGGAGTGTATTTTTCATACGAATGGTTTATTACAATTTATGATTCAATTTGGAGGAGCTTCACCAACTATAGTCGCAATTTGTCTGCTCCTTCTTTATATTCCGTATATTATTCTTTCTTTTCTCCAATCGGTTTGGAGAACAAAAGATTCAAAACATGCAACATCCCCTGTAACTAGAACAATGTTAAAATGAGGTAAAACTTGAATCTGCGAGGGTTTCTTCACCATATCCTAATTATGAACCCTCACCAATCGGGCTGTTACTCCCCTAAAATAGCAGTAAATAATGAAGCAATCTAGTTTCGTCCACAACCAATTCCTTTCTCCTTCCATTTTCAAACATGTAAATGGAAGGTTATTCTTTATCAAGAAGGATAAAATAACAAAAAACGATTAACAATTAGCAAAACATGTCAATTTCTGCGTGTTTTCTTTGACTATTATTTTCGTTTCGATTTATTATAAAAGTATAACATACTTGCAGGAGGTGACATCTTTATTCCACTTTGGAGTAAGGAACACACTTGGACATATTAAATATTTTTCTTGTTATTTTACTTATTCTCATCTCAGGCTTCTTCGTTGCCTCTGAATTCGCAGTTGTAAAAGTACGAAAAAGCCGAATTAATCAACTCGCAAACGAAGGAAATAAACAAGCCTTAGCTGCTAGAAGCGTTGTTTCAAATTTAGATGTATATTTATCAGCTTGTCAACTCGGCATCACAATCACTTCTTTGGGACTCGGTTGGCTTGGTGAACCAACAGTAGAGCATTTACTGCATCCTGTATTTGAAAAAATAAATATTACTGGTCCAATGGCTAATACACTATCTTTTATTATGGCCTTTAGTATTATCACCTTTTTTCATGTTGTATTGGGTGAACTTGTACCAAAATCTTTCGCTATTCAAAAAGCCGAAACAATTACTTTAATGTTCGCTAAACCACTTATTTGGTTTGACAAAATTATGTACCCTTTCATTTGGCTATTAAATCATACAGCCTTATTTTTCACAAAACTATTTGGCTTACAACCGGCAAAAGAAAATGAACTTGCTCATTCTGAAGAAGAATTACGACTTATTTTAGGCGAAAGCTTTAAAAGTGGAGAAATTAATCAAGCGGAATATAAATATGTTAATAATATTTTTGAATTTGATGATCGTGTTGCAAAAGAAATCATGGTTCCACGAACAGAAATGGTTTGTCTCTCTACTGAAAATACATTGGAAGAAAATATGGAGACTGTTGCCTCCGAGAAGTATACACGCTATCCAATTATTAAAAAAGATAAAGATGATATCATCGGCATGATTAATACAAAAGAAATTTTCCATGATCAAACAAAAGGGATTCATAAGCCTTTAGAATCCTATATCCATCCTGTGTTAACCGTCTTTGAGACGGTTCCAATCCGTAAAACATTAATTCATCTTCAAAAAAATCGCGTGCAAATGGCCATTGTAATGGATGAATATGGCGGAACAGCTGGATTGTTAACGATGGAAGATATTATTGAAGAGATTATTGGAGAAATACAAGATGAATTTGATGATGATGAATCACCGATGATTGAGAAAAGAACCCCTAAGCTCACTGTTTTAGATGGGAAAGTTCTTATTTCTGAAGTGAATGACATGTTTGGCTTACATATTGATGATAGTGATTTAGATACAATCGGTGGTTGGTTGCTTTCTCAAGCAGTTGATTTAAATATTGAACCTGGATATTCAGTTGAATATGATGGATTTCAATTTAAAGCTTTAGACCTTGACGGCCATCAGATTAAAAAGATCGCTGTACATAAATTAGATACTATAAAGGAGTAGTAAAGTGACTGTTATATTAACTCTTTGTATCATTGCATGTTTTATCGTTTCATTTATTGCGTTTATCTATCCGATTATCCCTGGCATACTTGCTTTGTGGGCTGGATATTTTATTTATTATTTTGGGATAAATGGTGGTGAGTTAACCACTTCTTTTTGGGCCATTCAAATTGTATTTACGATTATTATTTTCATTGCTGACTTTATTGCCAATGGATATTTCTTAAAAAAATACGGAAGCACGAAGTGGGGCGAACGTGTTGGCATAGTATCTATCATCGTAGGTTCTTTTTTCTTCCCGCCCTTTGGTCTTATTATCATCCCATTTCTATCTGTATTTATAACGGAACTGATCCACAAAAAGACGCCAAAGGATGCTTTCATGGTTGGGATTGCAACCGTTATTGGTTTTTTAAGTAGCACAGTAGCAAAAGCTATTTTACAAATCATTATGATTACCCTATTCATTTGTTATATCCTTTTCTAACCATCTCTTTTTAGGGATGGTTTTTTATATGCAGCACCAACGCGGCTATTTTCATATCTTTTCTACTATTTTTTGATTAAAAAGCTTCCCCCATAAATAGAGGAAGCTCTGCTATATAGATCATACAAACTTATTTCTTTTCTTTTGAATCTGAAGATTGTGTATCTCCACTCGTTTCCTTATCTTTCTTTTCATCTTGTTGTGTTGTTGTTTCCTCATCTTTCTTTTTTTCTTCTCCATTATTACAACCTACCATAAATAAAGAGCTCGCAAGTGCCATAGCAGTTAAAGATTTAACCCATTTATTCATTTGCTTATCCTCCCTTTGATAGAATATGTACACTCTCATATTACTTTCTATTTTTAAAGCTAATATTAGAAAACAGTAAATATATAGTAAATGTTTGTAAATTTCAAAATAAAAAAAGCGAATATTTTTTATTTTGAAGCACTTTCTTCTATAATGAAAGTACTATAGCAAAGAAAGGTGGATACAGATGGAACTTGGATTATCTGGTAAAACAGCATTGGTTGTAGCTTCTAGTCAAGGCTTAGGAAGAGCAATTAGTACAGCACTTGTAAAAGAAGGAACAAATGTTATGTTACTCAGCCGCAATAAAGAAAGTTTAATCTCATTGCAAAAAGAATTAACCGCTCTTAATATGGGAAAAGTTATGTATACAGTTTGTGATATTACAAACAAAGAAAATATTAAAGAAGCGGTAAAGTATACAGGAGACACTTTTGGCACAATTGACATTTTAGTCAACAATGCTGGTGGTCCTAAACCTGGTACATTTGAGCAACTAGCCGATGAGGACTGGTACCATTCATTTGAGCTAAACTTATTAAGCTATGTACGTATGATTCGTGAAGTTCTTCCATATATGAAAGAACGTGGCGGAAAAATTCTTAATATCGCATCTTCTTCTATAAAAGAACCGATTCCTGGATTATTGCTATCAAATACGTTCCGTACTGGCATTACAGGGCTGTCAAAAACTTTAGCCGCAGAACTTGCTCCCTATCATATTTTAATTAATACAATTGCCCCAGGTCGTATTGCTACCGATCGCGTTGCTTCTTTAGATGAAATGGCTGCTGAAAAGCGCGGTATAACAGTGGAAGAAGTTCAAAAACAATATGAATCTATGATTCCTCTCGGAAGATATGGTCAACCTGTAGAATTTGCTACGTTTGCTACATTCCTTGTCTCTGAGGCAAATTCATATATGACAGGACAATCTTTTCTCGTTGATGGTGGCATGGTGAAAAGTCTATAAGGTGGAAGGGGGATTATTGCAAAAAAGACGGTGTGAGCCGTCTTTTTATGCAAACTTCTCATTCATAAATACCTGTCCAATACTATACTCTTGCTTCACTACATATTGCCAAACACAATATGCATAACGATTCATTTTCACAAAGCATTTTTCTAAAAAAGCACGAAACTCAGGATTAGCAACCTCTACAGCTACTTGCGCAAAATATAATGCTAATTTTTTCAAATGCAAAATATATGAAATCGCAATTCCTATATCTCCTGTACTAATCCTTTCTATCTCTATATGATTTTGAATACGCGGAGAGATTAATTGCTCACAAATCATCTGCTGTACATTTTCTCCTTCTTGAAAATTCACCTGTTCATTATATGCTTGTAACATATATGGTAACTGTTGCTGAAGTATACCTTTTAATTCTTCATCTTGGATTTCATTCATGTACTCTCCCATATTATATATAAGAGAATAGCTATGCCTCATTAGCTCCTCTATACAATTCATTGAATCGCTCCCTTCACTTTCTTTATACACTTATAAATATGGGGCAAAAACATTCGCTATTCTTGCTATCAACCAATCCCAACTACTAATTTTCTCGAAATCCTTCTCATGGAGACGTTTTGAGCTATGAAAGTCTTCATCAAGTTTCCTCTTTACTTGATCAACAACAGCTTTATCATATATAAAACATTCCGACTCCGTATTCAGATAAAAACTTCGATTATCAAAGTTAGCTGTCCCGACATCAACACTCATTTCATCAACAATTGTCACTTTCCCATGAAAAAAGCCATTTTGATACTGATAAATTTCTGCCCCATCATCAAATATCTTCTTTAAATATGGATAGGCAGCTTGTTTAAGAAAAAGAGCATCACTTTTTAAAGGAACGAGAATCTTCACTCTTACTCCTCGATTTAATGCTTCTTGTAATCCTTTCATCATTTCCTTACTCGGAATAAAATACGGGGTTGCAATTACTAATGATTTCTTAGCCCGTCCAATAAATGTACCATATTCATTCCATAACCCTTTTCCATCTGAAAATACATATTGATATGGTACGTTATTTTCTATTTTCGGTCCTTTATATAAAGAAAGCCCTTCCCCAGTATCAGCTTGCCAGTCTTTTGCAAACTGTTTCTCCATATCAACTGCCCCATCTCCTTCAATACGCATCTGATAATCACGCCATTTTCCAAACTTAGGATTTTGACCGAGATATTCCTTTCCTATATTAAATCCTCCAATATAGGCTACCTTTCCATCAATCGCAACAATACGTCGATGATTTCGTTGATGGAGGGTGAAAAAGAAATGTTTAAATGTAGGTCTTTTACTAAAAGTAAATTTGACCCCTTTTTTTCGTAAATGTTCGATTGTTTTTTTCTTCATTTTATAGCCACCAATACGATCTACTGATAGCTTCACATCTACACCGCTTTCGGCTTTTCTCTCTAACAGATGTAAAAATTTTTGACTTATTTTATCTTTGCCCACAATATAAAAATGAATATATACATACTTTTCCGCACGCTCTATATCATCAAATAATTTGTCATATAAATCATTTCCATCTGTATACACTTGGAAATTACCGTAACGTATGTTTGATATTTTATGTTCAGTAATCATTTTTTTCCCCATTTCTACATCGATATTCATCCATGCACCTATGAGACATAATATAAAAAATATAAAGTGCTTCACGGATAAAGTCCTTTCTTCATAAAGTGAAACTTTGATCATGGGTGATTATGAGCTCTCACCAATCGGGCTGTTACAGGCAGGCGAGCTCCCACCTATCTTCCTTGCTTCTTTCTGAATATTGAGGCGGGAGTCTCACTTACCTAAAAGAGCGGAATACACTTTCCTGCTTATATCTTTCCTTTTTCCACTCATTAACATACAACAAAAAAATCTTTTCCTATATGATATATGTCCCTGTCAAATAACCAAAAAATGACATATTGTATGTTGTACCTTAAAATAAAGGAGGAAGTAACAATGGGTTTTGCATGTGGTAATGGCTTTGCGTTACTAGTCGTATTATTTATCCTCTTAATTATCGTCGGCGCTGCTTGTTTCTGCTAATGAGCACCTCACGATACGCAGATGAAAAAACTATAAAAGCGGACCCCTAAAATAGGTGTCCGCTTTTCATTTTGCACATATATGTATTACAAATTTAACAATGTCGCAATTTTTTTACTCTCAGCTTTGTGAATATAGCGCTGATTTGCACGTAAAACAGCAATTTCATACAGTTTTTTCTCCGCCTCTGTTTCTGGAATCACGCGAGGGACAGGAACCGGCTTATTCTCTTTTCCAAGTGCAACAAATGTAACAAATGATGTTGCCGCGATACGCTGATTACCTGAAATTAAATCTTCCGCTACGACTTTCACAAACACTTCCATCGAGGTGCGCCCTGTCCAAATAACGAATGATTCATAACTTACACAATCTGTAGAACGGACTGGATGTAAAAAATCTACCCAATCCATTGATGCTGTTACACATTCCTTCCTTGAATGCCTTGTTGCCGAAATGGATGCAATCATATCCATTTCAGCTAATATTTTACCTCCGAACAACGTATTATGGTCATTTAAATCCGTTGGAAATACCCGACTCGTTTTAAAAACTCTTGATTCATTCACTGTTTTTCCCTTAACTTCTCCCATTTCCTTCACCTCTTTAATCATTGTTTTACATAAAAATAGTAATCTTTCTATTTTCTCTAATATGACAGATATTAAACTAGGTGAATTACATATTATATATTAACAATTTTTAGAACTTTGCGTCTATTAAAAAGAACCGATTGTTATCAATCGGCTCCTCTAAATACATATTGCTCCTTGGGCTGTTCCACTTTATTCCACTTCGTTACTTCTAATACTGGAATATTCGCACGAAATGGTTGATAAAATTCAGTTGAAATGGTTCCCTCAACTTGAATCCAGTCATCATTTTTCCATTCTACTCCTTCTGGCTTTTTAACCAACATACCATATACACCGGAATCAGCAACACAATGAATAATCCCAAATCGGAATAAGAAATATTGTTCTTTCGTTGAAGAATCATCACGGAACACAAATCCTTTAAATGAAAGGGTCTTATCTGTAAATTCACCCGGATAATTATAAATTGTCTCCATTCCTTTTAAGAAATCCTCATCCTTTAAAGTAATATGTTTTTTTGTAACATATTCTTTTTTCCCTTTCTCCATTACACCACGATATCCTTCTTTTCCATAGTAAATGCTCGTATCAGGTCTTAAAAATTGCCTTCTCATAAATGGATCTGTACTATCAGCTTGTACAACAGGAAAATGAAATCCTTTCGTTTTCACAATATCTGAATCTAATGTTGCAATCGGAAAAAAGAGGCCTGAAATAATAGGAAAACAAAATAATGTATATGAAAATATTCGTTTCCACCATGTATTTTCATCTTTCGAATGATCATGTCCGCAGTGACTATGATTACAACTACAATCATGCTGTTGTTTTTCTTTCTGATGTTCTTTTTGAAACGTAACCACAATTTGCACAAATGTTAAAAAACCAAAAATAATAGCTGCTGTTGTAGATAAATACGCGTACTTCATATTAATATACTTTGTTATATTCCCTGAAATATGAAGCTGCGCAATTAAAATTGTAAATCCAAGCAAAATATACGCTCGAAACATAAACTACCACCCCATCGCATAAATGAGTAGTGAGCTTGCATAAACGACAAATGTAACTGTAGCTATCACAACAATTACAAATTTTGTTTTAAATGTCGCAAGCATCATAAACATATTTTTAATATCTACCATCGGTCCATAAACGAGGAACGCGACAAGTGATGCTGTTGAAAATGTACTTTGGAACGAAGATGCAATAAAAGCATCAGCTTCTGAACAAAGCGATAAAATATATGCTAACCCCATCATAACAGCTGATGAAGAAAATGGCCCTTGTCCAATCGCTAGTAACGTTGATGTTTGTACAAACGTTTGAACTGCAGCAGCAATGAGCGCCCCAATGACTAAATATTTTCCCATTGAGAAAAATTCTTCAACAGCATGTGTACATACATCCCACATTTTCTTACGTAAAGGGCGCTTATGATTGATTTCCGGAAAATGATTATCACGTAGCTGATGGTTTTTAAACATAAATGACAGTATAAGCCCAACAATAATTGCTACTACAATTGCTACAATGGAACGATACCATACCATTTGCATATTACTTCCAAATGCAACGTATGTTGCAAATAATACGACTGGGTTAATAATCGGTCCTGTTAACATAAATGCAATTCCAGCATATGGGGGAACACCTTTTCCAATTAAACGTCTTACAATGGGAACAATTCCGCATTCACACCCTGGAAACATCATGCCAAGAAAAGTCGCTAAAAGGACTGATAAAAATCGGTTTTTCGGCATCCATTTTGCTACCATGTCCTCTGTCACAAACATTTGAATAAGTCCTGAAATAAATACACCAATTAGCACAAATGGTAGTGCTTCAATTAAGATTGAGATAAAAATCGTATTCATTTGCAGGAATGCTTTTGGTAATTGAAACAATTCCATGATGTATTTCCTCCACTTTTTCATTAACAATATGTAATTTTAACCCTTATTCATAAATCGAGCAACCCTTATGAAATTTCGAATTTTATAAAATTATATATTTTTTACATAGACAGCTAAGACGCGATAATAGCGAAAAAAGCTGTTCTAGCTTCATTTTCATACTAAGCTAGAACAGCTTTCTTGATTATTAAAAATAACGTTTCTTCCAAAAAATAAAGGCTAAACTGCAAGATAGTACCGCACAAATAATCATAACAACTAGAAAACCATGCGGATTATTTTCAAGCGGGATTGCTACATTCATTCCAAAAAAACTTGAAACCATTGTTGGCAAAGATAAAATAATTGTAATAGAAGTTAATAATTTCATCACACTGTTCAAGTTATTTGAAATAACGGAACTAAACGTATTCATCATTCCGCTCAAAATATTGCTATATATTTCAGCCATTTCAATAGCCTGTTTATTCTCAATTAATACATCTTCTAACAAATCTTGATCATCTTCATACATCTTAATAAACGTATTATTGCGCATTAATTTTTGAATTACAATTTTATTTGCTTTTAAAGATGTTGTGAAATATACTAAACTTTTCTCAAGGCCTAATAAGGTGAAAATTTCTTTATTTTTCATCGACTTATTTAATTGATGTTCTAAGTCGACTGTTTTCCGATTAATTTGCTTTAAGTATCTTAAATAATACGTTGAAATCGTATATAAAAGTTGCAGTGCAAACCGCGTCTTTTTAAACGTATAAAATTCTTTAATACGCTGATTAATAAAACGCTCAAAAATCGGATTTTCTTCTAAACAAATGGTAACAAAACATTCTGGCATAACAATCATACCAATTGGGATTGTATCATATATTGAATTCCCTTCTTCATCATGCCTTACGGTAGGGATATCGACAATAATCAGTGCATTGTCATCTTCTTTTTCAATACGCGAACGTTCTTCGTCATCCAAAGGGTCTTTAATAAAGTCTAATTCTACATTCAATGTTTGTACGAGAAATTGAATTTCCTCTTCTGTTGGATGAAGTACATTAATCCAACAACCTTTTTGAATTTCGTCAATTTCTTGTAATTTTCCGTTTCGGTCTGTTAAATAAATATTTAACATACTATCACCCCGATTCTTTTTACATGTACATGTGGGAATCTACCTCACTTAAATAACAGTTTTTAAACCACCATGTTCAGCATATGAAACAAATGTTGAAATTTCAATAGAAAAATTATTTCGAAACGCTTTCCCACAAATCTTTTCAAATAGAAAAAGACAGAGTTGACCCTGCCCCTCAGAAAGCTTATGTTGCCTTTATAACATATTTAGAAAGCATCCACAAGTTAAATAAAACTGAAATCGTGTATCCAGCATATGTTGCAATAATAAAGCTGACATAATCTAAGTATGGCAACAACATAATGTTTAGACTAACTTTCACAGCAACTCCAATCAACAAACCTAGCACTGTTTTTTGCTGTTGATTGATTCCTTGAAGCATTGCGGCAGTCACTGTAAATAATGAAAATAAAATACATGCGGGTGCATAGTACTGTAAAATACTACTTCCCATATAAGGATCATTCCCCACTCCAAATAAAAACGTGTACACTGGTTTTGCTAACACCATCATTCCAATTGCTGCTGGAAAGGTTATGCCAACTACTAATACATTTGTTTTTGTAAAATGTTTATACAATCGTTGTGTATTACCTGCTGTATAAGCTTTTGTCATTTCCGGAACAAGAGACATGCTAAAGGCTGTCGCAACAGAAACTGGAATTAGTACAACCATTTGCACGAGACCGATGATTGCATTAATCTTCTCAGCCTCTCCCTGTCCATATCCAACTTGTATTAATAGCTTATTAATCGTAAATGTATCAATCGTCTGGTAGAGCGGAATTGCTAAACTGACTACAACAAATGGAATCGAATAAGTAAAAAGTTCTTTATATAATGAGAAAAAAGATTTTGTTGTTTTTGGAACACTGGTTACTTCTTTTTTCTTCAAATACTTTCGCCTTCTCATATAATAAGCACTTAAAACACTTAATCCAGCTACCGCTCCCATAAACGCTCCAAAAGTTGAAACACCAACCGCTAACGAAATAGATGCTTTACATATATGCAAAACAACAAAACTTCCTATTAAAATTGTTAAAACGCGAAATATTTGTTCAATCACAACACTTGCCGCTGAAGGGCCCATAGATTGAAACCCTTGAAAAAAACCGCGTAGCAAACTCATCACAGGTACAATGAATAAAGCAAAACTTACGATTTGAATGTTATACGTAACAGCACTTATGCTATTTCCAGTTTGATCATTTCCATCAATTACAATTTCGGCAAGGTGTGGCGCTAACATAAATAATAATAGAAACGAAATCATTCCCATAAGTATCATAAAGATGACTCCACTTTTCAGAACTCTTTTAACCGTATGGTAATCATTTAACTGATCATATTTTGAAACCATTTTTGAAACAGCAAGAGGCAACCCCATTGTTGCGATACTTAACATAATCGTATACGGTCGATATGCATAGGTGTAAAGTACATATCCACTCGTTCCTACCATAGCTGTAAACGGAATTACATATATGAAACCTAACATTTTTGATATCATTGTTGCCGACGTTAAAAATACTGTTCCACGTACAAACGGTGATCCTTTCATTTCATTCCCCCGCTACGCTTTATTATTACACATTATGGACAACTTCTTCCCTTTAGAACAACAATATAAAAAAGCCAATGAAACCACTGGCTTTAACGAACTGTTTTTCTCTTTTTTAAAACTTTCAATCCAAAATATATAGCAATAAACAATACTGCTCCAATAATGATATAATGCGTATAATCAGCGGCGTATTCTTTTATATGACGCCAATTTCCTCCGAGCTTTTCCCCTAAATAAATAAAGAAAATAGACCAAGGTATAATCGCTACAACTGTATAAAGAGTAAAAAGTTTTAACGGCATTTTAGCTAACCCTGCCGGAATAGAAATCGCATGGCGTACTACTGGTATAAATCTAGCAGAGAAAATGACACCAGCGCCGTAGCGCTTAAACCAATTTTCAGCTATATCTAAATGATGCTTATTAATCAGCAAATATTTTCCATACTTTTCAACTACTGGACGACCTCCGTAATACCCTAACCAATATAAAAAGATTTGTGCTAATGTCCCACCAATTGTACCTGCAATTACCGCACCTACAAAACTAATCTTCTCCTGCGCAACTAAAAAACCAGCATACGAAAGAACAATCTCACTTGGGATAATCTCAATCATCAATCCTAGGGCAACACCAAAATATCCTAGACTTGCGAAAAATTGCAATAATTGCTCTATTAAATTCGCTAACATGTCCTTACCTATCTCCTTTTCTGTTCACATACCTTCCTATTATCCCACAAAGATTTATTCATGCCAATATATTCATGATTCTCTTTTGAATGTATGCATCATAATGCAGCAATAGACCACATCAAACTATTCTTTCTCATCTCTTTATTCAATCTAGCATTGGTTCTTTATGCTTATCTTTCATAAATGTAAACATTTCTTTAATTTGCCATTCTGTATTTCTAGCAACAGATAATTCCGGCATTTCATTCTCTCCAAAAAACTGCACATCTTCTGTTTCTATGCTCGTTTGCTTTTTGCCTCCAACAATTTCACAGCCAATAAATATCTTATATATGTGTGTTGCCGATGGCGATGAATGATGTTTCTCCTTATCTAATATTGCTAATAACCTAAAATGATCCACTTCATATCCAGTTTCTTCATAAACTTCCTTTGCAGCGACTTCTGTTGGTGTGTAGCCAATATCTGCCCAACCGCCTGGTAACGCCCATTTCCCATCACTTTTTTCCTTTACAAATAATAACTTCTCATCTTGAAATACGACAGCTCGAATATCTACTTTTGGCGTTTGATATCCCGTCTCACTTGCAAATAACGTTTTGACCACTTCCCAATCTGTCTCTGTATAATGGGACATGATTGAGATGGATAAATCACGCAATTGTTGAAATCGTTCAATATCATATACATCTTTTGAATACGTTAATCCAGCTTGGGCAATAGCCTGTATTTGTTTGACCCATTCCACCCATTTCCCTTCCATTTTCATATCACCTGCTTCTTATTTCATCTTTGATCATTTCAACACTTTTCTTATGCTATATTTCACGAAGCCCTATTTCCATTATAGAACAAAAAGGAGATTGATAGTGAGCTCAATCTCTTTTTTTATCATCCCAATTCATGAAGATGCTCATATATATATTGCCTTCGATTTATGATATACTGAAAAATCATCTCAGCTTCTTGATCAAATGTTTCTATCTTTTCTTTCATATACGGATCTTGCATCATAAAGGGACGAATCGATTTACACAATTCTTCTACTTTTGGTCTCATAAAAGAAACTGTAAATTTTTCTTCTAAAATCTCTTCTAAAATACTTCGATATTGTTTACGAAAAGCTGGTATATCCAAAAGTCTTGCACTTAATGTATTATATCCTTGAATGCGAATATACTCGTGATTAAGGGGTCTTCCTTCTACATCTCGCCCCCAAGTTGCATCATAATCCCACGGTATGACTTCAAATAAGTTTGTTTCATCATTATGATACAATGCGTAGTTATGCACAAATCCATCAAAATTTTGAGTGAAAATTACACCTGCCAGCCACCGCAAATACTTTTCAACATGAAGATATTTTACAATTTCCTTTTCATATTTTTCACGAGGAATCACATTTGCTTGATAAACAAATTCACTGAGTTGCTCTTCACTATTTTCATTCGCACACTTAAATTCGTATCCTGAAAAAAGTTCTGTTTTCACATCTTGATTTCGTTCACTTATTAAAGAAAAATTCGCATCATCATCAACCGCATAAAAAATAGATCCACTTGGTAATCCTCTGCTCTTCAAAAAGTTTTCATCAACTGATTCTAATTGTAAATATACTCCTTGCACTTGACCGTTTATTTTCACAAACACATGTTGTGATTTTGGGGAAAGTACTCCTATCTCATCAAAAAAATCCAGTGACAACTTGTTTCGAATAAGAGATGGATCTTTGAACTCAGAATTCAAATGAAATTCTTTTACCCCATGAAAGTGCTTTGGCTTATAAAACATCACATGATACGATTTCTTCTCAAATTCACGAATATGTGCTCCACGGTAAACAATATCAATATCATATTTTCTCTTACCATACGTTAATTTTGCCGGGACAGGACTATCTGACCAAATATCCTTCTTTAGCTCTACCAAATACATTGGATGAATAAAAAAATCGTAAGAAGGCAACATTCTTTTTCCCCCTCTTCTCATTTCTCTTCATTCAATGTATGCTAATTGTTTTGTCCCTACATCCGCTATCTATCTATTTTTCTAAAATTTACACTCTTGTCTCATTCACGAAATATCTCCCTCTCATATTATGATTACTGGTAAGAAAATACAAATATATTTACACTATACTAAGGAGGACTTTCTATGAAAAGGGATATAAGAAAAGCTGTCGAAGAAATCAAAAGTGCGGGTATGGAGGACTTTTTACACCAAGATCCGTCTACTTTTGAATATGATGACCATTCGAGCCAAAAGTGTGACAAGCATTCTCGTGGTCATCAATGCCGTAAAAAATGTCGTTGTCCTCGTACAAAATGTACGCACGTTAAACATTGTACATTTGTCTCGAAATGCACACGCGTCAAACACTGTACATTTGTTACAAAACGCACTCGTGTCCGCGTACAAAAATGGACATTTGTTACAAAATGTACACGCGTTAAAGATTGCAAATTCGTTACAAAGCGTACACGCGTAAAGAAATGCACGTTTGTTACAAAATGCGTTCGTTATGAGAAAAAACATTATTGGACAAAACGATGCTACTGTAAAAAATGTGTGTTCTATCCAAACAATCACGGCCATCATCAGGATGACTATCACGACAAAAACTCGAATCAAAAAAAGAAAAAATATGATTATTGGTGGTATCGAAAACGTCATCAAGATCATTGTGATGAGCACGAAAAATAAGAAAAGGCCGCGGATAGCGGCCCTTTTTCCTTCTAATAAAATGTCATATGTGGTTTCGCTTCCTTATAGTATTGTAACCGCTCTTCTAATGTACCTGTATGACATTCAAACTTATGTCCATCTGGATCAGTAAAATAAATAGATTTACAATCTCTTACATCTCGTTTTCTTCCTTGCAAAATATGAACATCATTTTCTTTTAATCGCTGTAATAATCGCTCAAAATCTTCTTTCTCGATAGAAAAAGCAATATGTGTATAAGATTGATGGATTTCCTTTCTAGGAATATCAGTCTCTTCATTCAGTGCTACCCAAGTTCCACATATACGAAAATAGGCAAGCTTTCTTCCCTTAACTAATAATTCTCCTTCTAATACTTTTTCATAAAATGCAATGGATGTCTCCAAATTCGAAACAGAAAAACAAATATGATTGATTCCTTTTATCAACATGATTCCTCCTAGTGCAAAAAGATGAGTGAAAATTCACCCATCTTTCATTTTACTACTTTTTCGTTATATATGCCCATTTATAACTAAAATCACCACCAAAAGTATGATTAGCAATCCCTTTTACATATGGCTTTTCTAAATATGCTGTACTTTGTTGATACGATGGTGAAATGGCAGCATCTTTACCAATTAATATTTTCTCAGCCTCAGCAAGCGCCTTCCAGCGGGCAGCATCATCTTTCAAAAGTTCACCTTTTGATTTCGCTATAAGCTCATCATATTCCGGATTCGAATAAGCCATTTCGTTAAATGAACTTCCTGTTATAAACATATCTAAATATGTCATTGGATCTGGATAATCGGGGCTCCAAGCTGAAAGTGAAAATTCATATTGTAATTTCTTCTCTAAATCTAACTTTTGCTTATATGGCTGTTGTTTTAAATTTACTTTTAAACCTGGTAAATTTTTCTCTAGTTCCTCTTTAATAAAGTCCCCAACTTTCTTACGGCTACCGTTATCATCATTTAACAGTTCTACAGTTATTGTCTCTTGACCGAGTTCTTTCTTCGCTTCCGCCCATAATTTTTTTGCTTTTTCTACGTTATCTTTTTTATCGCGGAAATTTTTATTCACAGTACGGAAATCCTTTCCATCAGGTCCTGTTGTGAACTTTTCTGGTACTAAGAAATACGCGGGTAAAGAACCATCATTTAAAATAACATTTGCAATTCCTTTTTTATCATATGCTAAGTCAATCGCTTCTCGAACCTTTTGATTTTTAAACGTGGGATTTTGTTGGTTAAATCGTAAGAAATACATACGTGGGTCTAATTTCGTCTTAAACTCATCTGGTTTATTTTTTTTATATTTATCCACAAATTCAGAGCTTAAAATAACGCGATCTGCTTGATCACTGTCATATAGGTTTACACCCGTGCTCGTTTCTTTTACAACACTTACGTTAATTTCCTCTAACTTCACGGTATCTTTATCCCAATAATTTGGGTTTTTCTTTAATTGATAACTTTGTTCATGTTTCCATTGTGACAATGTAAATGGTCCATTATACAAAATGTTATCCGCTTCTAATGCGTACTTATCGCCTTGTTCCTTTACAAACTTCTCATTTAAAGGGAAAAAGGTTGGGAACGAAGTCAGTTCAAGAAAATATGGTGCGGGTTGCTCTAATTCAACTACTAATGTTTTATCATCTTTTGCTTTGACCCCAAGTTGATCAAGCGGGAGTTCCCCTTGATTTACTTTTTGTGCATTTTTCACATCAAATAAAATAAAAGCATATTCAGCAGCCGTTGCTTTATCAAGCGCACGCTGCCAAGCATATACAAAATCTTGAGCACGAACTGGTTCTCCATTAGACCATTTTGCATCGCGTAGTTCAAATGTATATGTCTTCTTATCTTCACTAATCTTTACATCTTTAGCCATACCTGGAGTCGGTTTATTATCTTTATCTAATCGATATAAGCCTTCCATTGCATTTACAAATACTCGAAACGACACAGAATCTGTTGATTTCGATATATCCATCGAAGGAATTTCTGCCGTTTCTAATAAGTTGAGCACTTGTTTATCAGCTATTCCTTTACTTGATTCCTTCTTTGTTGTTGATACCTTCTCCCCATTTCCACATCCTCCAACAAACATACTAGTTGATAACATAAATACAGCAAGTGTTGCAACTTTTTTCTTCATCGATCCTTCCCCCCACTCTGTATGTATACAATAAAGCATGTATGATTGTATTATACAAAAGATTCTGATTTTTTAAAATAATTTGTTTGAATAATCAAAAAAAAACGCACGGAAAACAATATTCCCATACGCTTTTTACAGTATCTTTTTCGAATCATCCCATTGCAATTCATCATCTAACTCAAATGAATTTTGAATTTGAAATACATCTTCCATCATTTTCAAAAATTCTTTTTCTCCTTGCGGCTGTCCATTTATCGAAAGAGAATACGGTTCAATCTCATGCAATTGATAATCAACAACGAACTGAATCATAACTTTTCTTCTTGGCATATCTCGGGTATATCCATGAAATTCAACCAACTCTAAACCATCAGTTCCCCGATAATAATCCCATTGTGATTGCTGAAAATACAAGTCAAACGATTCACCAATCGTAAAGAATGGGTACTCATAAAGCGAACTTGTTCGTACCTTTCGGATCACATCTTGATCAGTCGGAAAGAAAAAATGACTTAAAAATATACTAGTAGCTGTTAAAACAGTAACAATTGCTGCTCCTATTTTGCTTGTTCCGCCACTATCACGAATCAAATAACTTTCGATTGCTTTATCTTTAATTTCTTTCGCCCTTATTCGATATATTTTTCTCTCAGCAAATCGATAATATAGTCCATTTGCAAAGAGCCCCACTCCTATCATCATTAAAATGAGGAGTAAAAATGTAAGCGGAGCTATATTAATAATAGGAAGTGCTACATTAAAACCCATATAGTAAGAAAACGCATCGCATGCTACTAACGAAATTACAAATAAAAAGGCTGGCAAATAATACTTACGATACCCAAACCATCCAACATTAAAAATAGCTGCCCAGCCGTTCCAACTCCATCTTGCAATTCTTTTATTCTCTTTATCCCATTTCTTTCTATAATATGGATAATGCACTCCAACAAATTGTTCGATAGCTGTTTCAAGTGGAGAAATTCCCCCGTTTGATTCATTATGCAATATTCGCTGACAATCATTACAATTCCACCGATTATCAGCACAAGGATTTCCACAATTTATACACTGCAAAACGATCCCTCTTTCCATGACTTTACCCTATTCATTAACTTACAGATATAGTAAATAGAAGATTTCTCCTCCGTTCACTCCACGACTTTTTTTCATAGAGGATCTATTTTTATTTCAAAATCCCCTCATGCTTTAATAACCATTCTTTCCTCCATAATCCGCCTGTATAACCAACAAGCTTTCCACTTTTTCCAATTATACGATGACAAGGAACAATGATTGAAATTGGATTTCGACTATTCGCTCCACCTATTGCTCGCACAGCTTTTTGGTTCCCAATTTTTTTTGCAATATCTAAATATGAAGCGCTCGTTCCGTATGGAATGGTATAAAGAGCTTCCCAAACCTTTTTTTGAAATGCTGTTCCCTCTGCTGATAGTGGAACAGAAAACACTGTTCTCTTCTGATTAAAATATTCATCTAATTCTGCAATACACTGCTCAACAACAACATTTGGGTTCTCTTCCCCTTGTTCTTCAACAAATAGAATAGATGTAATCCCTTTTTCATTTGCTGTAACTTCAAGTAATCCTACTTCACTTTTATAATAAGCTCGATACATATTCTATCCCCCAGTATATTTCATATTTGTAATTGTAACACAAACTACAACTTTAAGCAGTGAAGAACCCCTTTCCGTTCTTTTTCAATAAGCGTTTTATTATGGAAATCAAGATGATAATGATACAATGATGAAAACGACTGCAAGGAGGAATAAATGTGAATACGCAACTTTTCTCACCATTTACGATTCAAAATGTTACATTAAAAAATCGTATTGTCATGTCACCAATGTGTATGTACTCATCTGAAAATGAAGATGGCAAGGTAACGAAATTTCACCTCATCCATTACGGAACAAGAGCGATGGGTCAAGTCGGACTTGTCATGCTTGAAGCAACAGCTGTTGCCGCCGAAGGACGCATTTCAAATAAAGATTTAGGCATTTGGAATGATGAACATATTGAAGGATTACAGAAAACCGTATCATTTATCAAAGAACATGATTCAAAAGCTGCTATTCAATTAGCTCACGCTGGACGAAAAGCCGAACTACATACAGATCCAGTTGCTCCTTCAGCTATCCCTTTTAACGATAAAATGAAAGTTCCAGTCGCAATGAGTAAGGAGCAAATTCAAGATACAATCACATCCTTTCAGAAGGCAGCAATCCGCTCAAAACAAGCTGGGTTTGATGTAATTGAATTACATGGTGCACATGGTTATCTCATTAACGAATTTCTTTCTCCACTATCCAATAAACGAACAGATGAATATGGAGGAACGGCAGAAAATCGCTATCGTTTTTTACGCGAAATCATTCATGCTGTAAAAGAAGTTTGGGAAGGGCCTTTATTCGTTCGTATTTCCGCGGATGATTATCATCCTGAAGGACTGACAGTAAATGACTATGTTCAATTTGCAAAATGGATGAAAGAGCAAGGCGTAGACCTGATTGATTGCAGTTCTGGTGCAGTCGTTCCTGCTCATATCGATGTTTATCCTGGCTACCAAGTCAAATATGCGAAACATTTAAAAGAACATGCTCAAATCGCAACCGGAGCAGTTGGTCTTATTACAAGCGGTGTACAAGCGGAACAAATTTTAGTAAATAGCGAAGCCGATTTAATTTTTGTTGGTCGTGAATTACTGCGCAATCCCTATTTTCCGAGAACAGCTGCGAATGAACTTGGCTTTGAACTAAAAGATCCTCACCAATACAGCCGTGCTCCTGGTAAAATTGCAAATACATCCAATTGAACTATCCCCACTTAACACTCTTACGAGCTGTTTAAAGTGGGAGATTCCTAAGAACACCAACCTAACGGTTAGTTATTGATTAGGCTATCCCCGTAGTCCCTACGGTTAGAAGTCTTATTGCTTCATTTTTAAGATTTTCTCCTGCATTCATATCTCTATCGTGATGTGTGCCACAAGAAGGGCAATCCCATTCACGCAGGTTGAGATTCTTAACGTCTTTGTTTTGGTAGCCACAAACTGAACATAATTGAGAACTTGCAAAGGTTTTAAACACAGTTACTACCTGTTTGTCATACCACTTTTCTTTGTACGCTAACATCGTTCTAAATTGCGACCACGATACTTCACGAATGGCTTTAGCTAACTTATGGTTCTTCCACATATTTGACACTTGCAAATCTTCGATACCGATTACATCGTGGTTTTTGATGATTTCAGTAGAGATTTTTTGCAAATAGTCTGTTCTTGCATGCGTGATTTTCTCATGGATGCGAGCTACTTTACGTTTTTGCTTTTGATTGTTTTTTGCTTCATCCAGTTTGCGAAACCATTTAGAATTGCTAAATACTTCACCCGTTGAAAAAATCGCAAAATCTTTCAGACGAACATCTACACCAACAGACGATCCGGTTTTAGGAGGTTCTTGAACGTTTGTTTCAGCAAGAATGAATACAAAATACGGTTCTGGTGCAAATAATATGTAGATTAGAACTAGCAGTGTAGATTCCTAATGGAATCTACTACTATGCGGTGAGACCGACAAGTTGATTAATTAACTTGATTTGTTTTTTGACAGACTTCTCCCCTTGTAAAGTCTGTCCTTTTTTAATCATTCTCATCGCTTCTAGTCCAGCCAACACTCGTTTAGCTGATTGAAAAGATTTCAATCCTAACATGGTACGCACTCGCTTCTTGATAAAGCGATGATCTTGCTCGATTATGTTATTCAGATATTTTATTCGCCTTATTCGGATGTCAGCGAGCATCCGTTGTTCTTTCTTCAATTGTTCTATTGCGATAGGATAAGCTGGATTTTTATCAACGGTCACAACACGAGGTTTAGAAACATGAAAAGACTACAAAGCTTTCTTAAAAAAGCGCTTTGCAGCCTTGTAATCTCTTGTTTTACTGAAGATAAAATCAATGGTGTTTCCTTAATTATATTTTACATAAACTATGAAAAAAGTGGTTTTGATATAATAATATCTTTTGATTATTTTTATGAACGTACAAATCTCCAAGTTAGTAGAGCGGCTCCAAGATAAGCAATCCCCATTATTAAGAAAGAAATCTTGGCTCCACTGTACCAATTTTGGGCTTCATGAAGCACTATCCCCATTATGGCAACACCTACTAAAGCCCCAACCTGTCGATTAGCATTTAATGTAGCTCCTGTTATATTTGCATGTTCCTTACCTGCGGCCTGCATTACAGTAGCAGTCATTGCTGGAACTGCAACACCAACTCCCAAATTGGCAAGTGCATAAATAACAGCTAATATCCAATAAGGTGCACTAGGAACAATAAGCATTAAAAGTAATGAACTAATTCCAGCTATTGCGATAGACGCTAGCATTAGGAATTTAACTCCTAAGCGTGTTGTTAAGCGGGTAAATAGTAGGTTTCCTATTATAAATACTGTCATCATTGGTAATAACTCTATACCAGCTATAAAAGGGCTTGCACCTTCTGCCTTTTGAAGAAATAAACCAAACATAAAAATCCCTCCAAAAAGAGCAAAATTAATTAAAAATCCAACTAAATTCGCTGATAAAAAACTTGAATTATTGAATAATTTTATAGGAATAATTGGTTCTTTTACTCTACGTTCTGTATAGATAAAAAGAACTGCAGTAATAACAGTTACAATACTTGCAATTATTATTGGAAAAGTGGACCACCCTAATGATGGACCTTCAATAAGAGTAAAAGCGAGTCCAGCTAAGGCGATAATGCCTAAAATATGATTTAGAATGTTCAACTCACCTTTTTTTCCTGGTGGATGTGTCACAATTAAATAGGCCATTAATAGGCCAATAATACCTATTGGAATATTAATTAAAAAAATACTTCGCCAGCCGAATATATTAACTAATACACCACCAACAAAAGGTCCTAAACCTGACGCTATGGAAACAACAGCTGACCAAATACCAAACATTTTTGCTCGCTTTTTCGCATCTGGGTAAGAAACTGCCAATAGGCTTAAAGAACTCGGCATAAATAATGCAGCTCCCCCCCCTTGAAGAGCGCGAGCTATTATAAGTATAGCTCCAGTAGGTGCTAACGCACATAATACAGATGCAGTTACAAAAATCATTAGCCCAATCAAATAAATATTTTTAGCACCATATCTATTTGCTAATGAACCACCCGCTAGGAGTAAAGAAGCAAAGGTTAACATATAACCATCAACAATCCATGTTGTACTCGAAAGACTCATTTGTAGTTTTTCTTGAATATCAGCAATTGCTACATTTACTACCGTAACATCAAGTGTAGCCATGACGAATCCCATAGCTAAAGCTACTAAAACCCAAATATCAGAAGTAGTTCGGGGATGCGTCTTAAATAACTCAGTTTCGCTGCTATTTGTCCCTTGTATTGTCATTTTTATCACTTACCTCACATTTATAATTAAATATATTGATTCTCAAATTATAACTTGTTATAAATTTGCTATTCATAGATTAGTGGCCATCTTAAAACAACAAACTTCCCGTTATTATCCACAATATCACTTCCTTTAAATTGCTAACTTTTACATGCTTTATGTTAATATAAGATTAAGAAGTTATTATTTACCATTTTCACCTCATAAAATATAATAAATGAAGTGCTACATTTATGAAAGTACTGTTTTTTTATATAGTAACTATAATTTTATATAGTATAAGGTGGGAAAATCATATGCAGAAGCAAAAAGAGGGCATTTTATCTACATGCCCAATCGAAAAAACCATGATGATAATTGGTGGAAAGTGGACATTTGTTATTCTTAGAGATCTTTTTTCGGGACCAAAACGATTTGGTGAATTAGAAAAATCTTTAAAAGGAATTAGTCCCAGAACACTATCCTTAAGACTGAAAGAATTAGAAAATGAAGAAATTATTAAACGTGTCATTTACTCTAGTATTCCGCCACATGTAGAATATTTTCTAACAGAAAAAGGAGAGACTCTTCGTCCAATCTTTAGTGAAATGAAAACATGGGGAAATAAGTGGGATGTATTAGGGCTTAAGAAAGAAAATGAATAGTTAATGTATTACCGGTTCTAGTGTTTTAATAGCAAAGAACATTTGAGTAAAATGATAAACAAGTAAGAATCAGAAATCACTCCTGTATCTATTCAGGAGTGGTTTTTTAGGCTATAGTTACTACATTCAAGCATGCCTGTTTAGTGCAAAATGAAAGTGGTTCTTACGGACTTTTGGTGAATTGCTCTTTTGTGTACTACATTGATATAATAAAAGAAAAGGAGTGAACCATGATGTACCTTATCTCTTGGTTAAGTCCAGATTCTTTTCTCGAATTGATAGATGTATCTACAAAAGACCAACATCTTCGTTCCACTGTAAAAAGTAATCGTATTTCCGCAAACTGTCCATCTTGTCATTCTATTTCTTCTCGTCGTCATAGTCGTTATACCCACCTTATACAAGATCTTCCTATTACATGTGACCGACTTTAGTTTAGCGGTTACATTGCAGATCAAACCGTCATTCTTCTTATTTCACACAAGTCGGTTTGTGATAATTCTTGTTGTTCTATTAAGGTTTTTACAGAACGATATGAATGGGTAGCCCCCAACGGACGTCGCACACTTCGTGTAGAAAAAGTTTTACGAAAAATTGCATTTTCTACAAGTTGCTTAGCTGGAGAGAAAGTTGCTCGTGCCATCCATCTTCCAATCAGTCATGATGCATGACGATCCATTGTTCGTAAAACTCACATAGATACAAAGGTGTCTCCCTTTCGTTGGTGTAGATGATTTTGCTTTCCGTAAAGGACATACGTATGGGACACTTATTTGTGATCTACGTAATGAAACAGCGTTAACAAAAGCAGAAAAAATAAAACTCATACGCCAGAAACGAAAGTGGGGCTTGATTCAAGAAATAAAGGAAGCCCATCGCTCTAGGAAATCTATCAATTCCCTAACGAAAGAATATCATTTAAATTGGAGAACGATTAAAAAATACATGAAAATGATGACTTCACCTACTACCAATCGTTGTCGCATCAGTCCAGCTCAAGGGTATCGTGAATCTATTATTCGTCTTGAAAAAGAGGGAAAAACACTTAAAACGATTGATCAACTTATCCGTTGTAGATTTAAATATTTATTGTTAAAATCCATTTTTGACTTATCAGATGTAGATGTTGTCGAACGCTCAAAATATGACATGTCCTTTAAATATTTCCTAGATATGGCACCAGAAGATATGGTGATTGACCCTAGTTCGTTAACGAAACTCCGCAAACTTCGTTTAAAAGGTGTAGGGTTACTTGACATGCTCATCCAAAAAACAGTGGAAATCGCACTGGAAAAGGATCTCATTAAAAGTAAATCTATTATCGTTGATGACACTCACACAAAGGCACGATTCAATCAGAAATCACCAAAAGAATTTTTAATGGAGAAATCCAAACTACTCCGCAAAGCTGTTTATCAAATCGATAAAGGAATGAAAGAGAAATTCCCCCACCCAAAAAACAACGACAGACGATTTAGCTGATGAACTCGACTATTGCCAAAAAATTATTGAAACCGTGGAAAAAGAAGAAATCATTCGTGAATATCCAAATGTGAAAGAAAAGCTCAACTATTTAAAAGAGATTGTAGAAGATCATCAAGAACATCTTCAATTTTCACAAGATCCTGTGGACATAAAACAGCTGACTCTTCGTTCTTTGGATATAAAACACATATTGCGATGAATGAAGAACGTATTATTACAGCGGCAGTGATTACAACAGGTGAAAAGAGTGATGGAAAATACCTGCAAACATTAATCGAAAAAAGTCGTGAAACAGGAATGGAAATGGATACAGTCATTGGGGATACTGCTTATTCGGAGAAAGATAATATTCGATATGCCAACCGAAAAAATGTACAATTCGGTTCCAAACTGCACCCTATTTTTACACAAGGAGCACGTAAAAAAGAAGATGAATTTGAGTTCAACAAAGATGTGGGTATGTATGTTTGTAAAGCTGGACATATGGCCATTCGCAAGGCGCGCACTGGTAAAAAGGGTACAAACAATAATCAAAGTCATACATACTATTTTGATATTGAAAAATGTAAAGTATGTCCATTCAAGAGCGGATGTTACAAAGAAGGTGCAAAAAGTAAAACATATTCTGTGACAATGAAATCTACAGAACATAAAAAGCAACAGGAATTTCAAGAAAGTGCATATTTTAAAGAAAAGGAAGAAAAACAAAAGTTAATGGAAAAAATTGATAGGCTTGAAAGGGAATTAGATAGTACACAAACAAAATTATTACAAATTCAACATATAGTAGAAAAGATTGTTCAAATTGCTTTTTCTAATGATTTTAAACAAGATTTAGATTATATTTCTTTACTACAATGTTTGAATGGTGACGAATCTTATCAAGTAAAAATGCTTCCTTATCATGTTGAAAAACAATATCGTAAAACGGGAGAAGCTCCAACTTTAGAAGAATATCATGATCAGTTGCTTGAACGTTTAAAAATTGAAGAAAGTGATAAAATAAATTATTCTATCAATCTTTCTGTAAACATGTTAAAGGATTTAAAAGATCCTATATATATGAATGAATTTACTTTTCTTAATAAAACTTTAGAAGATTAACCAAAAAGGGGCTGTGTTTGCGTTTTCGTTACTTCCTCGTCGCCAGGAAGAATAGGGATTGGCAAAGAACATTGCGATTTTCAAATCTTTTTCCACTCGTTGATAACACGAAAATTCTTTTCCTCTATCAACTGTAGCTGTTTGTAAGGCAGTGGTTGGATACATGGAAGCCATTTGTTTGATGGCGCATTCCCTAGATTCCGCTGTTCGATCTGGAATCACAATCGCTTGATAATACCGTGTTTTCCGTTCTACAAAGGTCGCAAAACATCCTTTACTTTTACCACGACTTGAAACGATCGTGTCCATTTCCCAATGACCAAATGTTTCTCGTTTCTTTACTTCAGAAGGCCGTTTTTGAATAGATTTCCCTATATTGAAACGTCCGCGAGTTTCTCTCGGTTTTTGGCGTTTCCCCTTTTGTCTTAAGACAGAAAGATCCTTTGTAAATTACTTTCCTTGATACAGCCAATTATAGATAGTTTTAAAGGATAAGATACCTTTTAGACAACCGTACTGGATTTGTTCGGGCGACCAAGTTGCATTTCATTTATCTTGAATTTGTTTCACCAGTTCTAAAGACCATTTTCCGGTTGACTTACAGGTTTTACGACGCTTCACATATTTTTCTTGTGCTTTTTCACTGTAATATTCGCCGTCTTCATGAGTATTTCTTTTCAATTCTCGTGCAATAGAAGAGTGATGACGCTTCAGAATGGCACCAATTTCTCTAGTTGAATGACCTAATTTATGAAGTGCTTCTAGTTGTCCACGCTCAAACGTGGTAAAATGGGAATAGCTCATACTCGTCCTCCGTGTAATTTGTGGTGTGGTAACTTCTATTTTACACGAAACGAGGTGAGCTTTTTTGTTTTTCTAGGTGTCGCACTTAATAATACAATCCGTCAAATAAATAAGTATTAAGGCCATTTGCCAGTATATTATTATATACTAACAACACCACCTTATGTTCAACCATTAGATTAAATAACTTCCTTGAAGATATGTATTTATTTTCAAAAACATATCTTCACCATTCAACATCAGTTTTTTAGGATTTAGTTTTGCTAATTTAAGAATTATTTCTTCCTCAAACCCTAATGTAGTCATATAAATCCCCCTATTAACTAATTAAATATTAAATCATATCTAATTTATTCAAAAAAGTGGGTGGTAAGTAGTGCTTTAAATGTTCTGTCCAATAATCATAGTTCTCATCCCAAGCCAAGTATTTACTGGCGTGGTTTCATTAAACTTTAAAACATTAAATACTTTTGATGGATCAGGCATTAATGGCACAACTGCTATATCATTAATATTAGTAATTTTTTTAACTTACCAATGCTCCCCTGCAAAAATTTCACACCCCCATGTTCTAGTGCTCTATTCAGTATTACACTTTTCACACGTTTCTTTTCATTTTCAGACATTAAGCTTAAAGTTCCTACAGCAGAAGCAAATGCTCCTCCTAATAATAAATCACTAACTAGCCATACATCTGAATTAGCTTCTTCTGCAACTACAGCATTAGCGAGACCATCACCTAATTCCGTTAATTCCGTAGGACATCCTGCTCTTCGATAATAATTGCATCTGATTCACTAATTAAAGATTGTAATGACCCTCTAACAATATCATAATATTCAGATTAATAAGACAGATATTCGTTTATACCTTGTACTCCAAGATATTTACTCATTACATAAACTTCGTATTGTTGATCTAATGAAAAATTGTCAACTGCTGGTCCTACATTTGTGAGAGGCTTTAAATATATAGGAGTATGCCCTGTGCCTTGTGCTGCACAAGCCATACTAGGTGGTATAAACCCTCCTGAAGATAACTGATATTTTTTGTTATCCATAGCTTGCGCTTTAAACACTTGCGTTCTATATCCTGCTCTATTTAATAATCTTGCTAAACCTATAGTAATTAAACTCTTTCCAATTCCTACTCTTGTTCCTTGTATCATAATACGAATTGGTTCTCTTTTCATACTCTATTCTCCTTTTCTCTAGATCTAACAACATATTTATTTGTTAATCTTGATTTAAATTCTTGAATCCACTTTTTAGCTAAATAATTAATATCGTTTTTCTTAGCGAACTCAATAGAATTTTTAGACATGTAATTCCATAATTCATAATCATTTAATAGCTTAACCGTTTTAATTATAAAATCCTTTTGATATTCTGGAGAATACGGATCCCCTTCAATTAGATAACCCATATACCCATCTACCACCCGCTCTTTTAAAGCTACTCTATTTGAAGTAATTATTACCGATCCCGCAGCAGCTGCTTCTAAAGCTGTTACACAAAAAGAATCATCATAGGTACTGGGATATAAAAATAATTTAGAGCGTTTTTGAATCTCTAGCATTCTTTGAAATCCAAGAGATTTATTTTTTTCTCCATCTCAATTATATTTTTAACATCCAATTCTTCTAAAGCTTTTGCACTATTATAATATCTTCTACTTTTAATTAAATTTTCATCTTTTGAATCACCCCAAACCATATAACTAGAAACTAGTTCCAACCTACGAGAACTTCTTGTACCCCATAGCACATCTCTCCTTAAAGATAATAACGCTCGGTCGAAAGACCTCACTACGCCTCCTCCTGAAAGCAAACATATGCTCTTCTTCGTTGTATACATACAATACGATTTTTTCAACATCTAATTAAGAATTCTACTATGCAAAAGAAAAGAGGATATATGCTCATATATTGAACATAATATCCTCTTATTATTTTAGTCTATTTAATTTCAAAACGTCGCGACTTTTTTATAAACAGTTCATCTTTTTTTAAAACGGTACGACTTTATTTCAAATTTTTAATAAGGCCACTAAATCTTGTGCGCGGTATTTACTTTTTCGTTTAACAAATCCTATATTTTTAGCTAACTATTCCAAAGCATGCGATGACATATATCGTTGCAATTATTTAGAGAATAATTCTAATTCATCAGAAATTGATAAATTCATACTAAAACGCCACCCTTTCTGTATATTTCTACAAAAAGAATAGCGCTTTTTTTGTTATATAGATACAAGATTAGCTTAAATTATTTCTGTCCCAACTTATCTAACGTACAGAAAAATGTTTTTCTTTTTTGCTAAACAACATTCCTGTTGTAATAAATGCAAATAGTGCCAATACCACTAACATACAAAATATTGTATGTAAGCTTACAACTAATGCTTCGCCTTTTAATTGGTCACTTAACCATAAACCAGATACAGCAATACCGATTGTTTGCCCTAAGTTTCGCATTAAATTATTTGATCCCATGGCTGCTCCTCGCATATTCCAATCTACTGAAGATTGGATAGCGACTGTAAATACGGTGAGTGATAATCCGAAACCCAATCCCAAAATGCCTGTTACGACCATTATCCATGGCACCACTGTATTTGCATGCAATAAAACTAAACCGATACATCCAATTACAATTGTAGAAACACCTGTAAATGCTATTCGACCAATGGATGTTTTTCCTAACCATTTTCCAGATAAAATAGCTCCAATTGGCCATGTAATTGACAGTGGTAACATTGCAATACCAGAATAAGTAGCATTTAAGTTTTTAACTCCTTGTACCCATAATGGGATATAAAAGGTTACTGTTACCAATATAAAACCAAGTAAAAATCCTGCGATATTTGAAATAGTTATAGATCGAATAGTAAATAAAGAAAGCGGCAGCATCGGTTCTTTTCCTTTTACTTCAATCCAAATAAATAAACAAATTCCCACAAATGCTACAACAATTAAAGATACTATACTACTTGAGATTTGTTTTTGTTCTTTCCATAAAGTTAATGCGTATAAAAAAGCTGTCATACTTACCGTAAATGTAAAAATACCTGGGTAATCGATTATTTGTTTTTTCTTTTCAACTTGTTCATGCAAAGATATCCACAATAAAGTGAGAGCAATGATTCCAAAAGGAAGATTCATGTAAAAAATCCAATGCCAAGATATCATATCCACTATAAAACCACCAGCAAGCGGACCAACAATACCTGAGATCCCCCAAACACTGCTAATCCACCCCTGCACTTTTGCACGTTGTTCAAATGTAAAAATATCCCCAATAATTGTATAGGGGATTGTCGTTAACGCCCCTGCTCCTATTCCTTGAATCGTACGAAATATAACAAGCTGTCCCATTGTTTGTGAAAATCCTGAGAGCATCGAACCACTTAGAAAAATGACAACTCCAATTGTAAACATAATTTTTCTTCCATATAAATCTGCTAACTTTCCAAAAACAGGTGTACTTATAACGGTTGCTAGTAGATATACAGATATTACCCACGTATATAATTGGTTACCTCCTAAATCTTCTACAATTTTTGGCATTGCTGTACTTACAATGGTTCCTTCAATTGCAGTTAGGAAGGTTGCAATTAATAATGCAATAATAACAGGCTTCTTTTTTGTTTCATGATTCATTTTTCTCTCTCCTGATTTTGGCTCTCTATGAACCCCAAATGTTTTACTAGCCGATTTAAGTAAGAAGAAAATTGTAATATTTCTTCGTCAGTAAAAATCGAAAAGGATTGGCGGTTGCTGTCTATACGTAACGGTTTTATCTTACGCATTGTCTCTTCTCCTTTTTGTGTTAAAGAAACAAGTGTAGAGCGTTTATCCTTCGGATCAATAATTGTTTCAATAAATCCCCCTGTTTCTAATCGTTCTACAATTCCCGTTATTGATTGCTTTGTAACCAATGCATTTTTCCGTAATTCTTTTAACGGTAACGTACCTGCCTCATAAATACTTCCAAGCACATTCCATTGCTGAACCCTACTTAAACCTGCTTCACATACAATCCTACCTCCTATTCGGTTAAGTAGGTTATTAGATCGCATTACATCTAATACGACCTCAACAAGAACATCATCTTTATTTTCCATTTCACTCCACCTCCTCTTTCTACCTTAATACCCTTTTGTAATTTAGTCAATAAATTGACTAAATTTATATACCTATATTAACCAAAATATCTGAGACCGTATATTTCGTACAAAACAATAAACCCTCTATAGAATAAATGGATATGAAAATGTTCCGTTATGGGGGTACAAGTTTATCTTAGGTTGATGAGCATGAGTCTTCCTCCATGATACGATTATTCCATGGGTCATTCTCAAGATGTTGAATCATTCACCCTAGATACATTGCAGAAACAGATATTAGGCGAGAAGATATTCAACTAATCGAAATAGAAAAGTGGATGGAGAATAAAGCAAAAAACAACAATAATTAGTCAAGATCAGTTTCCAGAAATATCAAATTATATTAAAATTTATTCGAAAGAGGTTTACCAAATTATGTTTAAAAACGAAAAAGAGCTAAATAAGGCTTTTGAGGCTGCAAAAGCGACTTTAGAAATTGAAGGAATGACCGTTACAAAGGAAATGGAAAAAGTTATAAAAGCTAAGGTGGGAGGGAAGATAACTCGGCAACAATTTCTTGAACTAGCCGATGCTATCGCAAGACGTGAAAAGCTCAAATGAACAATCAAAATATTGCTATCCTGGAACTGATATATTAAAAAATAAAAAACGAGAAAACTCTGTTCTTCTCGTTTTTTATCCTCTCTTTATGGACAATACGCTCCCACTAATAGAAAGTTTCATTTATTTCATTACGGTAATTTCTGTTGAATTATAAATATGAATACCAGCCTCTTCATGAAGCGCTGCAAGATACATGCCTCTAGCAACTTGTTCGGCAGAAATGGGTTTATACTTTTTTAACGTACCTTTAAATATGAATGGTAACAGGCCAAAGATTTTCCCTGCCATTCTTTCACCAAAACGAAATTCTTTTCGCTCTCCTAATAATAACGATGGCCTAAAAATATGAATACCTTCGATTCCTAATTTTTGCAATTCTTCTTCCATTTTCCCTTTTACTTGTAAATAGAAAAAAACGGACTTTGAGTTTGCACTCATAGAAGAAATAACAAGAAAATTTTGTACGCCTTGTTTTTCAGACAAACAAGCTGCACGCAATGTATACTCATAGTCTACCTTTTTAAAATTAGCTTTCGTTCTTGCTTTCTTAATCGTTGTTCCTAAGCAGCAAAATACATCATCAACAGCAAAAAACTCTTTATACTCTTCCAAGATCGAAAAATCCACTTGTTTTTGTTGTAATTTTTCATGCTTTAGTTGCAGCGGTTTTCTCACAAAAATAGTAACCGAATCATAGTAATCAGAATCAAGCAATAGCTGTGTTACTTCTTGTCCAACTAAACCGCTTGCGCCGAGTACCAATGCTGTTCGTTTATTCATTTACATTTATACCTCTTTATCTACTTTTATTCCGCTTAAGCGGAAAGCATATCTCCTAGTTTATCCAGCTATTTGTAGGCAGTAAGACTCCCGCCTCACAATTTTAACAAAAGCTTTGGAGAGAGTCTGCTACCCATAAAAAACTTCGCTATATAGGAGTTTCCTCTTTAATATTTTATCATAAGTACGAAACAATGAGTTATTTAAACGTCCTGCTCTTTTTCTTTTTCTACTTCCGCTGGCAACTTTGTTACCAATGTAGAATCACCTAAATTATGAATAACTGCCTTTAAAAAAATTAACACCCAAACTAACGGTACTACGACTGCCAATATAAATAAAATTGCCAATGCCGTGTAACTCAATCGCTCATCCCCTTTTTCTTTCTCTCCCTCAATATATGAAAACAATGTTGTCACATATGCACGTTCCCTAAAATTTAATACTGTTCTTTTTTACAAATTTATAACAAAAAACAAATCGTAATCATTATTATTTATTGCAACTTTTCTAAGAATGTATTATACTAAGTTCGCAACTTAAAACGTAATTATTCCGTTTTATAACAATAAATGATTTTCTTCATTTATTGGGAAAGAATAATCTTGTAAAAAAAACGAAAAGAGGAGAATTACATGAATAAAAGATTAACCTTATTTTCATTTCTACTAGTTTTCGCATTAATCTTTGCTGGCTGTTCCGCTAAAAATAATAGTGTTGCAAAAAAAGGTGATAAACTTTCTGTGTATACAACTATTTTTCCACTTGCCGATTTTACTAAAAAAATTGGTGGTGATTATGTAAATGTCGAAACCATTTATCCACCAGGTGCTGATTCTCATACATATGAGCCTAGCCAAAAGCAAACTGTTCAAATTGCAAAAGCAGACTTATTTGTATATAACGGTGCTGGTTTAGAACCATTTGCGGAAAAGATGGAAAAAACATTGAAGCAGGAAAACGTACAAACTGTAAATGCATCCCAAGGTATTGATTTGCATGCTTCATCTGAAGATGAGCATCATGAACAAGAAAGCGACCATAAAGAACATGGTCATCATCATGATCAAGATCCACACGTTTGGTTAGACCCGATTCTTGCGATGAAACAGGCAGAAAAAATTAAAGATGCACTTGTAAAACTACAACCTGAACATAAAAAAGAATTTGAAAAGAACTTTGCAGCCCTACAAACAAAATTTACTGATTTAGACGATCATTTTAAATCTGTAGTTACCAATGCAAAAACAAAAGAAATTTTAGTTTCTCATGCAGCATATGGATACTGGGAACATCGTTACGGCTTAAAACAAATTCCAATCGCTGGCATCTCATCTTCGGAGGAACCATCGCAAAAAGAATTAGCTGCGATTACAAAAACAGCAAAAGAGCATGGTTTAAAATATATTTTATTTGAAACATTTTCTACTCCAAAAGTTGCTGAAGTAATTCAAAAAGAGACTGGTACAAAAATTTTGCGTTTAAATCATCTTGCTACAATATCTGAAGATGACGTAAAGAAAAATAAAGACTACTTTACGTTAATGGAAGAGAACGTGAACGTTTTAAAAGAAGCTACAAATTAATTTTTTCAAAGGCAGCTGATAATTCAGCTGTCTTTTCATGGTCGATACAGCTTGACTTACATAAAATAACAAGTACAATTATCCATACTATAAAAGATATCATTCAGAAAGTGAGTTGGAACTATGAATCTTCACATTTGTGAAGTAACAGCAAGTAATTGGCGTTCCGTCGCTGCTTTACATGTAGCAAGTGAGCAACAACAATTTATTGAAAGCAATGCGTTTTCTTTAGCAGAATCATTATATGAAGGAAACGGAACGTCAATAGGCTTATATGATGGAGAAACGCTTGTCGGGTACGCCATGTATGGCTGGTATTCTAAAGAAAATAATAGCGTATGGCTAGATCGCTTCATGATTGATTACCATTTCCAAGGACAGGGATATGCCAAACGTTTTCTTCACTTACTCATTCCTTATTTGCAAGAAAAATTTCAATGTGAAAAAGTGTATTTAAGTCTTCATCCAGACAATAAAGTAGCAATGAAACTATATGAATCATTCGGCTTTCGATTAACTGGTGATATCGATGACAGCGGACCTGTTGTAGGTGTTGTGATGGAATTACTGTTACATAAGAGATTCAGCCTATGAAAATAGGCTGTTTTTTATTGATTTCTACTTTCTTCCCCCTATATTTCTCGTTCTTACAACCGAGTATAATTTCCATAAAAAAATAAACCTGCAAAAAATCTGCAGGCTTATTTGATACATTCTTTAAAATGTTCCTGAAACCACTCTTTATTAATGTCTTTTCCGATGAAAACAACTTCGCTTATTCGTTTTTCTCCTTCTTGCCATTCTCGATCATAGGACGCAGCAAATAGAGTATGTACACCTTGGAATACAATTCGTCGATCTACCCCATCAATAGACAAAATTCCTTTATAACGATATAAATACTCCCCGAGTTCCTGAACAACAGCTGACATCCATTCGTTTAACTTTTGTAAATCAAGGGGCTGTTTTTCACGTAATACAAATGATTTTACCCCTTCTAAATGATGGTGCTCTGTATGAGGATAAATTTCTAATGTATCACGCGTTTTAAACGTTTGAATTTCGAGTAAAGCTGAAATATCCACTTCACAATTTGTCGTTGGGATTAATTTTGCTGTTGGATTCATCCCTTGTAATTCAATAAGAAGCGCTTCTTTTTCTACTTCTCCAATTAAATCTAATTTATTCACTAATACAACATCTGCAAAGGCAATTTGTTCTTTTGCTTCCAGTCCTTTTTCAAAATGTTTATGAATATGATAACTATCGATCACTGTCACAACACCATCAACTTTATACGATGATTGAATGACTGGGTCTAAAAAGAACGTTTGAATAATAGGACCTGGATTTGCAAGCCCCGTTGTTTCAATCACTAAACCATCAAAATCCATTTTCCCTTCTGCTTTTACATCTAATAGTTGTTTTAATGCGACAAGCAAATCTTCACGAACTGTGCAACATAAACAACCATTTGTCATTTCCATAATTTCTTCTTCAACATTCATAACCAATTGATTATCAATGCCAATTTGTCCTATTTCATTTACAATAACCGCTAATTTTTTTCCGTGGTCTTCTGACAGGATTCTATTTAGCAATGTCGTTTTCCCGGAACCAAGAAAACCAGTTAAAATTGTTACTGGAATTATTTCGTACATCTGTTGGCATCTCCTTATAACTATCTCTCTATACATTATACTATACAGAAAAAATATATATTGTATATAAAATCCTTATATACAGAGTAGCATACTATATCCCGCTTTTATGCTACAATCTATATCATAAGGCGATAAGATTTTGAACAAACAAAAGAATGATTACTCATGGAAATGATTCGAAATTTGGTTGTCCAATGCTCGTCTTGCATTTTTATGGGCAATTATTTTCGGTTTTTCCTATTTAGGATAGATGAAAATCATTAGACCAATTTTTCAACACGATGTTCAGCAGATTTCATTTTCCTATAAATAAAAGAAGCTCTGTGACTCTATCACTTTTCTTTTTCATATCTATTTTTTATCATCGCAAACACACATGTATCCCTTAATCCATTTCCATCTACTGCTACACTACTATTTTCTAAAATTCCTTCTAATTTAAAGCCTAGCTTTTCAGGTATCGCTCTACTTTTCCGGTTTGTGGGGTCACAACGAATTTCTAACCTGTTTGCTTTCAGTTCAGAAAAAGCATAATCGATAATTCCTTTTACTGCCTCGGTCATATAGCCTTTCCCACTAAAGCGTGTATCAATCCAATATCCAATTTCAAACTGTGGTATTTCCCACTTAATCCGGTGCAATCCAGTAGAAGCAACAAATTCACCAGTCTCCCTTAAAAAGGCTAACAATCTTAAATCTTCTCTCTGTAAAAATTGAATATGTGCCCTTCTTATACTAGCTTCTACTTCCTCTCTCGTTTGTTCTTTTTGCACAAAAGCCATCCAAGATTTTAACTCTTGTATTGATGCTTGAATTGCTTCATAGACCGCTGCCCCGTCTCCAGGTTTAGGCATTCGAATAAATAATCTATCTGTATAAAATTCCGAGGGAAAATCAAGTAACAATGGATTCATTTTCACTACTCCTTAGTATTTTTATATATATAATAATATTTATTCTAAATGTAAGCAACGACTTTTCTGATTTTAAATACACTTCTGATTTTTTTAAATTATTCCCATGTAATGTAGATACACATCAGAAGATTCACAAAAAATACAAACCGTATTGCTCTCAATCCTTTTATTTCCACATATAATAAAGGTGTAGGATAGGAATGTAAGGAAAGGATTGATAAACATGAAACGTACTTACGACTATCATGCAACGAAAAAACAATTAGAACTAAAGAAACAGCAATTATGTAGACAGCTTACGAGTGTAAGACTAACAGAAGAAGAACGAAATCAAATAAAAATGGAAATCGATAACTACGATTACATTTTAAACTTAGTAGAAATGAATCATTATGAACGTGGAATTTCTCATTAAAAGCAGAGAACATCATTTCAAGTGATGTTCTTTTCCCTTTTTTATCATAAAAAAGCTTACAATGGGCAAAAAAACGTTCTAAAACAAAAAAAGACAACAATGTATATATTGTTGTTTTCAACTTACACAATCTTCTTTTTATCCGGTTTACTAGAAACTAAATAATGTTTCTCTGATATATATAAATCCCTTTTTAATATACGATTTAAATATGGTGCTAATTTTATGCCACATATAAGACGATCTTCATTGTCTTCTACAATAGGGAATGTTTCTTTCTCTGTTACATATTGATCTACTGCTTTTTGTACAAGATCAATCTCTTTTACAAGTTCTAAATTTTCATCTGTATGTTCAAACACCTCTAGCGTTTCCTTTGTAATAAGAAACTTATTTGTTGGAAAAGCTTGTAAATAAGGCTTTAATAAGTCATAATTCACTGTATAGTCATCATTAACTAATACTGTGTACACAATATTTGTATTAGTCTCTAAAAACTTTGCCATCGCTTGTTCTAGCTCGTCTTTTGTAATTGGCCTCTCCTCTTTTCCACTTTTGAAAAAGCGAAACATTGCATCGCCTCCTTTTTACTATATTATACCATAAAGAGAAAACTGAAAAATAAAAAAAACCTATTGAACGATTTTTTCAATAGGTTTTTTTGTGAGGGTAAATCATAATTTAATTACTATATCTTATTTTAAGAACGCACTCAACATCCAAACATGCTGTTCTAATGTTGTATGAATTGCTAATAACATGTCAGCAGATGTTTCATCTCCAGCTTGTTCTGCCACTTCCATACCTTCTTTTAACTCTTGAATAATAGCAGAAAAATCATTTACTAATACTTGTACCATTTCTTCCGCCGCTTCTTTACTTGTTCCTTCATGAACTGTTGATGTTTCTAAATATTCTTTCATTGTTGCTAACGGTTTTCCGCCTAATGCTAAAATACGTTCTGCCAATTCATCAATATATGTAGCAGCTTCTGTATAAAACTCTTCAAATTTCTCATGTAATGTAAAGAAGTGTGGTCCTGTCACATACCAGTGATAATTATGAAGTTTCACATATAATACATTCCAGTTTGCTACTTGTTTGTTCAATACTTCAACAACATTTGTTTTCGTACTCATCCAATCCACTCCTCTTACAATTTTAGAATTATTCTCTTTTAATAATCCTATTTTATTGTACCATACTTTTCCTTTCCTTCCAAATCATAAGCTTATATGTACTAAATTTTTAATAATTTTCATCAACCGGGTTCTCTTCACCCACTGATTATGAGCCCTCACCAATCAAGTTGTTACAGGCAACAAGGTTCCCCTCTCTGAATTTTGAGGCAGGAGTCTTATTGCCTAAAATTTATGTACTCTTTCTATCACTTCGCATGTCTAATTGTCCGAGCACTTACATATGCATAGTAATAAGATACGTTCATCATAGTAGAAAGAGGGATGACATGAATAATCAACAATGGCAAGTAGCAAAAAAGGTTGCTGCTACTTATATTGGAACTGTCGTCGGAGCCGGTTTTGCAACTGGAAGGGAGATTGTCGAGTTTTTTACCATCAATGGAATATATGGAACAATTGGAATATGCATAAGCGGATTTTTCTTTATTTGGCTAGGGACAAAAATGATGTTACTTTCTTCTCAAATTGGTGCATTTTCTGCACAAGAATTTAATAAATACTTATTTGGGGATGTATTTGGGAATGTTGTGAATACATTATTGCTACTTGTACTATTTGGAGTTACAAGTGTTATGCTATCAGGTGCAGGTGCCGTATTTGAAGAACAACTTCTTCTCCCAAGACAACTTGGTATTTTTATTACAGTAATCGCTTGCCTCATTATCGGCAGCCGCGGGCTACAAGGTGTTTTTGAGGTAAATACTCTAGTCGTACCAATTATGATGATTTTTATTATTGGACTTGCTATCACTACTTTGCTCCATGGTGCAACACCTATCTATAACGCGGTTCCTGCGGAAAATTGGAATATAAAATGGATTACAAGCCCTATTACATATGTTGCTCTCAACCTTTCACTCGCCCAAAGTGTTCTCGTACCATTAGCAAGTGAAGTAAAAGAGCGCAAAGCAATTATATGGGGGGGAATTCTAGGTGGAGCAGGACTTTGCTTTATCCTATTATGTAGTCATTTAGCCATTTTATCTGTTGAACAGTTTTATCAATACAATATTCCAATGGCAGAAGTTGTCCGACGCTTTAATGCAACTTTCCACTTTTTCTTCGTTCTCATTATTTTTGGTGAAGTATTTACGACTTTAGTCGGTAATATCTTTGGAATGACAAAACAAATGCAATCGATCACAGGATGGAAAAGCAATTATATTGTCTACTTTATTTTACTAATTAGCTACTCTTTCAGCTACATTGGGTACAGTGAACTTCTGCACATTTTGTATCCCATTATCGGGTGGGTTAGCATCATAATACTTCCAATTATTGCATGTAAACAACTTCAAAAAACATAGAAAGAAGTATCCTCAGGCGGATACTTCTTTTCATTCACAATCTTCACACACTTCCCAATACGGCCCCATCTCTATCGCTAAATATGGGTACAACTGCAGACGAATCATACGGCTTGGCATACGCTCTAATACAAATTGAATCGCATCTTTATCTTCTTCTATTTCTATTTTTACGATTGCTATTCGTTGCATTGTCGCTATAGAATTTCCATCTTTATATAAAGTCAGTCTTATTTCATTATGTTCATTAAAATATAATTCCACACTCATATGTGCTACTGCGATATCATTACCAATTAAATATTTTCCATTTTGTTCTTGAATTATATATTTCCAGCCACCTTTTTTCTCTTCTATTGGAGCAACTTGAAATAATCCAACTAAATCCTCGTATAGCATAAGATAACCCCTCTCTTACTAAACAACATGAGTATTATATTATACCCTTTCTATCTACTATATTCATTGTATCATATATCGACTCTATTCCTGCATTCATTTGCTTTGTGCAACGTTGTTCTCATGTGCAATAATATCCTCTTCCTCTACATTCACTCAGCCTTGAAGTAAGAGATCTGACTAAAATAAAACAGCAATATAAAAAGCAGGAATGTTCATATTCCTGCTTTTTGCTAAAATACTTTTCCTGTCGCCGCTAAAGCTAATACTGCAATCAAACTTGCAAACAATAAAGAAACAATAAAACTAATAATCGGTAACGTTTTCTTTTCATTTTTCTTAAATAACAATCTTATACTAAGAATAATATTTAGTGGTACGCCAATAAAATAAAAATACTTCATAATTCTCGCTATACTATTCGAACTATTAAAAAGTGTTCGAAATATAAACACTTCAACTAAAAAAATAAGAAAAAATGAAATACTAAACCAAAATGAAACATAGCTAAGCCAAGAATGTCTTTTCGTTCCCCAATACATTCCCATAATGTTCTCCTTTATATGTAGTCTACTTTATAATATTTATACAAGCATACAACAAATCCCTTTATCTTTCGACAAATAAAACAAAACTTTCATAGATATTTTTCTGATTTCACTGTCAACCTTAACATGGAGAGTTCGATAAAGCGAAATTTTAATCCGTAAGGCTTTTCTTATTATGAGCCCTCACCAATCGGGCTATTGCTGCCTAAAATAGCGGATAAATAAAAAGGAGCTGTCTTTGTAACGGTTCAGTTACCTTAAGACAGTCTCCTTGCGATTTATATCTTAAATTTTTCAATTAAGACTTGTAATTCTTCAGCCATTTGTGATAATGTTCCAGCAGCCGATCCGATTTCTTCCATAGAAGCTAATTGTTCTTCAGTGGATGCAGCAATATTTTGTGTACTTGTTGCATTATTTTGTGCTGTCCTTGCAATTTCACCAACCGAAATCGAAACTTCATTTGCGCCTTTTGACATTTCATTTGCCGTTTCTACCATACTTTCAATTTGCTTAGCAATTTCATTTGTAGAATGCAATATTTCTGCAAAGTTTTGTTTTGTCTCATTCGCAATTACAAGACCTAACTGAACTTCTTCATTGACATGATTCATTGATTTGACTGTCTTGCTCATATCTTCTTGTATTTCACTTACTAGCTTTCCAATTTCGTTTGATGACATGCTAGATTGCTCTGCAAGTTTCCTTACTTCATCTGCAACAATGGCAAATCCCTTGCCATGCTCCCCAGCTCGCGCAGCTTCAATAGCCGCATTTAACGCTAATAAATTTGTTTGATCAGCAATATTTTGTATCACTTCTAATATTTCACCAATTTGTTTTGATTTATCATTTAATAATTGAATCACAGCATCTGATTGAGAGACAGATTTTACTATCGAATTCATTTGATTTACTGTTTTTCCAACTAACTCCCCGCCATTCTCTGCTTTTTCACGAGTATACGAAGAAGAGTTGGCGATTGCCGATGAGCTATTTGCTACATGCTGAATCCCTTCTGTTACATTATGTAATAATACCGCACCGTTTTCAACGCTAGACGTTTGCTCTCTTGCCCCAGTCGAAACTTGCTCCATTGCCGTCGTAATCTGTTCTGTTGCCTCACTAGCCTGTCTGACACTTGCAGTCAATTCTTCAGATGCTGCGGCAACGTGTCCTGCTGAAGTATTAATTCGACTAATTAGTGTACGCAATGATTGTGTCATGTTATTAAAAGCTTTTGCCAGTTGACCAATTTCATCTTGCGAATACATTTCAATCGTTTGTGTTAAGTCTCCCTCACTAATTTCATGTGCAGTAGTTACTAACCTTTTTAAAGGTTTTGTGATAGAAAGGGTTACAAAATAAATGATTGTACCTCCTAAAAGTAAGGAAATTACCATAATAAGTAACGCATTATAAAATACAGGTTGAGCCGCTTCAATGATTTCACTGCTATACATTATTCCACCAATTTTCCAACCCGTTTTTAAATTTGTAGCAAATACCATTTTCTTGTCACTATTTCCATAAGAGTAAGTAAACATACCATGGTTTTCTTGATACAGTCGTTTTGCCCAAGAGTCCGCAGCTTTTTCACCTGATTTCTCCTCTGGATGAGCGATGATTTTTTGATTGCGATCTAAAATAAAAGCATATCCTTTTTTTCCGATATTAATTAATTTTGATGTTTTCAATAAATTGTCAAGGCTTAAATCTAAAGCAACAACGCCATTTTTATCATCCGTTTGTTTTGCGATTGTTACTACAATATGACCATTTCCCTTTGCTTTATATGGCTCGGTTATAATTATGCCACCATTTTTACTGATTGCATCCTTATACCAAGGCCGCGTTGTCGGATCATAGTCTGCCGGCATTTGTACATCCGGTTCCTGTACAAACGTCTTGTCGTTTCCTGCAATATATATCTCTTCAACCTCCGGATTTAGCAATATATATTGAGATAACATTTTCTTTAATTCATCATGATTTTCTCCTGCATACAAGTCACTTTTCATGATTCTTGCAAAATTATTTACATCATTAAATTTTTCTTCGATTACTTGATTAATAAGATTGTCTAATATTTGAATATTTTCATTTGCGCTATTCATAATTTGCGATTCAAAGTTTTTCTTCGCAGTTTGATATGATATCCCACCAATAATTGAAATAGCAACAATTAATATAATAAAAAATGAAATCATTATTTTTTTTGCTACTTTCATATTTTGAAACCATCTTATAAACTGATTCATAATATCCTCCTTTATTATGTGAATATTTAAACTTTAAGATTAAAAACAAAAAAACAAATCATCTGATCACTATCCTTATGACACATGCAAACACTTTGTAAAGTTTAAACAAATAATTTCTTTTTGTCCATATATAAGGATAATTATTATTATAAATTTTACAATCAAAAAAACCAAAAGGATTTCCTTTGTTTTTTATGTAGCTTTCATTATCTTTATTATATGTATGTCTTTTTAAAAAGCCGCTTCAATTCACGTCATTTTCTGATACAAATTAAAAATAGTTGTAATGAAAAATGAATTCGTATAATAAATTGTTCATTACAACTAAACAAATGTATAATCAAAACAAATTTTCTCAATATACTTATATAAAATTGAAAAAGGTATCCGCATATAAAAAACGAATCTTATTCACTAAAAGGAGTGGATTTGATGGAAATGTATCAATGGCTAATTGCTGTTCTCATTGGTGGCATAACTGGCTTCGTTTCCCATCTAATCAATAACCAAGGTAAGTTATTGCTTCCACGCCGTTTAAAAACCTTTTTTCATCTTGGATTTTTCACTGATATATTAGCCGGCAGTCTTGCTGCGCTTCTTGGACTTGTATTATTTGATGCAACTACAATAAAAGAAATTATTAAAGTAGCCATTGTCACTGCTATTTCAGGACAAACCTTTTTGCTTCATCAAGCACTAGGTGGGGAACAGGCAAAGAATATGCAAATTAGTAAAGCTGACGAGAAAATTCAAGAAATTGACAAATTATTACGACGATAATCTATACTTCCGCTAAAAATTACTGTTATAATATTTATAAACTGAACTGTCTGTCAGAAGAAAGGGTGTTTCTTATGCCAAAAAAGAAAATAGAGGATTTCTTAACAGACTCCGAAAAAGAGGAACTAATAGAAAACTATAAATGTTTACGAGAAGCTCGTACAAAACGCGAAGCTAATCATTTTGGCGAAGTAGTAAATCACCTATTAAATAAAGCAAAAAAACGAATTATTGAAGACGCAGGAATTCCTGATGAAAATGCTGCAACTATTCAAACAAAGCGAAAAGCGCTGTTTTAACAAAATGTTAAAACAGCGCTTTTTATTTTGTTTACATAATATAATTATTGTTTGTTATAATGTAACTTTTTGTTTTTCATTCTCTTCTTTTACTAAATCTATCAATCCATTCCCTTCGGATGTTCGCTCATATCCCAATGGAACTGTGCGTTTAATAAGCTGTGCATAAATTTCCGGTTCTGACATCCTTCTTCCATATTCTCTTTCACATTGCTTAATTAGAAGTGCTAATGCTCCGGAAATATGTGGGGTCGCCATAGATGTCCCGCTCAATACAGCATACTTTCCTCCTGGATACGTAGAAAGAATGTCTTCACCTGGTGCTACTAAGTCAATTTCTTGATTCGAATTACTGAAGCAAGCTAACTTTCTTTCTAAATTCACTGCTCCTACTTCAATTACTTCTGAATAAGCACCTGGAAAATCCAATTCTTCTGTTCTGTCATTGCAATCACCACTATTTCCAGCGGCACATACAACTAGCACGTCTTGCTTGACAGCCTTTTGAATCACTTCATGTAATTCTGGTACATCTTCTGGTCCACCAAGTGACATGGAAATAATTCTTACTCGTTCTTGATTTGGTCCTCTCCAGCTTATAGCATAGTCAATCGCATCGATAATATGTTGATAGTTTCCTGATCCGTCCCCTGCCAATACTTTTAATACTAATAATTTAGCCAGTGGTGCAACGCCTAAAACTCCAATATCATTTTCTGTTGCTGCGATTGTTCCAGCAACATGCGTACCATGCCCATTATTATCAAGATAATTATTTGGATCATTTCCATAATCCTCTGTAAAGTTTCTTCCGCCAATAATTCTATCCTTTAAGTCTACATGGTTGACATCACAGCCTGTATCTAATACTGCTACAACAATATCGTTTCCCTTTTCACTCTTTTCCCAAATCTCAGGAGCGTGAATCAGTTGTACACCTGGTGGAATTTCGTTTGCTTGTTCCACCACCCTGTTTACTGTAAACGGAATTAATCGAATTCCTTTTTGCTTATTCGCTGTACTACTGCTCATCTGAATCCCTCCTAAAAGAGTATGATGTCCCTAGCAAATATGCGTACACTTATAGATGAAAATTCTTGTTTCTATTTCAAAATTCCTGCTTCAAAATATTTCTCAATTACAAAATAACTACTACTTTATCTTTTGGGGCCATAAGCTCCATTTCTTTAAGATAAGCATAATTGCCGGAACAAGTAGTGTCCGCACAAGAAATGTATCAACAATAACTCCAAGTGCCACAACAAATCCAAACATAAATAGTTCTAATAATGGCTGGGTCGTTAATACCGCAAACGTTGCTGCTAATATGATACCAGCAGAAGAAATAACACCGCCTGTTGCAGTTAATCCATTCTCGATTGCAACCTGCAGAGGATGTTTCGCAGTTTCTTCTTTAATACGAGAAACGAGCATAATATTATAATCCACTCCAAGTGCCACAAGGAATACAAACGTATATAGTGGAATGCGATAACTCATGTCCTTGTATCCAAATATATGTTCAAACAGAAACATACTAAGGCCTAATGCCGCACAATATGAGAGTAGAATCGTTCCAATCATATAGATTGGCGCAATCCATGATTTTGTTTGTATACCTAACAAAATCAATATCAATATAGATATGAGTACAACAATGCATGTTGTATCGTGATTATTAATCTGGTACAAATCAGCTTGCTTCGCCGTTTCACCAGAAAAGTAAACATGCCCATTCTTCACAAATTCATTTTCCTTCTGCTGCAGAAATTGAATGGTATCCATAGCCTGTAGTGAATACGGTTGATCTTTTAAAATCAGTTGCACTTTCGCTGCTTTTCCATCTTTAGACCGCAATTGATTGGTATTCTTTTGAATCGCCTCAAGAGAAGGATTCACCCTTTCTATCCCTTTTTGTACCGCTAATTTTCCTACAAACTGTACAATTTCCTCATCGGTTACCTTTTCTTCCTTCGCCATTACAACCGTAATAGGAGCTAACTGACCAGGAGAATATTTCTGTTCAATTAACTCATATCCTTGTCTTGATTGTAAATTTTCCGGAAAAGACTTTAATAAGTTAAAAGAGTACTGAATTTGAAATAGATTCAGTGAACATATGACTAGAAAAATAGCAACTGCTCCTCCAACTATATACGGCTTTCTTACTACAATATGGCTCACTTTTCTCCAAATGACATGTTTTTCTTGCCGCTGTCCAACCTTTGGTATAAAAGGCCAAAACGCTTTTCTACCAAATAGTGCAAATAAGGCAGGAAGCAATGTAATTCCCCCTAAAATAATGACAACAAGCGCAACAGAAAATAGTGGTGCAAAGTTACGGTAACCGTTATATACTGCAAAAAAGAGCATGAACATGGAAGCAAGCACGGTACTTCCACTAAAGAAGATTGGTTCCCCTACTTTTCGCATCGCCTGTTTCATACTTTCATATTTATCTTCTCGTTTTTGCAATTCTTCCTTATAACGTGCAAAAATAAATAGAGCATAATCTGTTAATGCTGCAAATAATAAGATTGACATAATAGACAATGATTGCGATTTAATTTCAAGTCCCCATTTACCAAATAAACCGAGACTTCGGTCAATCATTTGGTATACAATAATTGCTGCAATCAGCGGAATAATCGCTAAAAGAGGAGAACGGTAAATTACAATTAATAAGATAAAAATTAATCCAATTGTTGAGAACAACAGGACAAGATCAGCATTTTTAAAAATTTCTAATGTATCCGCAGCAATCCCCGCAGGTCCTGTTATTTTAGCTTCCATATTAGTAGGAAGTTCCTGCTTTAATACATTTTTCATTTCTTTTACTGTATTATGAATCTCTTCTACTTCTAAATTACTTGTCATCGTTACCGGAAGAATAAAACTTGTTTTATCCTCAGATACAAAGCCGTTCAACATTTGAACTGGCATTTCACTAATCGGAATTATTTTTTCAACATGTTCGATTTTTTTAGCCTGTAATTGCTTTGTCACCTCTTGAATACTATGTAACTGTTCTTCTTTCATTTCTTCTTTTTGATGAAAAATAATAATAGCTGGTAATCCTTCATCATTTGGAAAATATTTTTCTACTTGTTTTTCAGCTTGTATAGATGCTGCACTTTCAGGAATCCCATCACCACTCACATTGTTTGCATATTTCTTTGCTGGTTTTGAAATTCCTGTTAAGACAAGCATAGCTACAATCCACGATATAACAATTACTTTGGCACCTTTTTTACTACTTGCAAAGTCTGTTATACGCTGTAACCATTTCCACATACAACCCCTCCTTACCCTATATTTAACAAAGTAAATTAACAACTTTATTAAATATACATATTACTTTCTTACAAACAAATAAAGTGTAAGACAAATATATATATAAAACAAGATTGTTCACAAACATGACAAATACTATTTGTATATAAAGATAAATGATTTTTAAAACAAAAAAAGTATCCAGTCATACTTTGAAGCATCCTGGATCTTTCACCAAAATAATGAAATTGGTATCAATCCTTACATAAAAAACTCCTAACATCATCTGTTAAGAGTTTTTATTGAACAAATTTTGAACAGTGAAGTTTTCATCGCTTCCTTATCGAACTTCTAGATTGAATATTCAATAAAAATAAAATCTATTACCTCATTCTTAATCTTTCTTTCAATTGCATTATATAACGAGAGCGTATCATCACAAAATATATCATTTGAATTCCTACAAATATACTTAAGACGATCGCATTTTCTTTTAGCAAAGAATAGTCAAACATTTGTCCTAAAGCCGTTAATGCAACACCGCCATGTAACGCTGCTACACCAATTGGAACAAAGAATAATAAAGCCAATCGAATTGTGACGACTTGAGATAACTCTCTACTCGTTAACCCTATTTTTCGAATGGATTCAAATAAACGATAATCATCATCTAGGTCAGAGAATAGTCGAAAATATAGAAAACTACCTGCACAAACAAAGAATACAATTCCAATAAAAAATCCGACAAACAAAATTGGACCTGCAAATTGTAATGCTTGCTTGCTCTGATACGCTGCGGCATAAAACTGTGAATGCTCTTGGTACTGCTTTATATGCTCCATTATTTCTTTGCCCGCTTCAAATTCATTTTTCGTTTCTTTTGTTTCATACATATAATCTTTCATTTCTTTAAATCCACTTTGTAATGCATTATATTGCGCATCTGAAATGACATAGACATCACGAAGAAGTACTTTACTAAGAGTAGATGTCTTCACTTTTTTTACTGTCAATACTTGTTCTTCATTCGATAATTGTATCGTTTTTCTTTCTTTTTTTGGTGGTCCTGGCATTTCATTTGATAAGAAAAGTGCTGTATTTTGCTTGAAAGCAACTTCCTGTTCACCTGTCAGTTTCGCATACACCTTATAATCAGATTTTTTTATAAAGGACGCTCTGCGCATCGATTGATCTTCACTTCGTTTCGATGCTATCATGATTTTGCTAGTAGGTATATTATATTTTTTTAATGTTTTCTCAATCAATTGTATATGCTCTGTTTCATTTTCGTTTCCTGTTCCAGAATGATATTGAAAGGCAATTGGTTTCTCCATCATTTCTCTAGTCATAGAAGTAAAACCAACTAAAGTACCAATCGCTGAGAAAGCTACAGTTGAAATAATTGTAACAATAAAAAACATGCGGGCATTATCTCTCATCCGATATGCTAAATCTGAAAGCGTTATGATGTTTGTTCGCCTCCAGTATAAACGTTTGTTCTTCTTACATCTTCGGATCATGAATACGCTCAACTGCTTATACATGAAATAAGTACCAATTGTAACAACCGTCGTAACAGGAACTAACATAATAAAAACCATAGCTCCATGTGAAGATAACGCCCCTATATATCCTACACTAAGTAACAATACGGCTAAAAATGAAGCAATTATAGATACTTTCGGTTCGGGCTTCGCTTTTACCGAACCTCTAAATAACTTCATAATTTGATTTTTACGAATCAACCCAGCACTAAAAAATGAAATAATAATAAATAAAATGACAAACATCAAACTTGTTACACCAATAGCCTTTATTGGTACATAATATGACAAGGACAAGTCTAACTGAAGTAATAGCGGTGCTACGAAAATAAGCAAACCTGAAAATAACATTCCGCAAAGAATACCGGTAATAATCGCTGCAATCCCAAGCATAACATTTTCAAAAAAGATAAGTCGTCTTAATTCAAACTTCGTCATGCCGAGCATCATCAATATCCCTAATTCCCGTTTTCTCGTTTTCAAAAACATGCCCATAGAATACAAGATAAAGAAAAATGTAAAAACATAAATAATAAATTGTGCAAATGACATACTGAAAAATACATATTGTCCTAATTGGCTAGCGCTTAGTACAGGATGAAATGCAAAAAATGAATAAACAAAAAAAGCCATAATAGCAAATGCACTACTTAAAAAATAAGCCGAGTAGATCCTTCTATTACGCGTTACATTTCGAAATGCTAATTCCCTAATGCTCATCTTATTTCTCCGCCCTTTCGATTACTATACTGCTATCATACATAAAGCAAAGAATTGGATTCCATCGATTCAAATGACAAAAACATTACATTCTTGAAAGGTTACAGAAAAATTGATTAACTCAAAGAGTTTATTTATAATAGCTACATTCCTATTCATACATTGTCCTATTGTATATTCGACCGTTTTACGAAATAATAAGAGTGGAGACATATGAATTGAATGTATACATAACAATTTATCGCTCATAGGAGGATATATCATGACTTTACAAGAGCAAATTATGAAAACATTACATGTTCAATCTGTAATTGATCCAAAAACAGAAATTCGAAAACGAATTGATTTCTTAAAAGATTATTTGAGAAAAACAGGTGCAAAAGGGTTCGTACTTGGTATTAGTGGTGGTCAAGATTCAACATTAGCAGGTCGCTTAGCACAGCTTGCAGTAGAAGAAATTCGTAACGAAGGAGGCAGTGCAAAGTTTATCGCTGTACGCCTTCCGTATAAAGTCCAAAAAGATGAAGATGATGCACAACTTGCTCTTCAATTTATTAAACCAGATCACTCTGTTTCTTTTGATATCGCTCCAGCTGTTGATGCATTTTCAAATCAATATAAAGACTTATTAGGCGAATCACTAACAGACTTTAATAAAGGCAATGTAAAAGCTCGCGTCCGTATGGTGACACAATATGCAATTGGTGGTCAACAAGGTTTACTTGTCATTGGAACAGATCATGCAGCCGAGGCTGTTACCGGCTTCTTTACAAAATATGGTGACGGAGGAGCGGATCTTTTACCACTAACAGGCTTAACAAAACGTCAAGGTCGTGCTTTATTACAAGAATTAGGTTCTGACAAACGACTTTACTTAAAAATGCCAACAGCAGACTTATTAGATGAAAAACCAGGTCAAGCTGATGAAACAGAATTAGGAATTACGTATGATCAACTGGATGATTACTTAGAGGGAAAAGCAGTTCCTCAAGATGTAGCAAAAAAAATTGAAAAGCGTTATCTTGCAAGCGAACATAAAAGACAAGTACCTGCATCTATGTTTGATGATTGGTGGAAATAAGTATCCTAAAAAACGAAGCTACTATGATGTAGCTTCGTTTTTTATCGAAATGCTTCTATTTTCTTTTCTAAAAGATTATGTTGTTGATGCAATAATAGAAAGAACTGTAAATGTATTGATCATACGTTCTTCTTCACTCACTTTTCGAATCATTTTACAACACACATAAGTGAAACTTTAATCAGTGGCGCTGTTACGGGCTGTGAGGTTCCCGCCTATCTCCCTTACTTTTCTCCGAATCTTGAGATGGTAGACTTACTCCCCCTTAATAACGGAATAAAAAGAACACCTTTTTAGGTGCTCTTCTTTCATTAATATGTAAATGTAATGGTCGCTAATGAATATCCTGCCATCGCACTATATGGCGCAACTTGATAAGAAACGTGCTTTGCACCTTTCGGCCAGGAAATTTCATTTAATGCTCGGTTAATATCTTGCATTGTTCCATCCATTGATTGTTTATAACGTAGTTCTACTTTTTGTGGCTTCGCTGCAAATTCTTTCTGTAATTTTTGCTTTAATTCATTATAATTATTAGCCCCGTATTGTGTAGATAAATACACTAAATTCGTATCTTTTAGCATTTGGTTATATACAGCCGTTTTTGCACTACCTGCTTTTATTTTATTTATTAATTCATCATAGTAATTTGTAGTTGCTGCTGGATACTTGCTACGGTCCCATTCATGATCTTTGCTCATTTGCTCATCTGTCATATTGTAATATGAGTATGTTACACGCCCTGCTTTATCAGGAACTGGATCATCAAACGTAGTATCTAAATGATACCATTTTCCCTCAATCTTTACTAAATTCCAGGCATGAGCTTGTCCGTTTCCTTTACCAGTGACAAAACGTGTTTGAATCCCTGCTTGCTGCATCAATTGATATGTTAATAGTGTGTATCCTTGGCAAACAGCAGAACGATTTGCTAAAGCTTCATATGCTGTATATGCTTGATAAGAAGTATCATAAGAAACATGTTTCACCACATAATCATGAATCGCTTTCACCTTTTCATGTTCATCCATGCCAGCCTTAATAATTGTGTTAACAATTGCTTTTGCTTGCGCCTTTACATATTGTGTTTGTTCCTTTGACTCACGATAAGAGATATGTAATGTAAACGTATAATTTCCTGGTAATCCACGTATAGAATATCTTGTACTTGCAATATTGTATTTTATATACTCATCTGCATCTACTATTTTATTATATTCTTGATAAAGCATATTCATTACAGATCGAGCATCGCTTTCTTTCGTATTATATTTTAATGTAATATTTTCTTCTTGATTATTAATCTTCTGTTTTAACTCTCGTTTAAAATCTTCCAACAACTTGGCCTCTGTTGATGGAGCTACAATTGATTGATTTGATGCTGCATAAGATATCGAAGGGACTTGTAAACCACCAATCATAATTGTTGAGCAAAGTGCAGCAGCTGTTATATATTTGTTTGTCTTTTTCATTCTTGTTAATCCTCCTTATGTAAAAATATACAACAAAGCTTTCATATATTTATAGAGTATACAATAGTTTGTGAAAAATAAAATATGAGATTATGCATATTTATTAATTGCCATTTTAATATTATTAAAGGGAGTTTCCTCAATATTTCATGAAAATAAAAAAAACAATAGCATAACAAAGTAAACTACTGCTTCTTTTAACTAACATGTTTGTAATATGCAACACGCATTTTCAAAACGACGATGTTTTAAGTCTTCATTTCCAATCAGAAATAAAACATTCTTAAATCTCCCCACATCATATTACAATTGTTATAATCTGAATCTACTTGGAATAAAAGGACCATATCATGCCGGTTTATCCCAATATACTCTCCAGCTCCTTGGAAATCTCCCTCTTCCTTAAAATGACTTTCATAACAAAAGAAATAGAGCATTCCTGTTCGAGGTAAATTATGCTTGAAATCTATATTTTTTAAATCTGCTACGTCAACTAACTCACCACTTATCGTTGGGCTATGCCCTTCACACGATTGAAGTAGGAGATATCCTTGCCGAATACAAATGAAACTGCGCAATAAATTGCAACAGCTCTCCTTTATAAATTGGATATTCGAATGATACAGGCCCATCTGGAACTTCTCCCATTTTAGACTGTTCAATTTCCAACTTATCTTTTTATCTCAGTACTACTTTTATACAAGGAAATATCGTATCCATTAATTCCTGTTTTAAATGTGTTAAATCATACTTTTCCATTAATGATTCAATTTGGGGCTTCATAAATTCTCCCTCAGTCATGTACTTATCCGTATCATAGCATATATATCGTAGTAAATTCATCTTCAAAAATAACATGTCATAAAAAACGGGCTTGCCTCCTATACGCGAACAAGTTTTACAAAGCATAGTATACAGTGTTCCTACAAACACGATACCTCATCATTTCTCTAAGAAACGTTCTATTTATTTTGATTTTTAAAAGGAGGCTTTCCACATGGGTTACGGATATGGCGGTGGCTATGGTTGCGGATATGGCGGCTTCGCTTTATTAATCGTTTTATTTATCCTTCTAATCATTATTGGAGCTAGCTGTTGGGGCGGCTTCGTTGGTTGCTAAGTAATTTGCAAAAACTATTGTAAAAAAGCACGTGATCTACGTGCTTTTTTGCTACCCCAAATCTTTACATGGAAAGGAATTATTTTTTCATGAAAATTGATGGTGTGTTTGAAGGTGGAGGAGTTCGTGGAATCGCACATGTAGGTGCCATTTGCGCATTGAATGAGCGCGGCTACTCTTTCGAACGTGTTGCTGGTACATCAGCAGGTGCCATTATCGCCGCTCTACTAGCAGCTGGTTACTCCTGTACAGAATTAAAAGATATAATAAGTACTTTAGATTATTATCAATTTACGAAAAAAACGTTACTTGATAAAATCCCAGTAATCGGAAAAGGATTAAGTGCATGGACTCGATTAGGAGTTTACTCCAATATTTTTTTAGAAGAATGGTTAGACGATTTATTACGTAAAAAAGGGATTTATTTTTTTAGTGATTTACCTAATCTGAAAAACTTAAAGATTATCGCTTCAGATATAAGCAACGGGAAAATGGTTATCTTTCCTGACGATCTACCAAACTATGGTTTTCCAAATTATCGTTTTTCGATTGCGAAAGCGGTTAGAATGAGCGGAACCATTCCCTTCTTTTTCGAGCCCATAAAGTGGAAAACACCAAAGTGGAAACAACCTTGTTACATGGTGGATGGCGGAATCTTAAGCAATTATCCGATTTGGATTTTCGATTCGCCAACGCTGCCTCGCTGGCCTACCTTTGGATTTCACTTTGTAAAAGATGAAATTCAAGCAGAACCCGTTCTTTACAAAGAACCCCTTTCAATGTTTAAAGGATTATTTAAAACAATGATGCAGGCGCATGATTTACGCCATTTAGATAAAGAAGCAAAGGCAAGAACAATTAAAATTCCAACCGGTACGATTACAAGTACGAACTTTCAATTAACTACCGCTGAAAAAGGTTGGCTGTATCAATCTGGATTCGATGCTGCTACTACGTTTTTACAAACTTGGAACTTTAAAAGATATATTAACCAATATCGAAGTGGAAATCAAAAAAGAAAAACATATCATTCACAAAACAAATTAGATTTATAATCTTTGTTCATTTCAATAAGCCTAATACATACTCATTATATTAGGCTTATTTACAATTAAATATTTTTTCAATGAAGCACCCTGTTATCACTTCTGAATTAAGGATATTCCAATCCTTCTGCCTCTTTAGCTGAAATTACTACATACCGCTCTCCTGTTCTCAATCCTAATAGCTCTGCCTTTTCAATTGCTTCTTGCTTTGTCTCTGCATAAGCTGCTAAATATTTCGTCCCGGCAATTACTTGACAAATAACAAATTGTTTCATACTTTCCTCCTTTTTTCATTTTACTTCTTGTTGCTGTACAAGAAGGATCTACTATACTGCCGCCCTTCTCTTGGCTAACAACACCCCTTTATATCTTTTATTGTATATGGGATAGATTATCTAGAAAAGTAGAAACCTAAAAGAGTTACATAACAAATAAGCAATTTCCTAAAAAAATAAATATTTTTCGCTATGTAATCTACATACCATTTTGCCTACAATCGGTATGATAGGAGCAAACTCCATTCAATATGAAGGGACATAAATGTAGATTTTCCATTTTTATTTATTGGGTTTGGTTTATCGGGCTCGCTCTTGCGGGGAGACCATTGAAACGAATGGATTCATCAGGAAAAATAAAGTTTCGAGAATTATTATATGGGGCATTTCTCTTTATATGGTAAAACAACTCATCTTTTCGCTACTTCTAAACGGACAGTGAGAATGATTATCACCCCTATTTAGAAGCCCTGATAAAAATTTTCATTCTATCAGGGCTTCTATACCTTTATTTACTTTTAACATACATAACAAAAGAAATTGGATAACCATTTAGCATTACTCCTATTCTGCCAATTCTTATACGAAGATATCCGTACTATTTAATGGAATTTGTATGTCTTACATCAAAAAAAGAAAGGAAGATTTCTTCCTTTCTCCTTTTACGCTCCACTTTTAGCGATTGTATCCTCCACCAAGTTGCTGTTCTGCCATCGCTACAAGACGTTTTGTAATTTCACCACCTACAGAACCATTTGCACGTGAAGACGTATCAGCTCCAAGTTGTACACCAAATTCTTGTGCAATTTCATATTTCATTTGATCAAGAGCTGCTTGAGCTCCATTTGAAGCGAATTGATTAGAATTACGATTTCTAGCCATTGTCGTCACCTCCTTTATATATTAAAATGCAAAGAATCATGTTTTTTTATTCACCTTATTTTCAACATTTTTTACCATTGAGAATCAATTCATGTACAAACATAAAAATTTGAACTACATACAATTAAAATGTTAAAAATAGATTTTCTTACAACAGAGTTAAATTTTCATACAGATCTCTAATATCCCTCCAACAATATGCCGTCTCTTCTACACCCCATTTCTCTATCATTTTTGTATCTACTCGCTCTGGCTTGAATTTTTCATAAAAAAGTTTTGAAGGATTATTTGACACAACCCACACCAGTACGGAATGGATATCATATTTAATGAATTCGGAAATCATCATTTGAAATAATCGTTGTCCAATTTTATATCCTTGATATTCTTTTATTAAATAAACCGCATATAATTCACCATCACAACTATAATTTCCAGTTCTTTCCTCACCCCCATCAATGAATCCTACAATTTCCCCTTCTGTTGTTTCTGCAACATATCGATATTGTTTAGAAATATTTTGTTTAAAAATATTTTCCCACTGTTTTTCTCGACGCCTATATGTCATATTCTCTAAAATCTCCTTAGGTAACAATCCACTATATGTTGTTCTCCAACTATCAACGTGTACTTTTGCGATACTAGGAATATCTTCTTTTCGTGCTATTCTAATCTTTATTTGCATTTCTTTCCCACCTTTTGTACTTATAACGATTTAGTCTATAAAAAATAAATGATTGTAAGCTCCATCCATTTTTCTATATCATTTATTTTCGACAATGACTCTTAACAATCCTATGTATACAACTTCTTTCGTTTTCTCTGAACACTAAATGAAGATCTTATCAACCAGTAACGAGGTACAAAAATTGTCCCAAATAAAAAAAGGATGATATTCGTCACCCTTCTTTGCTCTTCTTATCTACTTTCCACTTCAACTGAAACGATATGATCAATTTCTTTTAAAGTACTATATAACTCTGTTGTATATAAACCCTCCGGTACCAATATCACCATCTCTAATTTTTGTGATGTACCATTCTCAATGTCTTTTATTTTAACTCGTTTCACTTGCATATTTAAATTTTTTATTTGCTTAAAAATTCCATCTAACTCTCTGTGCTCATTTACAATAATTCTTATAGATAAATCTTTTTGTCTTAACGAATAAGGACCAGCAATTTTAATAAGTTGAGGCATTACATTAATTGCTAATATAATTAAAACCATAGCTACTGTCGCTTGTATATAAAAACCAGCCCCAATTGCGATCCCTAAAGCTGACGCTGCCCATACCATAGAGGCTGTAGTTAATCCAGAGATTACATCATTATTTCTGCGTAAAATGACCCCTGCCCCTAAAAAACCAACACCACTTACAATTTGAGCTGCTAAGCGCATTGGATCCATATTAGTATGCCCTGGCGAAGAATATACATTTACTGATTCAATCGAAACCATTGTAATTAAACAACTTGCTACCGAAATAACCATACTTGTTTTTACACCAAGCGGCTTATTCTTAAGCTGCCTATCAACTCCAATAAATAAACCTAAAAAAAGCGCTAAGCCTAATTTCAGTAAAAATTCATATGACATATTTCATTCTCCTTACTTATATGATGCTCATCATTTTATATGTTAAACATCATCTTTCTCTAAAGAATAAACTATAACTCTTTTATAGTATGGATTCCAGTCTTTTCTATAAAGAAAACGAAAAAAGTCGAAAAAATATGTATATATTTTTTCGACTTTTTTCATTATTTATCTTTCTTTCCTTCTTTTATCTTAATATTGGCATTTTTATAAAAGGCTACTTTTCCTTCATTATATTCTTTTGTATATTGGTTAAATTTCTCTCTCTCTTTTTGAATTTCTTCGCTCAATGTATTAAAAGCCTTTACTTTTTCGCCAATTTCTTTTAATTTTGTTTCTTTTACTTTCAATTTCTCATATAATTCTTTTTCAATTGTCAATGCCTGCTTATAACTTTCATTCATCTTTTTGAAAGATTCATAACGATTTTTATAAGCTTCATTTACTTTCTTTGCCTGTTTTTGAATTTTTTTATCTTCAATTTTATCTGCATAATCTGGAACAGATTTTATCTCTTTTTGCGCTTTTTCAAGCAAATCTTTTTCATTTGTAATTATTTTCTCTCGTTCATCTACATTTGCAACCGCTTGGTCAATTTTTTGAATAACCGCTTCATTATGCTCTTTTCCTTCTTTCATAATTTGAGCATATAATTCTTGGTCTTGCTTCTCTAACTTTTCTAATTTTTTCACATCATCAGAAAGCATCTTTTCTTGCTTTGCTGCGTTTTCAAAGGCAACAAAAATGTTTTCTTCTGGCTTCTCACCAAAACAACCAGATAATAATCCTACTGATAATGCTCCAACAAGTGCTACTTTTCTATAAATCACTTTCCATTCCTCCATCAAATACGGTTATCATGCCAAAAATTCACCGGGAAGTGATTTTCTTCATGATACGCTTCAAATTCATACCCTTTTTCTTTTAGTCCTTTTATAATTGCTGGAACAGCTGCAACAGATTGCGGATGAATATCGTGCATTAAAATCACTTCTTGATCATTTGTTGCACCAGCAAGTACATTTTGCGCAATTTTAGCTGCTGCTGCATCGACTGGCATCTTGTTGTATTTCCAGTCTAAAGAATCAATTGTCCAATCCCATACTTTTAAGTCAGCTTCAACCACTTTGTTACGAAGCGCTTCATTTAGCCCTGGCATTGATCCATACGGTGGACGTGTTAATTTAGGGGATTGTCCAATAATATTTGCTATTAATCTTTGATTCTCTTTCATTTCCTTTACGTATTCACCATTTGTATATAACTTTTTAAAGTTATGTGTCATGCTATGCATACCTACATAATGACCTTCTTCCTTTTCACGCTTTACTAAATCAGGATATTGTTTTACATTTGCACCAATTAAGAAAAATGTAGCTTTCGCATCATTTTGTTTCAAAATCTTTAGCAACTCTGCTGTATATTTTCCTGGTCCATCATCGAAAGTAAGATATGCAACCTTTCTCACTTGACCATTAAATTTACTTGGCGCTGTTTTTTTTAGTTCAACTTTTCCTTGTTCGCTTGCTAGCTGCACCGGGTTCTCTTGCTTAGCTACAGTTGTCGCTGGCGAAGTAATCGATTGAAACATAAAATAGCCGACTGCAATTGCAATAATCGCTACCATTACTACGACAATACGTTTTACTTTTAAAGCATTATCCATTCTATCATTCCTTCTCTCTATTAATTTTATATATAAATTACCAAATGTAATTATACACGTATTCATTTGATTGTAACGATAAAAAGACAAATATAGAATAAATTTTAACGAAATTGTTATACCGATTTCTTTTTACTCTCAACATATTATACCTATAAATCTACAATTCTTCATAATCACTCATTAGACTTTCACGTAAAACACAACTCGCATCTACCTTTCTTGTTTCTCTCTGAATCCTAAGGAAGAGTGTAAACTGTTATTAATCTGATACAAAAAAGGATGGCAAATACCACCCTTTTCATCTAATTTTGAGTTAATTTGATGCAATGCCTAGGTGTTCATTTAATGTTTTCGAAATCTCTTTTACATTTTTCTCATTTGGCATATAATAATAAATTCCACGAATACGTTTATCTGTCCCTTCTACTTGTATTTTGTCCATTTGCCAATCGGATTCAGCCATATTTTTTGCAATCGAAAGCATATCATCAAATGTTAAATTCGTTTTCATACCATTATCAATTGCAGTTAATAACGAACTCATTTTACTAATAGATTGAGCTGAAAACGCTTTTTTCGCAATAGCTTCAATGACAAGTTGTTGTCTTTGCCCACGCATTGCATCACTATCAATTTTACGTGTTCTCGCTAATGCGAGAGCTTGTTCTCCATTTAAATGTTGATACCCTTTTTCTAAATGAATCATACCTGCTTGGTCTTTGCTGTCTTGTTCTGTAAACGTTACAGGCACATCCACATCAATGCCTCCAAGTGAATCAACAATTCTCATAAACGAATCAAAATTAAATTTCACATAATAATCTACTGGAACATCTAAAAATCGTTCAACAGTATCTCTTGTACTTTCAACACCACCAAATACATGAGCATGTGCAATTTTATCTAATTTCTTTCTTGATGGAATATATACACGTGAATCACGTGGAATACTTACTAATTTCACAGATTTATTATCTTTATTAATAGTAGCCAATAAAAGCGCATCGGTACGAACTGCTTCTCCATACTGACTTTCTCTTACATCACTACCATCTACACCCATAATTAAAATTGAAACGTTATCCTTTAGTGGTTCAACTTCCTTATCACGTTTCGTTGATTTATCAATTTGTTCATATGCTTTATTTGCAACTGCTTTCGCTTTATTATATATAACAGAACCATATCCAATGCCTCCCAAAAGAAGCAAAAACAATGAAATGAAAATGATCCATTTAAATGATTTTCTTTTAAAGCGTCTCTGTTTACTTCTTGTATTATGATGTTCTAATTCAGAGCTCATGTTCACTCTCCTCTCTTTCTTTTTTTTAGTATACTTCATGTATAGTAAACTTCCTATTGAAATTCATTTCATTCACCTTACATTTTTGTAAGGTTTCACTTCAAAAAATGCAAAATGAATATATATTTCACTTCACATTATACTCTCGTATTTTCTTTTGACAAGGTAAAAAACTCCTTTTAACAAAGTAAGAAATACTACTTTAAAAAAATTTACAATCATAAAAGTTAAAAACTTTTTATCATACTTTATAATATGTAATGGAATATCTTTATTTTTCCACATTTCCTGTTTCTATATCTCCCCCATACACATACAAAGCATTTATTACAAAAATGTAATAATAAAAAAAGAAAGCTAGTACACAGCCAGCTTTCTCTCCTCACGATTTTTCTTTTTCTGTTTTCACATATTTAATGCTAATTATCTGTTCACTGATATGTCCATATTTACGACTACTCCCTCGTAATCAATCTCCAGTTCACACACCTCTATCTTTGGAAAGACTTTCATTAACTGTTCAGCAATCTCCTGACGATTTTCATATGGGGTTAAAATGAAGAGAGATGGCCCTGCCCCACTTAGTGCTGTTCCATATGCTCCAAATCGCTTCGCATATTCACGAACAGAAGGTAGAAGAGGAACCAATTGCGAACGATACGGCTCATGAAATAAATCTCGTTCCATCATTTCACCAACTATTTCCCATTTCTTTTCACATAGTGCTGCCACTAATACGTTACTAATCGAGCTTGCACGAACAGCATGATGAAATGAAAATGTTTCAGGTAGCACGAAACGACTTTCATTTGTATTTAGTTCTTCATCTGGTATTACAGAAATAACTCCTAATTCTTTACTTTCAATCCGAACAACGGATACATGTCCCTCATCCATTGCACCAATGACTGTTCCTCCTAAAATAGAAGCTGCTACATTATCCGGGTGCCCCTCAAACTTTGTAGCAAGATGAATTTTTTCGTCTGTTGTTAAGTGTAACGCTCCTAACTGATTCGCTAGTTCAATTCCAGCAACAATGGCAGAAGCACTGCTTCCTAATCCTCTTGTAAGTGGAATATTACTTATGACTTCTATTATATGAGAAGATAACGATGGGCATACTTGAAGGGCCGTACTTATAATTAAATTGCTATCATCGTTTGGAACGGATTGGTCAAATGGATGTATAACATACCAATGCGGCACTTCTTCCTTCACAATAACTTCTAAATATAAAGATAGTGCCATCCCTACAGAATCAAAACCAGGGCCTATATTTGCTGTACTCGCTGGAACACGAATTTTAAATGGTATCACGAAATAATCACTCCCTTAATATGACCTTTCATTTGTTCTAAATCATTTGAGATATTTGTAATTTGTAATGAATTCGAGGAGATTGCGATATCCGGGTCTTTCAAACCATTTCCTGTTAATACAGCGACGACTGTCTCTCCTTGACGAATTTTACCTAATTGAACATGTTTAATGATCCCCGCTAAAGAAGCGTTGGAACCTGGTTCAGCAAACACTCCTTCTGTTCTCGCTAGCAATTGATAAGCCTTTACAATCTCTTCATCCGATACCATATCAATTTCACCGTTCGACTGTTCGGCAGCCTCCACTGCATAATGCCAGCTTGCAGGATTGCCAATTCGAATTGCAGTTGCAATTGTTTCTGGTCCTTCAATGACATGACCTTTTACAATCGCTGCTGCACCTTCCGCTTCAAACCCATGGATTCTTGGTTTTTTATACCCTTTTTCTTTCTCGTATTCACAAAAACCTTTCCAATATGCAGTAATATTCCCAGCATTTCCAACTGGAATAGCAAGAACATCTGGCGCTTTTTGCAACTGATCACAAATTTCAAACGCAGCTGTTTTCTGCCCTTCAATCCGATACGGATTAACAGAGTTTACTAATGTAATAGGCTCTTCAGCCGCGATTTGTCGCACTGCTCGCAGCGCATCATCAAAATTTCCTTCTATCGAAATAATTTCTGCACCATATGCAAACGCCTGTGCTAACTTTCCATGAGCAATTTTACCTTCCGGTATAACGATAATACATTTCATTCCAAGGCGAGCCGCATATGCTGCTGCAGATGCCGAAGTATTCCCTGTCGAAGCACAAATAATGGCTTTTGAACCCATCTCTTTTGCTTTTGCAACTGCCATTACCATACCGCGATCTTTAAATGAACCGGTTGGATTTGCTCCTTCATATTTTCCGTATAAACATATCCCTAATTTTTCAGAGATATTTTCAAGCGGAATAAGCGGTGTATTTCCCTCCATCAAACTAACCTCTGGTGTATTGTGGCTCACAGGTAAATAAGAAGCATATTGTTTTAATAACCCTTTATACATATTGTTTTTCCTCCTCAATACTGTAGTAACTTTTTATTTCACTTGCGACATCCTCTAATAACTGTAAGACTTGTGAAAATTGATATTTGGAAGTTTGATGCGTTACAATTACAATTTCTGCAAATTCTTTATTTATTGGTAATTGTATAATTTCTTCGAAACTAACAGAACAATTCTCGAAACATTCTGTCACTTTATGGAACATCCCTGGTTCATCACGTAATATAATACGCAAGAAATATTTTGAAACAATATCTTTATCTTGTTTTAATTCATATGGCTCCATTTCTTTACATACATCTTGATTTTGCACCTCTTGGTTCATTTTTTTTACAATAGCTACAATATCACTTACTACAGCAGAACCTGTCGGCAACTTGCCTGCACCCGGTCCGTAAAACATGACTTCTCCAACTGCTTGACCATGTACGTATACAGCATTAAACTCATTATTTACACTTGACAGAGGATGTTTGCTCGGCAATAAAGTAGGTGCAACGCTTAAATGAATTGCTGAACCTTCTCTTTCTGCTTTCCCAATCAGTTTCATTGTAAACCCTAGTTTTTCTGCTATTTCCAAATCTTCTTTTTCAATATTCCGAATACCGCGAACATAGACCTCATCTAAAGACACATTCATTGAAAATCCTAAATTAGCAAGAATAGCTACTTTTCTTGCTGCATCTAGCCCATCTACATCTGCTGTAGGATCTGATTCTGCAAACCCTAACCTCTTTGCTTCTTGCAACGCTTCTTCATAAGACCAGCCATTTTGACTCATCTTTGTTAAAATATAATTTGTTGTTCCATTCAAAATTCCCATCATCTTTTCAATATGATCTGAAGCTAATCCGTCAGCAAGTCCTCTTAATATTGGAATTCCACCTGCTACACTCGCTTCATAAAGCAACTCACAATGATTCTCGTTTGCAAGTTGTAGTAATTCTGCTCCATGTACAGCCATCAAATCTTTATTAGCAGTTACAACATGCTTCTTATATTGCAACGCTTTTATAATATGCTCTTTTGCTTCTTGAATCCCGCCCATTACCTCTACAACAATATCAATATCTGCATCATGTAAAAGTTCTTCGGCCTCTCTTGTAACAATAATTCCCTTGATAGAAACATCTCGTTCTTTTTCTAAATCCCGCACAACAACTGTTTTTACCTTCACTTCACTCCCTGTCTCAAGACCAATCTTCTTACCATGTTCCTGTAAAATTTGAACGACGCCACTTCCAACAGTTCCTAGTCCTAATACTCCAACATGTACAACACGATTCATCTTTCAATCTCCTCTCAAATTTGAAAATAAACAATCTGTTCTTTTCTTATTTGCTTTCTATACATGCTAGCGGTTCTTTCCGTACATATAACCAGCATCATATACAGCACCTCCTTTCAAAGTTATAAAAAAACACACTCATCCCTAGTAAAGGGACGAATGTGTTTTCGTGGTTCCACCCTTGTTCCAATCTAGATACGTTTTCTTTCTAGATTGCTCAAGTTCAGATAACGGCTGAGACCGCCAATAATTACTAGATTTCTCGTTCACTATTGAAGTTCAAAGGTGGTAAGATCATTTTTCGTGTTAGGAAGCTCACAGCCTTAGACTTCCCTCTCTGCAAACCGTAAAAATCATCTTGTGTCCTTATCATTACTTTTCCATTCATATTTATTTGTTAACTCATTATACGCGTATACAAAACAAAATCAATATATTTTTGATTTTGTTTATTTTCAATCGATTTAATCCGAAAAAAACACACTCATCCCTAGTAAAGGGACGAATGTGTTTTCGTGGTTCCACCCTTGTTCCAATCTAGGCACGTTTTCTTTCTAGATTGCTCAAGTTCAGATAACGGCTGAGACCGCCAATAATTACTAGATTTCTCGTTCACTATTGAAGTTCAAAGGTGGTAAGATCATTTCTCGTGTTAGGAAGCTCACAGCCTTAGACTTCCCTCTCTGCAAACCGTAAAAATCATCTTGTGTCCTTATCATTACTTTTTCGTTCATGTTTATTTGTTAATTTATTATAGTTATGAAAATGTAAAAAAACAACCCTTTTTTTCTTTATTTTTCAAAATTTCATACAATTGATATGTAATAAAATATATAGAAAGGGGAATTAAAATGGTTAACGATATTCCATAGGAACAGAGAAAAAATCGGCAAGAAACTTCGGGATGACGTACATCGCGACGGCGACTGGCATGAAATATTTCATTGCTGGTTTGTAGAAAAGAACAAGAAAGATATGTTTTTATATTTCCAATTGCGCTCTAAAAACAAAAAAGATTTTCCTGGCAAGTGGGATATTATATCAGGAGGACACATTATGCACAATGAAGATGTAAAAATGGGGGCCTTCGTGAAATAAGCGAAGAAGTAGGACTTTCCTTGCAGACAACTGATTTAATATATAAAGGAATCTTTTCAACCCACAAAAATGGCGTCCATGATCCTCTTTCTCTCTTTCCTTTGCACATGATTATGAGTAGTAGCATGTAGCACATCAGAATTTCTATAAAAATAGTTTTCATAATACGGTATATTTACATACAGCATATAAATATTTCTATCCAAAGAAGTATTTACTTAAAAAGGGGGCATCATTTTAAATGGCTATGCATCATACATAATCAAAAACCTCCCTAACATTTTATATGCCTTCCCTCTATACTTTGTTAGAGAAATGGTCATCATCCGTAAATAAAAATAGGATTTCTACTCCATTACAGAATAGAAATCCCATTTGGATTTTATATTCTCTCTTCTTATGGATTAGTAGACCAAAGCCCTGCTGATTTAATAAATGTACGCTTATTTAACTTCAACTGCGCTACGATAAATTCCGCAATATCTTCAGCTTGCATTACTTTATCTGGGTTACCGTCTGTTAATCCTAATTCTACTGCCATATCTGTTGCTACTGTACTTGGTGTTAACGCTGTGACACGAATGTTATGTTTACGAACTTCCATTGCTAATGATTCTGTTAAACCAAGAACACCAAATTTTGATGCACTATATGCACTTGTTACTGGCGCACCTTTTTGCCCAGCTGTAGACGAAATATTAATAATATCGCCAGATTGTTGCTCAATCATGCTTGGTAAAGCTGCACGAGTTACATAATATACACCCATTAAGTTAACTTGAATTATTTTTTCCCAATCAGCTACATCTAGTTCTAAGAATTTACCGAATTTAGAAATACCTGCATTATTAATTAAAATGTCAATAGAACCTAATCCATCTTTTAACGTTGCAATAGCAGTTGTAACTTCCTCATATGAAGACACATCAGCAGTAGCAATAACAGCTTTTACCCCTTCTGCTTCTACTTCTTTTGCAACGGCCTTTAAATTCTCTTCAGAACGCGCTAATAGACCAACATTTACACCTTCTTTTGCTAAAGCGATTGCTACAGCACGACCGATTCCGCGGCCTGCTCCTGTAATTAACGCATTTTTGCCTTGTAATAATTCTGCCAAATAAAACACTCCTCAATCTATGTTGCTTATTTCATATCATGAATTCTATATGCATATGATAAAAAATGCAATGATGCACTTTAACGTGCGTAGGTTACTTATAAGTAACTATAAACAATTTATTAAACCTGAAATTCCCCCTTCAATCTTTCCTACTTCGCAATTCAAATATATTGAACTCCCACCTACTTCTACATGAGCTGGAGATGGGAGTCTTACTTTCCTAAAATAGCGAGATAAATTATAAATATCTCCATTCCTTGAAAGAGGTATTTCTTTGCAAATAAATAAGTAAATTTCACCTTAACCATTTTCATGATTTATACGCACAGTTTTTACTAGAGTCTGAAAATGAAAAAAGCCTTCCGAGTTTCCTCGGAAAGCCTTTTTTATCATAATGATACTATCTCTTATTATGCTTTTGTATACCCTAATAGATGCTTACTCCAGTAAGAGTTATTTACTGAACTAATTCTTACACCAGTTTCATCAGTTTCTGCACTAATGAATTGACCGTTTCCTAAATAAACACCCATGTGTGAAGGACCAGCCTTATAAGTATTGGCAAAGTATACTAAATCGCCTGGTTGTGGATTACTTGTTTTTGTCTTAGAGCTCCAGTAACCTGCAACTGTTTGACGAGGGCCGCTATGCCCTGTTTGTTTTAATACATAGTAAATAAAGCCACTGCAGTCAAACCCAGCAGGTGTTGTACCAGCTGTTCTATATGGAGAGCCATTTAAAGATCTTGCAAATGCGGCAACTGATGATGTATTACCTGTTGGTGCAGCCGATTTTTGTGTTTGAGTTGTTTCTTGACTTGCACCTGTATTTGTATTCGCGGCTCCACCTTTTACGAATTTCACATAGTCTGCACTTACATACCCTGTTCTTCCGTTATGATTTATTTTATACCAACCATTTTCTACACCAGTTACTTGTAGCACTTGACCTCTTGTTACACCACCAATAACAGCATTATATGTAGCAGGACCTGTACGTACTTTTAAAGCGCCTGTATTTACTCTACATATGCTCCACCAGTTTGAAGTGCCACACTATTGTTTGCAGCTGGTTTCTCTGTTTGGCTAGATACAGCTGTCCCACCTTTTGTTACGAAGTCTTTACTTATGTATCCAGTTCCACCATTGTAGTTAACCTTAAACCAATCTTGTACTTCCCCTACAACTTGTACCACTTTTCCTTTATGTACAGAACCTAAAACAGTATGAGATGTACTTGGGCCTGTACGTACATTAAGTGAAGATACATTCACTGTGTAGTTGCCTGTTCCTTGTTGAACAGCAGTACCTTTTGTTCCACCAGTTGTTACAAAATCGCCACTTACATAGCCTGCTTTACCATTTACATTTACTTTAAACCAACCGTTTTCTTCACCAGTTACTTGTAATACTTGACCTTCTGTTACTTTAGAAATAATGTTATGTTCTGTACCAGCCCCTGAACGAACATTCAATACATCAGCTGTTACTGTATATTTTAGTTCAGAAGGTGTTTCAGATACGTTGTTTGTTTTAGTTGTTTGTTGTTGAGTTTGTCCATTGATTTCCTTTAACGCATCAGATGTAACTTGTGCATGAGCAGAGTCCATTCCAGGAACTGCTACACCAGCTACGGATGCTACTGCCAAACCTGCAATTACTTTCTTCATAAGTTATTTTTACTTCCTTTCCCTACTACCCTCTTTAAAAAAATGAACTTAATAATCTACAATTTTCTTAAAATTGAATGCGCATTAAGTTTCATTTTTTGACAAGAGCTTTATTTTTCACACGTCGTTTATTGTAAAACATTGACGTGAATTTTGTGTGAACTTTGTGTGAACTTTTTTGAGATGATAAGATAAGTTGAAACAATCACTAAACGTATTCAATTGCTATCTCATTCAAAAAGTTCATTCTATAAGTCACTCTTACATCATGACAAAAATCGAATGATTTATCAACTATATAATATTTTGAAATACTATATTTCTTTTAACGTAGTACCTTTTCGTTTAAATGCCCCCCTCTACCTCTACATGAGCGAAAGCGGAGGTGCATCATAAGCATTTTCGTAAAAAACGTTCATGATACATTCTTGATTTTTTATAGAAGATACAATTTAAACATGTTAAAATAACTATTACATATAGAAACCATAGGAGGCTCTTATTCATGGCTTACGTGATTGATCAACATTCTAAACAGCACAAAGAAATTTACTATGCATGTATGTGTCTATTATCCGTATTAACATTCCGAAAAATTCTAACGATTGAACAAAAAAAGAAAAATTTAAAATATGCTATGACTCACGATTGGAATGATATAAACAAAGATAACATTTATAAATTATGAATCTTCTTATACAAAAAAGGACTACATATTTTCTGTAATTCTTTTTTCATTATATTAATACATTCGAAAGGAACTATCGTTAATGAAAGTTTTCGCATTACATATAGACAGATTATTACAAACAAGCGAATTTCATACTTTAATGAAGCACATTTCACCAGAACGAATTACAAAAATCAATCAGCTTGTTTTTCCTAAGGATAAACATCGTTCCTTACTTAGTGAAATTTTTGTCCGATTCATTATTCAAGAGGAACTTCATCTCCCAAATCACAACATTACATTTCAAGTTGGACCGTACGGAAAACCTTTTGTCGAAAATCTTCCTTCCTTTCATTTTAATATATCTCATTCTGGTAATTGGATTGTATGTGCAATAGATTGTCATCCGATCGGAATTGATATTGAAAAAATAGCACCGATAGACTATAGCATAGCAAAACATTTCTTCTGTTATGAAGAATATGAAGATTTAATGGCGAAAATAGAACCTGAACGAATGGCTTACTTTTATCACTTATGGACTATAAAAGAAAGTTTTGTAAAGCAGTCTGGTGCAGGTTTAACCGTTCCCTTGCATTCATTTTCAATTTCAATTGATTCATCTCAAAACGTTCATATACGAACTATCGAAAAAACAAATCCTGTTTGTATCGAAATTCTTCACATAGGCACTGGCTATAAATCTGCAGTCTGCTCTTATAAAAAGAATAAGCCTACTAAAATTACATATATAAAATTGGAAGACCTTCTTTTTTATACGCCTTTCTCACGCTGCAAATTCTTTTTACCCGACTAGCGACTGTCTCATGTATTTCTAGTGAATCGAGGATGTTCACTTTTTCAAATAAGATGTTTCTTCATGTTCTTTTCTCTCATTAACGAATTCAAATCCATAAGACATTAATTTATGTGTTTCAGTGAACCGTTTTGTTTGACTCTTTGTTCCCATAACAACTGTAATAATACGTTTATCTCCCTGTTTTGCTGTTCCTGTGAAACAATATCCTGCACTATCAGTAAAGCCTGTTTTTAATCCATCCATTCCTTCTATATGAAGGTTTTTATTAGCTGTATTTAACATTTCATTTGTGCTTGTAACAGAAATATTTTTAAAAGCTAATTGGCTGCGACGTAAATGTGTTACCTCTAATATTTCTGGATACTCTTTAATAAGATGATACGCCAACTTTGCAACATCAGCAGCTGGCATCTTCGTCTCACTTCCATCTGGTTCTTGTAGACCAGACGCATTAGCAAACTTCGTTTTATTAGAAAGTTCCAAATCCTTCGCTTTTTGATTCATAATTTGAACAAAGTTTTTTTCTGTCTTTGCCATATGTTCTGCCAAAGCAACTGCTGCATTATTCGCGGATTGAATCATTAAAGCATGGAATAAATCTTTCACCGTTACTACATCATTCATTTGTAATGGAATTTTAGCACCTTCCGTTTGTGCTGATTTTGCACTTATTTTCACTTGATCTTCCCAATGCACTTTTCCCTTATGTATATTTTCTAAAAGCAAATATGCGGTCATCATTTTTGACATACTCGCTGGAGCAAACGTTTCATTTTCATTATTTTGATAAATTACTTCTCCATCGCTTGCATCAATAATAATCGCTGCTTTTGCTTCCACAACCGGGAGATATTTTTGCGGAATGACTTTTTCCGATACACCCAACTTTGGCAACTCTGCCACTTGAAGAGGCTGTCCTTCTATTAGAAGATTTTCTTTTGCTTTTGCAATATCTCTATCATCTTTTCCTAAACCTTCATGGAAAACGAACCAACATATACCGAAAATAACGGCTAATAGTATTGTTACTCTTCCCCACCTTAACCTTTTCATCGCTAAACTCCTTTTAATCTATCAAATTATCATTTCAGATTTAACCTTATCAACAATGCCTTCATACCGTCAAGGTAAAAAAGTCCTAACATACTAATACAAACCATACACACTGTGTCAGGTCAATTGTAAACTATTTATTCTACACATTTTTTATAAAATAGAAGATATGTACAAACCAAAACCATGTTATTTAATAGAATATAGTACACCTTAACAAAAGGAGGGATTACGATATGGCACATCGTAGTAACAGAGGGCCGATCTTTGAATTACTCTCAGGATTAAATCCTGGAACAGATGTAGAAGATGTTTTTATCAACGGCCTAGAAGAAGCAGTTGATGCTTTTGCTTCATTTGATAGAAGAAGCGGCCTTGCAACTTTTTCAAAAGGGAATGGAGAGATTCTAGTAGTTGATTATCGTAAAATTGATGCTATTGAATTCAACTAATCATTAACATCACTCTCTAATTATCTACTCATGCTAAGCATTTTTATTTTGCTTAGCATGTTTTCATGAAATGAATTCTATTTATGAGGAAACGACTTTCTTTTAGAAAAAAGAGAGTTGTTTCCTCATATTGTTTTCCCACATAAGACATGATACTATATACTTTGGAATGTGAATGGACAAACATTCTATATCATAAAGAAGATAATGAAATTCATTCGCTTCAAATTAATGTATTTACATGTAAAAGAGAGTGAATATATGAAACCGACTATAAAAAATTATATCTTTTTACATGCTGCTTTCTTACTATATTCGATTATCATGGTTTATATGAAATGGGCAGCTAAATTCCCGATTGCATCTATTGGCTTTTTTGTCGCCTACTTCGGACTTATCGTATTTTTATTTGGCTATGCTATTATTTGGCAACAAGTCATTAAACACTTTGAAATATCTAGAGCATACTCACACCGAGGTATTATTATATTATGGTCTATGCTATGGTCTGTTCTCCTATTCGGCGATACAATCAAGTGGAATCATATACTTGGTGCGGCTATTATTATCGTTGGAATTGTGGTGGTGACAAAAGATGAATAATTACATGTTACTATTTATTTTTGGTATCATTTTAGCCAATTACTCACAGATTTTATTAAAAAAAGCAACATTACAAAAATACGACTCTAAACTAAGAGAATATGTCAACCACTATGTTATGATCGGGTATTCTTTGTTTGTTATGAATGCTGGCTTAAATGTCATTGCATTAAAAGGCTTGCCTTTAAAACAAGCATCTGCCTTAGAATCACTAAGCTATCTTATTATTTTAGTATTTAGCTGGTACTTCTTAGGCGAAAAAATTACAAAAAGAAAGCTCATTGGTAACCTTATTATTGTCATCGGTGTTGTCATTTATTGTATACAATAATAAATATAGCCATACAAAAAGTCCGTTATTGAAAACGGACTTTTTTGTACTCTTACACTTATTCCCCTATATTTTGAATCTTATTTTTTAACTCTTGAACTTGTTGAACTGTCTGCATAAACTCTGAATCTTTAAATTGTTCTAGATCCACTTTACCTTTCTCAATCTTTTTCATTGTTTCATCAATCCATGTACTTAACGTTTCATTGTATCCAACAATCTGCTCATGCATTTCTTTTGCTACATCCGGCGGCGTTAATTTATTAAAGCTTGAAATATCCTTTTGAATCTCTTCTAACTTATTCTCTAACTCTTTTCTTGATGCGCTATCATTGATCGCTTTTTTCGCTAACTCTGGTGCCTCATTTGCAAACTGACTGACTTCGTTTATATAGTCCGTTGTCTTTTGTGCATATTCAACGGAGTTTTTCCCCCCTTCAATCATCGAGCAACCTGTTAATCCGATTAAGAGTACGGCTAAAAATGATAAAACTCTTTTGATTGCCATTGTTTTATCTCTCCCTTATCTTCATGGATTTACCACATACATTCATTTTATGTATTCTAGTAAAACGTCTCTTTCCCTTGTTAATTGGCTATAAAAAATATTTTTTTACATATGTTTATTACATCTTCTAACTCTAAATGGACTCCCTCCTTCGTTTAGAGAAAGAGAGCTTCTCGGTTATAGCATTCCCTTCGTACACTCTCCTCTCGTTTAAACTTATATGTTTTCACTGCAGACTTTCACAAGTTAAACATTGCAAGTTATGAACACACTTCATTCTATTCATAACTTGTAGCTTTTATATAGAGTGAAGCTTTCATCAATAGAGACTTCCTCTCCACTCAGTTTTTTTTACATACAACTACTCCTACCTATTTCTTCACCTAAACATGATTTTCTACCATTTCTAATTCTTTTTTGATTTGATTTTGATTGAATCCCTCACCTATCATAACCAAATTAGTTGGAAAGCCAAAGTCTTGTTCCAATAAGGTTGGTACTCCAAACGAATATTGCAATAAGTGTGGATACTTATTCCCATGAAATTTCACAAAGCCTTTCACACGATAAATACAATCAGGTAATGTTGATAACCATTCATATAATCTTTCTTGATCGATTGGTGTCGTAAATTGATATGTCATTGTTTGAATATGCAAATGCTGTTTCACATGCAATGTCTCATGCTCTTCCTTGCTTCTAAACTCAGCTTTTTCTATATGAGCTAAAGATATATTACAATACTTTGTTTCATACAATTTAGCATGCTGATTTATAGTCCGTACCTCTTCTACAAGCTTGTTCTTATCCTCTTCTGTGAGTAAGTCTACTTTGTTTATAAGAATATGACTTCCATATTTTATTTGTTCTTGTAATAACTGCTGAACGTTTGCACTTAATACACTTCGATTTAACCACCTTACTCCATCTAAAACGACTATAATTGATTTCACCTCAAGAAAAGGAGCTAAAATCGGTGAGATACATGCATCTAATACTTCAATTGGGTGAGCTACTCCCGTTGTTTCTATGTAAATGACATCCGGCTTTTCTTGTTGATATAAAGAATGTAACTGGATTTCAAGCTCTTCTTTTAATGTACAACAAATACAACCTTTTAGTAGCTCCCTTAAAACATTCTCTTTCCCAATAATATCTGTATCTACTGAGTATTCACCTATTTCATTCATTAAAACAGCAACTTTTCTATTCTTTTTCTTTTCTGCTAATAATAGGTTTTGAAGCAATGTTGATTTTCCGCTTCCTAAAAACCCACCTAATATATGAATTTCTACTTTTTTCATTTCATCGACCATCCATTTCTCTACTCTAATCTTCTCAAAACGTAATAATTACGATTTATATTCATTATTTTATTAAAAGAAGTATGTTTTGTAAACGAAACTGTCTCATTCACCTCGTATGTAACTCGAACTCTAGACTCACTCGCACTTTGTACCCATCCCCCATTATCTCATACTATTTGCAACTATATCAATTACACCATCTGAATAATGATCGCTTAACAAAGAACCTAATGAATATCTTTTTTGTAATGTCATAAACTAGATGAGAATCTGTATAAGCAGAGTCCATTTGTACATATCAAAATTATTGAAATAGCGAGGAATTGGTATATGAAAAAAGGTATTAATCGTGTTGTATTAGTGGGAACTGGAGCGGTAGGATGTAGTTATGCTTACTGTATGATTAACCAAGGCGTTGCTGAAGAATTTATTTTAGTTGATGTAAATGAAGCGAAAGCAGAAGGAGAAGCAATGGACTTAAGTCATGCGGTTCCTTTCGCTCCAGCACCGACAAGAGTTTGGAAAGGAAGCTACGAAGATTGCAAAAATGCCGACCTTGTTGTAATCACTGCTGGTTTACCACAAAAGCCAGGTGAAACTCGTTTAGATTTAGTTGAAAAGAATGCAAAAATTTTCAAACAAATTGTACGTAGTATTATGGATAATGGATTTGATGGCCTCTTCTTAATTGCTACGAATCCTGTAGACATTTTAACTTATGTAACATGGAAAGAGTCAGGATTACCAAAGGAACGTGTCATCGGTTCTGGTACGACTTTAGATTCTGCACGTTTCCGATATATGTTAGGAGAATATTTCAACGTTGCTCCTCATAATATTCATGCTTATATCATTGGTGAACATGGTGACACAGAACTTCCGGTTTGGAGTCACGTATCAGTTGGTGTTCAAAAACTACAAACGATTTTAGACAAAGATAATGAACATAATCAAGAAGAATTAGATAAAATCTTCATTAAAGTTCGCGATGCTGCCTATCATATTATTGAACGTAAAGGCGCTACGTATTACGGCATTGGCATGTCTCTGTTGCGCATTACAAAAGCAATTTTAAACAATGAAAACAGCGTATTAACAGTCTCTGCTTACTTGGATGGACAATATGGACAAAAAGACGTCTATATCGGTGTGCCTGCTGTTCTAAACCGCCAAGGTGTTCGCGAAGTATTAGAAGTTGAATTAAATGCGCAAGAAGAATTACAATTCGATCATTCTGTTCAAGTATTAAAAGAAACAATGGCTCCTGTTCTTTAATCGAGAATCAGCTACATGTATCGTAATCAAAAAACGCTTGGGGATGAAGCGTTTTTTGTAAATTTGTTAAAATAGAGAGTGAATACTAGAAATGAAAGTAGCAATTTGATCGTACTTAAATACTCTCCATCGATATCCTTTAAGTAAACGGACTCCCACTTATGTTCGGGAGTCCGTTTTTACGTATTTTTATACATTCAAACGTCTAGGTGTGTTTTCGTTCGCTGGAAACATACGTATTCTTTTCATTTCTTAACTATTCTTCATCATTTACTTCAAATACATCTAATAAGAAAATAAAGATTGGAATTCCGATAATAAGACCCCATATTCCTAAAAAATGCTCTGAGAAGATTAAAATCATAAATGTATAGAAAATGGGTAAGTTCGTTTTTGCAGACATAAATTTTGGATTTAAAAAATAACTTTCAAGAGCATGAATAACCGTAATCACAATTAATATGTATACAACGTACATTATTCCACCGATATTGTAGGCAATGATACAAAGTGGAAACAATGAAATAATAACACCAGCAACAGGAATTAAGCCAAGTAAAAAAATCATAATTGCTAATACGAGAAGCTGGGGAAATCCTAAAAAAACAAGTGCAATGACCGTGAGAATACAATTTACGATCGCAATTAAAAACTGTGCTTCAATCACTTTTCCAAATGACCGTGCAAACCGTTGAGAAAAATAGGCAATTTCTTCATAAAAAATCTTTAATTTACTCTCTTTAAATTTAGACGTAAACGTAATAATTCGTTCTTTTTCTAGCAAGAAAAATAAACTTAAAATAAGAGATAATAAAATTTGCAAGCTAACTTTTCCAATGTTCGCCACAGACTGGTAAATGACATCTACACCTTGTTCAATATATTTTGATACTTCCATTTGATTAATTGTTGAAAGTACATATTTAATGATCTCATTATCAGGTGGATGCTGAAAAAACAGTTTAAACTGATAAATTAACTGAGAAATTTGTATCGTTAATACCGGCAAATATTTATATAATGTTGTGACAATAAACGTTACTAAAACACTATATAAACAAGCAATCACTACTTTTCGATTTATTTTTAACTTGTTTGAAATAAATCGTTGAAATCGATCCATTAAAAAAGTCAGAATAAAAGTGATTAATATTAAATTAATCATACTTTTTAATCCATATAATAAAAACGCTAATATGACGAATACAATGAATCGTTGAAATCCTCTACTTTGAAAAAAGTTTTTTACTTGAATCATGACAAATTACTCTCCCCCTTCAATGGATTGATATTCATATATTGAAATACAGGTCTATCTATTGCCATATTACTACATATTATGAATTCCTGTAGACAATCTTTCTCATAAATTGAAAAGAATCCTCTTTTTTCTTTATCTTTTCATTACTTATTCATGATATCTATACACATTCTTTTTCGTAAATAGCTCGCTTGGCGAGAATTCATCATCAGTGGAAAATGAAGTACTCACTAAGGGGAATTCTACTTTATACCGGTCAAATATAAACAAAGCCATAAACATAATGTTTATAGCTTTGTTTTCATCTGTTTCACTAATAATTCTTTTACTTGATTATATGTTAACCCTGAGTTTTTATTTAATCGTTTCACTTCTTCAATGTCAGTGCCTACGACTGTATATTTCTTATCCTTCTTCATTCCGACACATCCTTCTCTAAAAATCCACTACGTATAACACATGATGTATTCTATTTTTCCTTTTCAATCATAAGTTCATACTTCTCTACATATAAAAAGAGAAGCTATGTTTACATAACTTCTCTTCTGAACTTTAAGAAGAACTACTTCTCCTACTCATTTTGTTCCTCCATCAATATCCTTACTTCATACTTTTATCCTATTCTTTCAGTTTATTTGTAATACTTGCCTTTCTAAATAAATCAGCGCGTAATCAAGCGCATCTATAGCTTTATCAATGTCTTTACGGCTTACATTTAACGAGGTTCCAAAGCGAAGTGTATTCGGCATTACTCCACCGATTAATACTCCTTTTTCAATCGCTTTTTCTCTAATAATATTGGAAGGAAACGTACTTGGGTCTGCTTCATGAGTAAAGTTTCTATCTATTTCAACAAAAGGTGTCATCTGCTCATCTTTTACAAGTTCCACAAGCCATAAAACCCCATACCCAGCGATTTGTCCAATTGATTGATGTTTTTTCTTTAACTCCAATAATTTTTGTTTTATATACTGTCCAGCCGCTGCAGCTCTCTCTACCAAATTTTCTTCCATTATATATTCTAAATTTGCACATACCGCAGCCATAGCGATTGGATGCCCTGAATACGTTGAAACTGTCTCCCATCGATATTGATCCATAAATTCCGCAATTTCTTTACTTACAACGACAGCACCTGCTGGAATAGCTGAGCTAGAAATTCCTTTTGCCATTGATACGATATCAGGCTCGACATCATAATGCTGATATGCAAACCATTCCCCTGTTCTTCCAAACCCTGTCAGCACTTCGTCAGCAATCCATAAAATATTAAGTTCTTTCGTCATTTTACGAATTTGTGGAATATACTCATCTGGCGGCTGAACAGAGCCAGCTCCTTGTGTAACTTCTGTAATGATTGCTGCAACTTGTTCTGGCCCTTGATTTTCAATAATACGTCTCGTATATTTCACGCAAGCGAGTTCACCATTTTCATCCTGGCAAGTACCATATTTATGGCCAAGTGAACAGCGCATACAATTAGGAGAAGGTGCTACGGCAACAAGTCCACTGTCTTGAGCTGGTACATGATGCGGAAGTGAATCAGGAACTGATTCCGTCACCCCACTTTTACTCCCCTTTAACCTTGTCATTGATGAAGCCCCTTTTGTCCAGCCATGATAAGCATATTCTCTCGTTACAACAAGGGGACGCTTTTTGTATAATCTAGCAATCATAAGTGCTGTCTCTACCGCTTCACTTCCAGTAGAAACAAAACGAACTTTCCCTGGCCAACTTTCATTTCCTAATACATCTTCAATAATCATTTTCGCTGCCTTTGCCTTATAATCTGTCACGTAAGCATCTTGTAAAAAACCATATCGATCTAGAGCGTCCTTAATCGCATTATTAATTTTCTCATTCTTTTGACCAGCATTTACACAATATAATTGATTAAAACAATCTAACAACTTTGTGCCATCTGGCAAAATTAAATAATCGCCTTCTGTAGTCGCGATTGGAATCGGCTCATATTCTTCTTGGGTCGAAAAAGTTCTCATGATATATTTTTTATCCCACTCTAATACTTGTTGCCAATCTATTTTACTCATATCATTTCCCCCTCTTGTTATTCCCTGCATGCTATAGCTAAAATATGACTTCCACCAATCATTCAATTGATGCCCCTGATTTTCCTATAATCATTTATCCTTCATACCAGTTTAAAGCTCTCTCATTTAAATCAACCCACACATGTTTAGTCTGCGTGTACATCTCCATTGCCTGCACCCCTAGCTCTCGGCCGAACCCACTTTGTTTTGTGCCCCCAAACGGCGCTGCACTATCTAAAAAACTATACGTATTAACCCATACTGTTCCCGCTTTTATATTGCGCGCCATACGATGTGCTCGTTTTAAATCGTTTGTCCATACGCCAGAAGCAAGTCCATAAACCGTATCATTTGCTTTCATTAGCGCATCCTCTTCATCTTTAAAACGAATCACCGACACAAAAGGTCCGAAAATTTCTTCACGAGCAATCGTCATTTTGTTGCTAACATTTTCAAAAATAGTTGGTGTAAAATAATAACCATCTCCAGCTTCTAGATATCGTTTACCACCGGTTACTAAATTAGCTCCTTCATCAAGTCCAACTGCTACATATTGTTCAATTTGCTTCAACTGCTTTTCTGAAATTTGTGGCCCCATTTGTGTTGTCCTTTCAAGAGGATTTCCAATGCGAATAGACTTCGCTTTTTTCACAAAAAGATCCATAAATGTATCATAAATCGACTCCTGAACAAATAACCTCGAACCTGCTGCACAGACTTGCCCTTGTGCAAAGTAAATACCGAAGGCCGACATATTTACTGCATCTTCTAAATTGGCATCTTCAAAAACGATATTCGGCGATTTCCCTCCAAGCTCCAATGATAGCGGTTTCAATTTCTTGCTTGCTGTTTGCATAATGAGTTGACCTGTACGAGTAGAACCTGTGAAAGCAATTTTGTCAACTTCTGGATGAGCTACTAATGCATCTCCAGCTTCATCTCCAAACCCCGGAACAATATTTATTACACCGTCTGGAATACCGACTTCTTGAAAAATTTTTGCTAATTCTAAAATACTAACAGGTGTTTGTTCTGCTGGCTTAATAACAATCGTATTTCCTGCTGCTAAAGCTGGTGCTAATTTCCACATCGCAAGCAGAAGCGGAAAATTCCACGGCACAATAGCCCCAACTACCCCAAGTGGCTCTTTCAATGTATAATTCAAACGATTTTTTGGTGAAGCCAATGTTTCACCTTGTACTTTATTTGCTAAGCCAGCGTAAAATTCTAATACATCAATCGTTGCTGGTATAGCAATGTATTTTGTCTCATTAATAGGTAAACCGTTATCCATCGATTCTATCTCAGCAAAAAAATCTAACTTATCTCTCATTTGCATCGCCGCTCTATATAAAAGCCTCCCTCGTTCACTCGGATCCATATTGGACCATGTTCCTGATTCAAAAGCATTGCGAGCAGCCTTTACAGCTAAGTCAATATCTTGCTTACCAGCTTCTGCTACAATGGCATGTATTGCTCCCGTACTAGGATTAATGGATTCAAATGTTTTTCCCGATACCGCATCTACCCACTTGCCATTTATAAATAATTGATATGTCTTTAACATACGATCCCCTCCCCCTCTAAACTTAAGAAAATAATAGCCAATTACCGTCCATATTGATTGTAAAAAACGGAACATTCTGATAATTTAACCAACTACTCTACGTCACAACGTAACTTTCCAAAAAACTTTTCAGTATATTCCCTTGGAGTTAACGAGCCAAAACTTTTAAATTCATGAATGAAATGCGCTTGATCATAATAACCATTTTCATTGATGATATCCCAAATGGTAAAGTTCTTCATTTTAAGCAACATATTTAAAGCAGATTGATATCTTACAATTTGACTAAATCGTTTTGGAGAGATTCCAATAGATTCTTTAAATTGCTTTCGTATATATCTCGTTGAATATCCCACCTTACCCGCCAACTGACTTATGTTCATATTTCCTTTTGATTCATAAATTTTATTTAGCACTTGTCCTATTATGTTCATTGAACCGTCTGAGGGAAAAACAACTTTACCAATTAACTCTTTAAACAATCCCACTCTTTCTTGAAACCCTTCTGCAAGTATTATTTTTTCTATAGTTGTATGTTGAATAGAAATCATATCAATTAAAGGTACTTCTTTATCGACTATTTCTTTTACCATATAGTTTGAACGAAGTACCTCTTGATATGGCAGGAACCTTACACCAAAGTATTCACTGCCAGCTTGCAGATGAATCATTCGACTACGAATGACACTTCCACATATATTTGCAAAACAATCCTGTTCATTACAACCGAATAATATATCTATACACCCATCAGGAACCACTGAAACAGCATGATGCAAATCTTTTTTTAGACGAAATTGATAAAATAATAATACTGTTTGATTCCATATATTTTTTTCTCGATGTTCTGTATAATAGTCTGCCATCCCTTCAAACTCAGGCTGAAATGGAAAATATTGATACGTTTTTATATGTTGAAAAATACTCAACATACTCTCCTCCCCTGTAAAACTCTTTGTTTTTTTACAATTTAATGGTGCTGTCTTACACATATTTCCCTTCTCATGTTTCTTGTTGTCCATTTTACTATCCATAACTTTCTAGAAGCAATACAAAGTTACCAACGCCACTTTCATATGGAAGTAAATCAGACTTTCAAACGTACAATTCGTTTTCTTTCTTTATATCATTGAAAAGGAAATTTTGTGCTTTATTATTTCAAGAGAGACTGATATGGGAAACTGTTCATGTTCTTAAATACATATATATTTTTCGGATAGAGATTCTTTTCTAAACAACAGTTCTCATACATATAAAAAATCAACATGGCTAACCATGTTGATTTTTTTACTTTCATTACTTCTCAATTAAAATGTTGCAGCTACTTTCTTAACTTTTTCTAATCCTTCTTCAACAATTTGCTGTGAGCGATCTGGATATTGATTATGCCCTTCAATTACTACTGTCTCTGGATTTGTAATGCCCCAGAATCCAAGTACAGTTGTCACATAGTTCACAGCCATTTCCATAGAAGCCATTGGCTCAGAAGAGTAATCAGAACCACGAGCACCTAGTACAGCTACTTTCTTCTCACCAGCTAATCCTACTGGACCATTTTCTGTATATTTAAATGTTTTTCCAGCTTGAGAAAGGTATGAAATATACGTAACTAATGGTGCTGGTACTGTAAAGTTCCATAATGGGAAGGCAAATACAACTTTTTCCGCTTCTAAAAATTGATTTAAATATTTATCAACTGTCGCAACAGCTTTCTCTTCTTCTACTGTTAATTCTAGTCCTTGACTACGTTTATACCCACCTGCAATCGCATCATTTCCGTAATATGGAAGATTCAATTCATATAAATCTAACTCTGCCACTTCTGTATTCGGATTTGCTACCTTATACGTGCTTACAAATGTTTCATACATTTTTGAACTAATTGCTTGATCTGCAGGACGGTCATTTGCTTTCACAAATAATACTTTTGACATTGTTTTTGTCTCCTCTACTTTTTTCATTTCTTCTTTCTTACCAAATAATGAACGAAATACCCCCATTTTCTTCACCTAAACTTCCTTTTTATATTCATTATTCATCAACTTAAAAAAACTTATTCTAAGAAAAGATTCTATCTTTTATTGTCAGAATCTTCTTATTGTATTCTGATTTACACTTTATCTAAGTTGAAGCAAAAATGTTTTATTACCTTACGTCAGTAAGTATACTCAAGTAACCTTTAATAAGATTTAAATTCTCAAATTAAAAATATTTTTTAAACCTGTTATAATAATAAGGTGAACCTTGAAGCAGTACATTTTTTTCATCCTCCACTGATTGTTAGCCCTCACCTATCTTCCTTGCTTCTCTCTGAATTTTGAGGTAGAAGTCTTACCGATTCCTAATCGTGGAAATAAAAATAAAGCGGGGATAGATTTTCTATTCAACTTTCCAGTTTAATGAAACAAGTACCGTTTCAAGCGATTAAAGAAAAATTCCTTTTCATTTCATATAATGAATACAGATTTTCTCTGATAACAAAAGGACCTGCATTCATAAGAAGCAGATCCTTTTATGTTTCTTTTCCTCTATACAGTTTTTGGAACTAGATTAAAACATCTTTTGTATATCCATTCATAATCTTTTACTGTTAAGTCACGCGGGTTCCCAACCGTTTGAGGGTCTTTCATCGCTTCTTTGGCTAGGCGCTCAATCATATCAGCTGGTACACCTTGTTTTTCAAGTGTAGGTATTTCTAGATTTTCTACGAGATCATACATCCAATTTACTGCCGCTTTCGCTGCATCTTCAGTCGATAATTCATGCGTATTAATTCCTACCGCTTGCGCAATACGTGCAAACTTTTCAGGATTTCCTTTCCAGTTAAATTCCATAACTGGACCCATCATAGCTGCAACACATTGTCCATGGGCAACCGGAATAATTCCGCCTAATGTTTGACTCATCGCATGTGCAGCACCTGCGGATTCACTTCCATAAGATAGCCCTGCTAACATTGCTGCTTGTGCCATACCGTAACGAGCTTCCAAATCTTCACCGTCTGCAAATGCGCGGTAAATATATTTTGATGCATACTCAATCGCCATTAATGCAACCGCATCTGTAATAGGCTGCGCATATTTCATTGTATAACATTCAATCGCATGTGCTAAAGCATCAACACCTGTCATAGCTGTTACATGTGGTGGCATAGATATATGTAATTCAGGATCAATAATGGTCAGATGTGCAGCGATAAGTGGTCCCCCTGTATTAAATTTAAATTCTCGCTCTTCATCTGTAATTACAGCCCATTGCGTTACTTCGGAGCCTGTTCCAGCTGTAGTTGGAATAGTTGTCAATGGTGGAATTCGATTCTCAAGTGGTTTTTTCCCTTCCGCTGCCTCATATTCTAAGATAGATCCTTCATGTGTTGCTTCCACCCCAATCGCTTTTGCTGTATCCATTGAACTACCACCACCGACTGCAACGAGCCCATCGCAGCCTTCTTTTTTGTAAAGAGCAGATCCTTCAGCAACTAAACGTACTGGCGGATTCGGTTCAACCTTATGAAAGATAACTACCTCTACATTTTCTTCCTTTAAATATTTCATAACAGGATCAACAACACCTGCGTTAAAAATTCCAGGATCTGTGACAAGCAATACTTTTGATACACCTAAATTTTTGACTTCTTTTCCTATATGGCGAATAGATCCAATTCCATGCTTAATCGCTGTAGGCACCTCAAATTGATGGAACTTATACATCTGTTCAACTTTCATATTTAAACTCATACATAACAACCCCCTGTTTTTTCTTCATTCCTTTATTTAAACCAGTTAATTGCTTCCGGTTTCGTATTTCGATAAATATGTTTGATTTCAGTATATTCTTCCAGCCCGTTGCTTCCTAATTCACGTCCAAAACCAGATTGTTTATACCCGCCCCAAGGTGCTTGAGCAAAATATGGATGGAAATCATTAATCCAAACCGTTCCCATTCGAAGACGTGAAGCAACAAACTCAGCTTTCTCAATATCTTTTGACCATACAGCTCCTGCTAGCCCATAAATCGTATCATTCGCAAGTTGTAGAACTTCTTCTGTTGTTTTAAAAGTCTCCACCGTTAAAACTGGTCCAAACACTTCCTCTTGAACAATTCGCATTTGTGAATGGCAGTTTGCAAAAATTGTCGGTTTATAAAAGAATCCATTTTGAAGTTCTGGATCTTCCGGACGTTCCCCGCCAAGAACCAATTGTGCTCCCTCTTGTTTTCCAATTTCTACATATCTTTCTACTTTCGCACGATGTTCCATTGAGATAAGAGGGCCACATTGCGTATCTTTATCAAATCCGTTTCCTAATTTTATATTTTTTGCACGGTTAACAACAGCTTGTAAAAATTCATCGTGAATACTTTCTTCAACTAGTAAGCGTGCTCCCGCTGAACACACTTGGCCAGCATGATAAAAAATTGCGTTGAGCGCTTGATCTACTGCTACTTCAAAATCTGCATCCGCAAATACAATATTCGGGTTTTTCCCGCCGAGTTCAAGTGCAATTTTCTTTACATTACTGCTAGCCGCTTGCATAATTCTCTTCCCTGTTTCAATCCCTCCAGTAAAAGAAAGAAAATCGACATCTAGATTACTAGATAATTCTGAACCTACTGTCGATCCAGGACCTAATACTAAATTAGCTACTCCGTTTGGCACACCAGCCTCTTCCATTAATTCAAATACTTTTATAGTCGTTAGTGGCGTAATTTCACTCGGTTTCACAATAATTGTATTTCCTGCAGCTAGCGCAGGTGCAATTTTCCATGCTGCTTGAAGTAAAGGATAATTCCACGGTGTGATTTGAGCACAAACTCCAACAGGCTCACGAACAATTCGGCTTTGAGAATTAGGAATAGGAGAAGAGATAATCTCCCCGCCATACTTATCAGCGAGACCTGCAAAGTATTGAAATACATTGACGATGTCATCCATGTCCGCTTGGCTTTCAATTAATGTTTTTCCTGTATCTAAGGTTTCTAGCTTAGCCAATTCTTCTTTATCTTGGCGAATGAGCTCCGCAATCTTTTGAACAAGTTCTCCGCGTTCATTCGCAGGCGTACTGGCCCAATCACCTTGATCGAATGCTGTACGTGCCGCTTTAATCGCGAGCTTGGCATCCTCTTTGTCTCCCTCAGTTACAGTTGCAATGATTTCTTGATTAAAGGGATTGATGATGTTTCTCGTTTTTCCAGAAATGGACTCTACCCACTCTCCGTTTATATACATTGTTTTTAGAGACATGCAATCACTCCTTTGAAAATCACTAAGTTAAATTTGTTAAGTTTTTTCTTAACGTTTTTAACAAAATTAACGTAACATACGCAAAAAATGTTGTCAAAATAAAAATTAAATTTAGAATTTTATAACCCTTTGGCGTATAAAGGATTATCAAGTATAAAAAATTTATTTATCGACGTATTTTTTTGACATTTTTCTGTAATACGTTAATATAAACATTGTTCAAAATAAACTTTATATTCTTAACGATTTGACTTTTCTCTACTAGGAGGTTTTTTATAAGATGGACGATAAAGGATATGAGGCTATTGAAAAGGCAAAAACATTCGTAATTGATTCAATTGCTGAAACAATGGATCTGTATGGAGTTACACGAAGTGCAGGAACATTATATGGAACCATGTACTTTGAAGATGATATGAATTTAGATGAAATGCGTGAACGACTAGGAATGAGTAAACCTAGTATGAGCACAAGTGTAAAAAAGCTACAAGACTTTGATATTGTCAAAATGACCTTTACTAAAGGGAGTAGAAAGCATACTTATGTAGCCGAAAAAGACTTTTTTAAATTTTTCACTCATTTCTTTTCTCATAAATGGGAAAGAGAGGTAAAGATAAATTTGAATGCATTAGGAAAGTCTCAAAAAATATTGAGAGAAGTGATGAATAATCAGGAAGAGTCAGAAGAAATCAAAGCCCATGCAAAGCAGATTTATGAGCAATTAGAAGAATCGCGTGCTTATTATAAATGGCTACAAAAATTAGTAGATTCTATAAAAGATGAGAGTATTTTCGAATTGATTCCTATAGAAGATAAATCGTGAAAAATGTTACTGAGGGTGATTTGAATCAAAATCGTTTGGAAAACTCACCCTCAGGTGCATTTTAAAATTTCGAACACTGACATGTATTACAGCATTTTCCGCCATCTTTGTCGTGTCCAAGCTTTCACAAAAAGTTTGTCCTCCTCAACCATTACTGATACCGAAAAAACAATCAAAAGCAGCTTAAAGATTTTCTTAATTCCGACAGGCTGGGGTCTGTCGGAATTTCTCTTTTGTCGGCTATTACGATATGATAGCATATAATATATAAGCACCCATCATACTTCTTTAGTGATAATCCTATATCTATAATTAATATTTGTTTCAATTATCGTTTTCATTATATTGATGATACTCTAGAAATTCCTATATGTATTTTCCCTATCCTTCACAATGTTCTTTTTTAAAGAGAAACAAAAAACTACCAAACAAAGTGGTAGTTTTACATACAATGATACATTTTACAATGGGGATAGGAGTGTACCCCCAATACCACCGGTCACAACAATGACCCAAGGTGGCATTTTCCAATATACTAACATGCTAAATAATATAGATGCAAAAGCAAAATCAACAGGTTTTAAGATAGCGCTAGTCCAAATTGGGTGATAGAAAGCTGAAATTAAAATCCCTACTACCGCTGCATTCACTCCCATTAAGGCGCCTTTCATTTTAGGATTTCGTCTTAATTGATCCCAAAAAGGTAATGTCCCTAATATAAGAAGGAATGCTGGTAAGAAAATAGCGATCGTTGCAATGAATCCCCCTTGCCATCCACTGATAATAGCACCAATATATGCTGCAAATGTAAATAACGGTCCAGGTACAGCTTGAGTAGCACCGTAACCCGCTAAAAACGAAGATTGATCCATCCATCCTGTCGGAACAAATTCACGCTCAAGTAAAGGTAAAACAATATGACCTCCACCGAACACTAAAGAACCTGAACGGTAGAAACTATCAAACATTGCAATCCAATTCAATGATGTAATTTCTCTTAGGATTGGCAGGAAAATAAGTAACCCAAAAAACAATGATAAACAAATGAATCCTACCTTTCGAGAGATTGGAAAGTTTCGTTTTGATTCATCATTGTCCACGTGTTTTTTATAAATGTAATAGCCGATCAGACCGGATAAACAAATGACTGCTACTTGTGTAAAAACCGTTTGCCATAATAGCGTTCCCACTAAAGAGAATAATGCAATAGCTTTCCGGTGTAAATCCGGTATCAACTTTTGAACCATTCCTAAAATCGCATGTGCTACTACTACGACGGCTACAATTTTCAAACCATGAATCCAGCTAGCTTCTCTCATATTTAAATCTTGTAGTATATATGCAAATAGGACTAATGCTATCACAGAAGGAAGAGTAAACCCGATAAAAGAAAGAATTCCTCCCAATATACCTGCACGCATGACACCAATTCCAATCCCCACTTGACTACTCGCAGGTCCCGGTAGACATTGACATAAAGCAACTAAATCTGCATAACTTTTTTCATCCATCCACTTTCTTTTGCGAACATACTCTTCATGAAAATAACCTAGATGTGCGGTCGGTCCTCCGAAAGATGTAAGTCCAAGTCTAGTAGAAACAAGCAATATTTCTAATAAAGTTTTCAATTTATTTTGAGGCGTTATTTTCTTCATTACACGTCCTTTTTCAGTCGCTGTATCATATTTTCTAATGTTTCCGGCTACATTATGCTCTTCTTTCTTCAAAAGTCCATCGCATGAAGAATAGAGTATAACGTACCAAGGCTAAATGTCGAAATTCGTAATTAATGTAGCATTAATATATCGTTTTTTCAATTTAGCATTAAAAACTTTTACATAAATTTTACAAAGTAATACATTCAAATCATTAGAATGTTTTTCAGTATTTAACCGTAGAAAAAGGCATTATCACAAGCATGTCTCGGAAAGGAAACCGCTTCGATCATGCCGTCATCGAATCCTTCCACTCCACCATAAAGTCCGAAGAATGCTACAACCAAAAAAGGAATGTCTTACAAATTCTATCGTACTAGAAAAAGGGAATCATTTCCTGCATGATTCTAATCACATATAACCGTTTAAAAAATGAAACTACCTGTCCCCGATTGAGTATAGGGAACAGGTAGCGTAGGTGTTTTACTCCTGTCTCACATCAGTGGTCCAGCTCATTCAAAGGGAATTAGGGGTTTTATTTTCAAAAATGCATAGACGTATCATTTTTGTCATTTCATATTCGTAAAACACTTTTTTATTAGTTAACAACTATTAATTTTCAAACACAAAGTTTATTTTATTATCTTTCCATTCTAACTTTGCATCAAACGTTTTATCATTTTTCTTAAATCCTTTAATTAAGTCAGTTTGTTCACCTTTCAATAGTTTTGTCATATTTTTTTGTGAGATTGTTTTGCCTAATATTTTTTTTGAAATTGTAAAATCACATTTTGTTGTATTATAGTTCGAACAACCGTAAAAAGTAGACTTATCGATCACATCGCCATCACATTTTTTACATTTCCCTACTTTTTTCCCCGTTGTAAATTTTGATCCTTTTCGTTCAATCGATTCTACATCTAAGCCTGTGAAATCCCATTTCTCAGACATTTCAATTGCATCTTCAATAATTTTTGCAGATAGCTTCTTCGTTTGTTCCATGAAAGTCGCTGGTGATGCTTTTCCTTCTCCAATTTCTGCAAGACGTTGCTCCCACTTTGCTGTCATTTCTGGTGAAGCTAAAATTTTATCCCCAATCGCTGTAATAAGTACTTTCCCTTTATCCGTTGCATACACTTGGTTTTTCTTCACATCTATATATTTACGGTCTTTCAGCATTGTAATAATACCAGCCCGAGTCGCTTCAGTCCCTAAACCTTCTGTTTTCTTTAACACTTTTTCAAGCTCTTCATTATCTAAATATTTTCCTGCCGTTTTCATTAACGTAATCAATTGCCCTTCTGTATAACGCTTCGGCGGCTGCGTTTTTCCTTCTTTTACTTTCACTTTTACAACTTTTCCTTCTTCCCCTTCTGTAACAATTGGAAGGATCGTTTCATCGTCCTTATCATCTTGAAAGATGACTTTCCGCCATCCTTCTTGAATTTGTTGTTTCCCTTTTGAAATAAATTCAGCCCGTCCATCTACAAGGGTTGTTATTGTTGTATAGTCGAAAATAGCAACTTCATAATGAGCGGCAATCAGTCTTCTTACAATCATATCGTAAATTTTCTTTTCATCACCAGATAGCTTATTTGGATTCGTAACTTGTTCTGTCGGTATAATCGCATAGTGATCTGTCACTTTCTTTTCATTCACATAACGCTTATTATTCCTAATCGATTCAATTGGGGCTGGCAACACCCCTTTATATTCATCAAATTGACTTAACTTTTGCAAAATATCAGGAAACGTTGCTGCCTCACCTTGTGTTACATAGTTCGAGTCAGAACGAGGATAAGAAACAATCCCTTTTTGATACAACGCTTGTGTAATATCTAACGTTTTTTTCGGTGAAAATTTAAATGCTTTATTCGCCGTTGCTTGTAGCGATGACAAATTAAATAAAAGCGGCGGCTGAAATTCCTTGCGCTCCGTTTTCACTTCTTTTACTTCAGCTGGTTTTCCTTGGCAAAAAGCGGCAATTTTATTCGCCATATTAGGGTCTTTTAAGCGGGATTCACCATCTTTTTCCCATTTACCCTCATATTTCTTACCTTCAATATTAAAGGTTGCGAACACTTCCCAAAACGGTTCTGATTTAAAGTTTTCTATTTCTTTTTCACGTTTTACAATTAACGCTAATGTTGGCGTTTGAACACGTCCAGCAGAAAAAACATCATTCATTCCTTTTTTCTTTAGTAAAATGCTATAGACGCGCGATGCATTCATGCCAACGACCCAATCGGCGCAAGATCTTGTATATGCTTCATAGTACGTATTGATCGTATCTGATTCATCAAGTAAGTTTTTAAACCCTTGATAAATAGCCTGTTTTGTCAAAGATGAGATCCAAAGACGTTTCATCGGCTTTTGCACATTACAAAGGTTAATAATATTTCGCACAATCAGTTCCCCTTCACGTCCTGCATCACCTGCATGAATGATTTCGGTCACTTGCGGATTATGTAACAGCTGTTTCACCACATTAAATTGTTTATATTTCGACTTTGTTACTTCAAATTGAAAACGCTCTGGAATCATCGGTAACGTATCAAGCGACCATTTTTTCCACTCAGCGTGATAATGTTCTGGATTACATAACTGCGTTAAATGACCAATTGCCCATGTACAATAAGCTCCATTTGGAAATAACTCATTTGCTTCTACTTCTAAATACCCATCTTTCCGGCGGTATTTAAATTGTGAAACAAGAGCTAAACCTTGATCTGGTTTCTCGGCAATAATTAATTTCATTTTATAACTCCCTATCTAAATTCCAGTGTTACTTTTCATTTGATCTGTTAAAAGCGATGATACATAAATCTTTCTTTTTATCATTCGCAATGTATTTATGTATAAGACCTATATATTATACGCTTATTCTTTCCGCCTTCACAATAGAAACTCATGATTTGATATAACGGTCATATTGCCAAGTTTAGAGAATACGTATAGAAAAAAACGAAATTCAAAATAAACTTTCTTTTATTTTTTCTATCTTATAGTTCTTTTCCTTTAATAAATGCAATTAAATATTCACGAATGCAACAATTCATGTTTTAATGTATATAATATAAAAATATTTCTGTTCATTGGGGTGGTTCTATGAAAGCAAATGTTGGAGATATGATACAATTTGAGCGTGGAAATGTTACCATTACAGGCTCAGTCGTGAAACTATACAGTGAATCTGTATTAGTTGAAATCACAAATATAAGCGGTGGCACTTTTGAATTCGATAGAACAGTAGTCAATCACAAAAATTATAAGATACTGAATGGAAATTTGTAATTCGGAAAATCTAATTCTGCTAAATGAATAGCATTTAGCACGTAAAAAGAGCCGATATTTATATAAAAATTTTCGGCTCTCTTTTATCTTATCAAAATGAAATTAAACTAAATCGCCTTTTAAAAATGCACCAGGTAATAGCTGCTCAACTGTTACTTCCTTTTCATCACCTTTGACATTTGTTAATAATACTGGCATTTTGGGATCACAAAATTCCGCAATAACTTGTCTACAAGCTCCGCATGGTGAAATAGGCCCATCCGTTTTACCTGTAACTACTAAATAGCTAAAATGACGTTCCCCTTCTGATACCGCTTTAAAGATCGCCGTCCTTTCAGCACAGTTACATAATCCATATGATGCATTTTCTATATTACAACCCGTATAGATTTTACCTTCTTTTGTAACGAGTGCCGCACCAACAGGAAATTTAGAATATGGAATGTAAGCTTTTTCTAGCATCTTTGTTGCTGCTTCAATATACTTTTTTTTATCCATGTTATTTCCTCCCTAAACTCGATATATTCTAAAGATGAAATTTCACTTTCCTTCTATATATTACTTGCTAATCAAGCGATACTTAGAACATATTTTATAACAAACCTCCCCTCCTTCGTATCCGCTTACACTTTTTTAAATGGGAAAGCAATAGATACTCTATATGTGTATCTATTGCTCCTTATCTATTTTTTACTTAATAATTGTCTGTAGCGCCTTTTTCGTCATTTAATACAATCGCAACACTTGCACTAGCTCCGATTCTTGAAGCACCAGCTTCAATCATTTTTTCTGCATCTTCACGTGTACGAACGCCACCAGATGCTTTTACCCCAACATTTGGTCCTACTGTCTTACGCATTAATGCGATATCTTCAGCAGTCGCTCCACCAGTTGAGAAGCCTGTTGAAGTTTTTACAAAATCTGCACCAGCTTTCACTGATAATTCACAAGCACGTACTTTTTCCTCATCTGTTAATAGGCATGTTTCGATAATAACTTTAACAAGTGCTTTTCCTTTTGCTGCTTGTACAACTTCACGAATATCCTTTTCAACGAATTCATCATCACCATCTTTTAAAGCACCTACGTTGATTACCATATCTACTTCCGTTGCACCTTTAGCAATTACATCTTTTGTTTCAAATACTTTTGTTTCAGTCGTATTTGCACCTAATGGAAATCCAATCACAGTACAAACATCCACATCATGTCCTGCTAATTCTTCAGCAGCTAATTTTACCCATGTAGGATTAATACAAACGGAAGCAAAATTATATTTCTTTGCCTCTTCAATGACTTTCATTACATCTTCTTTTTTAGAATTCGGTTTCAAAACTGTATGATCAATTAACTTTGCAATGTTCATATCTTTCACTCCTTATCTCTTTTAACAACTTCATTTTAACCCTCATTTGAACACATGTAAATAAGCTTTTGAAATTATGTTCATTTATCGTTTTTAAAAATCAAGAACTATCATGACGAAATCTCTAGTTTTTGAAAAGAACAATCCACCAAGGAGCCTTCTTTTCCATACTTCATAAAGTATTATCCTCTTATTTTCTTATATTAAAATGAACTGTATACTGAAAAGCCTTTCCCAAAATAATAGGTTTGAGAAAGCCCTTATTTTAATCTTTTTGATAATGTAATAATTCTTTTGCTGTATGCTGATCTATAATTAAGATATTCGCATATTTCCCTCTTAATGCACCGTCGATTGCCTTTACTTTTCGCGAACCTCCTGCAACAAGAATCGAACGTTTCTTTAATTTTAATTCTTCTAGTTCAATTCCAATTGTACGCCGATTAATGTCCTCACTACTAATATTCCCATCGTTATCAAAAAAGCGTGAACAAATATCACCGACTGCTTGCTTTTTCAAGAGATCCATTTCGTCCTGATCCAAATACCCTAACCGGAATAACAGTGCTTCATCACGCACAGTTCCAACAGTAAAAATAGCAATATTCGCTTGTTTCCCCATTTCAATAATATGATGAATATGTCTATCTTGCTCTACTAGTTCCTTCGTTATCGCATTATCAAATATAACAGGAAGCGGTAAATTTCTTGGCGTTGTTTGAAAAGCATCTGCAAATAAAGCAATCGTCTCATTTGCATATGTATTTACACTCGAATGACTAATGCCCCCCTTTAATTGAACTACTTCTACTCCCTTTACAGGCTGCGGTGCCATTTTTCGAGCGATTTCATACATCGTCGTTCCCCAGCTTACTCCAACGATATCTCCATTTTTTACCGTTTTCTCCATATATTCAGCAGCATATTTGCTAATATAATCTGTTATTGTTGCATATTCTGGTACAGGAGAAAATACGACATGTGTTTCTAACAAATTATATTTTTCTTTCAGTAAATTTCCGACATTGTCTAAATTAGCAAATGGATCTGTTATTGTAATTTGAACAAAGCCTTTTTCCTTTGCATACTTTAGCAGTCTTGAAACGGTTGGCCTTGAAATATTCAGCTTATTGGCAATCTCTTGTTGACTATAATCAGATTGATAATATAATCTTGCAACTTCAACACTTAATTGTTGTTTTTCTTTATCCATAGTAACTCATTACATATCCTTTCCTGTATTTCCCTTTCATTACAAGCATTATACAGGTTTATTCTCGAAATTTCGACTATTCGACCTTTCCTCCCCTCTATCAAAACGAAGACAAAAAAAGCAGTAGATTCTATCTACTACTTTTTTATGCTTTCGTGCAGTTTTTCTGTATATGTTTTTACATCCCTCCAACTATCTTTTGCTACATTCAAATCTTCTTTAATAAAATGAAACTCTTCAGGGCTAATTCCTTTTACATTTTGCAATAAGTTATTATATTTTGCCCCTACTATATACCATTGATTTGAAATATTTTGTAACGCTGTAATTGCGGCATCAATTGTTTCTGTCATATTTATTGTCTTATTTTTCACGTCTGTTAAAATGGCAATCTCCGCTTGTACTCCAGAAATTTTTGCCTTTACATTCGCGATTTCTCGCTCAGCATTTGCAATATCTTTTTTAGCCACAGCAATCATCGGTCCACCTGCAAGACAGGTAAGTAAAGTCACACAAAGTACACCTCCAGCTATGACCATGTCATTGCTCTTTTTTATAGAATCATTATATGTCTGAATTTGTTGCTCTAGCGCTGGAATCCCTGCATTTGTACTTGCCAAAATCGCAGTTAATTGATCCACATCATTTTTAAAACGAGTTGTATCTTTCACCATTCTCTCCCGGAACGCTTTTAACTCCTCTAATAAAGCATCTACTTCCTTTTGATTGCGTAAAATGTTCGTATACAATGTTTCTAAATTCGCTTTTAATGTGTCACGATCTTTCTGATCAACTGCCAATAGCATGCTGTTGTATTGCGCTTGAAAAATAGTATGAAAATCGATAATCTTTTGATCCACTTTCATAATTTGTGGTTTCATTTGATGGATCCAATTTGTTGCATTCATTTTTGCATCTCTTTGATGTTGGATTATATCTCGTCTTACATCACCGTGAATGGAGTTTATCTTATCTAAATCTGTTTCTTGTTGATCAAGAATTAATTTTGCATATGAATCCATTGCAAAAATGCTTGATGTTGTTTGCACCATTGCCTCTTGAAAGCCTGCTGGACCAAGAGAATCATTTTCTGCACCTTTTTGTTCTTCGGCAACAGAATGCAGAGGAAATGCATGATTTATTGTGACTCCAATAATCATGATAGATAATAGACACTTTTGATAGAAATGCTTGTACATATTTTTCCCCTATTCTTTATTGCACATATTATAAATTGTTACATAAAAATATATAAATTAAAAGAGCATTATACTTTTTCCCTATCTACTACTTGAATATCCTCAGCATAAATTTTCTCCGCATAATCTTTAATATTTTTCCAGCTATCTTTTGCGATGCTAAGATCTTCTTTCATAAACACAAGATCTTCAGGACTAATAGAATCCACATTTTGAAGTAATGAATGATATTTTGCTCCCATTGTATGCCACTGATTTGAAATATTTTGTAACGCTGTAATCGCAGTGTCAATTGTATTTGTTAAATATTCTGTTTGCATTTTAATATTTGTTAACCCTGCTACTTCTAATTGTGCAGTAGTAATTTTACCTGTTATTTTTTGAATTTCTGCCTGTGCATTGTCAAGTTCTTTTTTTGCTAAAACAATTCCCGTTGTACCTCCACCTACTGCTGCTGTACCACCTGCGATTAGTGCCACTCCTAACGGCGTTCCCGCTCCAGTAGCGATGACAACTGTACCACCTATAATCGCAATTGGGCCTAAAGCTGTGGCTACAGAGGAACCAATAATAAGTGCATTATACTTACTCATCGCCTCATTGTATGTTGTGATTTGACTTTGCAATAGTGGAATTCCTGCGTCTTGACTAGCTAAAATAGATGTAATTTGATTTGCATCCGTTTTGAAGTTTTGTGTATCTGCTGTCATTTTATTCCGGAATCGTTTCAAGTCTTCTACTAACTTGTCAACTTGTTCTTTATTTTCTGTAATACTATTAGACAACCTTGTTAATCCCTTTGTCAGAGTTGCTTTATCTTTCGTATCTACAGCTTTCACTAAAGTATCATAATAATTTTGGAATTTCGTATTATAATTAATGATATTTTGATTTGTAGAAATAAGCTGCGGCTTCAATACATCTAACCATTGTTTTGCATTACTTCGCGCTGTATTTTGGTGCTGCACAATTTTTGCCCTTAAAGGAGCATCAACCGTTGTTACATTTCCAAAACTAACATTTCCTTGTTTTATTATTGTTAAAGCATATAAATCCATTACTAAAGCATTCGAACCAGTGCGTTCCATTGCATCTTTTAATCCCTCTGGACCTAGTGAATACTCTTCATATTCATGATATGCTTTCGCCACCGCATGAACTGAAACTGATTTCATATTTTCTGCTGCAAAAGTATGCGCCGGCATCATATTTCCTGCTGCAAACACCATCATAAGTGCTGATAAAGTCATTACTTTAGAAGGTTTTTTATTCATTTTCTTTCTCTCCCTAATCATGCAATATGTATGCTTTTTTCACGAATGTACTTCGACGTTTGTAATGTAATCTTCAAATTGACTCGTTTGTTTTTTTATCTCATCGCTAGATTTCTTTAGCTGATTGAAATGCTTTTGAAGCAGACTACCGTTTGTATATGTTCCAGAGTCAATATTTGTTTTGATTTGGATCATATTCTGATTCAATACTTTCCAATCATTTAATACATATTCTAAAGTTGTAATTTGTCGATCAACGAGCTCCGTAAAACTGCTTACTTGATCTTCAACAAAAGTAATTTCTGTTACCTCTGCTTCCGTTTTTGCTAATTTTTGAATTAGCGGTAGTAACTCTTTTTGCTTTTGTTGAATCCGTAAGGCTATTTCTCTTGTTTGACTATCCGCAGCATTTACAATTTCATCGCTTAAAGAATCAATTGAAACAAAGTCTATCGTTTTTGTTTGCGCTGTTTGATTTGTTATTGTAAATACTTTTTTTCCTATATGAATAGATCCTTTGACGATTTCTTGTGGCCGATTTAAAATATCACTAAGGTCTGTTTGAATTTCTTCTTGTATTCTTTTTATATCTGCTCTTATCTTAACAATATCTCCATTTGCCCCTTGCAATGATTGAATAGCCTCATCGGCCTTTTGTGATAAGCTTTGGCTATCTTTCGTTAACAGTGCTTTAAACCTGTTTAACTCAAACAATGTTTGTTCCATATTATCCTGAATCATTTGTACCTGCCCTTGAAGTTTTCCATAGGCATTTGTAAAATCGACCGCTGCTTGTTCATCCTCATTTATTTTTTCCGCTAATCCATATAATTTGTTGTAATAGCTATTAAACCTTATGCTGTACCTCATCATTTCCTGATTTAAATCAATTAACTTTGGATTATATTCATCAATCCATTCTCGAACATTTGCCTTTGCAAACTTTTGATGATTCGTCAAACTACTCATCGCGCTCACCTTAATATCCGGTTGCTGCAAAATAATCAATCCATATGCTTGTATAAGCGGGGACTGCGCTCCTAACATTCTAATTGAATTTGAAAATGTATTTGGAGTCATTACATTTTGTGCATACATTGGCTGTAATCCAGATTGCTCCCCTTCGTAGTAAGCGTTTACATCGGTAAGCCAACTTGTAGATGCTGCTGTAGCCAATAACCCCGCAATTAAAGTCTTTTTCACTTTAATTCCTCCTAATGTATAAATTAACAATTTATTTTTTATACAGATTCAGTTGTTACCCTTCATAAATAGGGACAATTAACATTCAGCCCTTGCACTCTCTTCCTATTTACGAAATTGAAAATACAACACAAACTTGAATTTACTAAAAAGCATAGAAAAATGGGCCCATTCACGCATTGCATAAATTACATGAAAATATTATTCATTTTTAGCAAAATCGTAGAAAACAATCTTTTGTTTTTCATTCAAGTTCTGTACTGTAAAATTATTTAAACACAGCGCCTTATTAACGTAAAGAACTATTTTATTGCCCTTTATCTCCAATGATTTATCTCCTTATTTTAAAATAAAGTAATCAAGATTTTTCACTTTAAAATATCTATGCATAATAGTAAAAAATCTTGTTTCTCCACAAGAGATAGTGTTATATTGAAATAATTATTTCACGAATATGTAATTGTGCATAGTCTCTTCTGTTTATAAAATTAAAAAAGGCTGCCTATAAGTCGGTTTCACCGACTTATAGGCAGCTACTAAAAAAGATTATCCTAGTTTCACTTGATTTTCTGCTTCAATTTTTTCTAATGCAGCAGCAACTTGTTCTTCTGTTAATTCGTGTTCTTTTACATAGCGATTTCGTGGATGAACGCGGCATTCATGAGAACATGCACGTAAATATTTCGCTTCGTTTTCTTCTGAACATAAAATTTGCTTATTACATTCTGGATTTGCACAATTTACATAACGCTCACATGGCTCGTTTGTAAAATGATCTCTGCCCACAATAACATGTTCTTTTTGGTTTACCGGAACAGCGATACGCTCATCAAATACGTAACATTGTCCGTCCCATAGTTCACCTTGAACCTCAGGGTCTTTACCATATGTGACAATTCCACCATGAAGCTGACTTACATCTTCAAATCCTTCTCGCACTAACCAACCGGAAAATTTTTCACAACGAATTCCGCCTGTACAATACGTTAAAATCTTTTTCCCTTCAAGTACTTCCTTATTTTCCTTAATCCAATTTGGTAATTCACGGAATGATTTAATCTCCGGTTTAATCGCACCTCTAAAATGCCCTAAATCATATTCATAGTCATTCCGTGCATCAATTACAATCGTCTCTTCTTGTTGCATCGCTTCATAAAACTCTTTTGGTTCTAAATATTTTCCAGTTAGCTCTTTTGGATTAATATCATCTTCTAAGCGAAGCGTAACAAGTTCTGAGCGAGGACGTACATGCATTTTTTTGAAAGCATGCCCATCTGCTTCATCTACTTTAAAAACGATTCCAGCAAAACGCGGATCGTTCTTCATTGCTTCCATATATTTTTCCGTTTGCTCGGTAGTACCTGAAGCCGTTCCATTAATCCCCTCTTTTGCGACAAGAATTCTTCCTTTTAATTCAAGCGAATTACAAAATTGTAAGTGCTCCGCAGCAAATTCTTCAGGATTTTCAATTGTTGTATACATATAATACAGTAACACTCTATATGGTTTTTTTATTGCCAATGCATTTCTACCACCTATCTAAATTTTAAAATTACGTGTATAAGTTAACGATTATATCAAAACATATAATAATAAGAGAATGCATGCCAAGTTATATATACATCATTTTCTTCTAATTATAATTTTCCATAAGTTAACAAAAAAAAAAAACAAGATTACATACAAAACACTATGGTTATGTTGTAACCCTAATATATTATATAACATACAATTTAGTTTCCAGCAATTTATATGCTATAAGGCTTATTTACAAAGAGAAAAGTCTTTTTTCCATTCCAAATTATAGGTTATTTTCTTTACGATCCAAAATATCTAGCGTTTCATTCTATATGCATCGTCTTTTTTATTTTTGTTACATAGTGATTTCTTTCTTCATTCTCACACGCACTTTTTTGTGTATAGTCATATAATTTGCATTAAGGAAACATTCGTGTTCAAATAAAGATATTACGAAAATATTTAAATGTATTGAAATGCTTAATAAGAATCATACAATAGTTTCATTACGTTAAGAATTAAAGGGGGAAACCACTATGACTAATAATATAACAAAAGAGAAAAACATCCCTCCGCAAAGTACAACTAGTCAATCTGCTCATCTTGCTTTAAGTGGTGAAATAAAAGGACTAAAAAGACTGCTTCCTTTTCTTGGGCCTGCCTTTATCGCTTCTGTTGCTTATATTGATCCTGGAAACTTTGCGACAAATATTGCAGCGGGTTCACAATATGGTTATTTATTACTTTGGGTCATTCTCGCTTCTAATTTAATGGCGGTTTTAATCCAGACTCTCTCAGCAAAACTCGGAATTGCAACTGGTAAAAACCTTCCTGAAGTAGCACGCGAACATTTTCCAAAACCAGTTTCAATCGGTTTATGGATACAAGGTGAGCTCGTTATTATGGCCACTGATTTAGCCGAATTTATCGGAGCTGCTTTAGGTTTATATTTACTATTTGGCATTCCCATGTTACCAGCCGCTTTCATTACTGCAGCTGGATCATTTATTATACTCGAATTTCAGCGCCGCGGCTTTAGACCATTAGAGGCTATCATTACAGGGATGGTCTTTATCGTTGTTGTTGCATTTGGTGTACAAGTATTCTATGCAAAACCAGAGCTAAGCCCTCTTCTATCAGGACTATTTATCCCAAAATTCCAAGGTGTAGATAGCATTTTACTTGCAGCTGGCATTTTAGGAGCAACAGTAATGCCACATGCCATCTACTTACATTCTGCTTTAACACAGCGCCGCGTTGTAGGAACAACAGATGAACAGCGCAAACAAATTTTCCGCTTTGAGTTCATCGATATTATGATTGCTATGGTGATTGCCGGAGCAATTAATGCAAGTATGCTCATCGTAGCTGCGGCTCTTTTCTTTAAAAACGGATTGCACGTTGAAGATTTAGATGTCGCTTTTAGAGAATTTGGTAACTTAGCGGGACCGATATCCGCCAGCCTTTTTGGAGTTGGATTATTATCTGCAGGCTTATCTAGTTCTTCTGTCGGAACAATGTCTGGTGACATTATTATGCAAGGGTTTATTCGAATGCACATCCCTTTATATTTACGACGCTTTATTACAATGGTTCCACCACTTGTTATTATCGCCTTAGGGGTAAATCCAACATATGCTCTCGTTATGAGTCAAGTTGTATTATCATTTGGAATCGCTTTTGCACTTGTCCCACTTATTATATTTACAAGCAGTAAAAAAATTATGGGAGTACTTTCCAACCATCCCATAACGACTGTAATGGCTTGGATTATTGCCGCACTCGTTATCGCCTTAAATATTTTCTTACTGTATCAAACATTTACAGGTCAATAGAAAAAAGATCTCATCAAATATAGATGAGATCTTTTTTCCTTCTCTCTTTTCACCAAAATTAGAGAGGTAACGGGATTACACTGTCCCCTACTGGAACATCTTTTCCCTGCTCTATTCGAACGCCACCTTTTGGCGCTGCAGGACCTTGAATCCCTCGAAAATATAAAGGAAGTCCTTCCGTTAGAAATATACTTGTTTTCGATGGATCTTGCCGCTGATGATGTATGTGTAAATGGGGCTCACTAGAATTTCCAGAATTCCCAACATTCGCAACGACTGTGCCTTCTTTTATATGCTGACCTTTCTTCACTCGTACGGATCCTTTCTTCAAATGGGCTAGTACTAAATATGTTCCTGTTTCATCTAAACGTATATATATGTGATTCCCAACCATAGAATTAGAATTATCCGCTCCGGGCTTTAAGTCAAATTCATCATTTTGAACAGATACAACTGTACCAGAGGCTAGTACATCTGCTCCATAAGTTTTTAAACCTCTTTACATTCGAGAAAATAAGAGCAGTAAAGCACTTTTCACTCAAGCACTCTACTCTTTCTTGTAGCAAGTCTCTATTATTTCTTATCTATATAGGCAAATTTGTACGTATATATGCCACCGAATTGATGTTCTTCAATGCCTTTTACATATTCTTTTTGCATATATGCAGAACCTTTATAATAAAGAGGTGCCACAGCTGCATCTTCCAATATGATTCGTTCCGCTAGTTGCAAGGTTTCCCATCTTTTCTTTGAATCTAATACAATATCATATTTAGCCTGCTTAATTAAGTTATCATAATCGGGATTAGAATATTGCATCCGATTATTCGGACTATCTGTCGTAAATAATTCTAAGTAATTAATGGGATCCTTATAATCAGGTCCCCATATGACCATTGAAATATCGTACTGTCCAGTTTGCTCTAATTGTAATTTTTGTTTGAATGGTTGCTGTTTAATTTGTAATGTTAAACCGCTTAAATGTTTTTCTAACTCTCCTTTTATATACTCCGCTAGGCGTTTTGCATTATCTTGCTCAAATGTCAGAAATTCTATCGTAACCTTTTCAGTACCAAGCTCTTTTTTCGCTTCACTCCAAAGTTCCTTTGCTTTTTCAACGTCATAACCTGCGATCTCTCCATTTTCCTTCCGAAAATCTTTTTTAGTTACTTCATTTTCATATCCGCTAGGAATTAAGCCATATGCAGGAACTGCACCATTATTAATAAAATGATTTACCATTTCTTTTTTATTTATGGCAAATGAAATGGCCTGGCGAACTTTTTTGTTTGCTAGTAACGCATCTCCTTCATGAAAGCGAAGCATAGCAATTGCTGATTCACTTGACATGTGTAACTCTTTGTTATTTTTGTAACGATCTACAAAGGTAGAATTAATAGGTGTTCGATCAAGTACGCCAGATTCATACAAATTCACAGCTGTCGCTGTATCTTTTACAATGTGAAAATTTATTTCGTCTAATTTCACTTTTTCTTTATCCCAATATGTCTCGTTTCTCTTCAACTGAAACTCTTGCTCATGCTTCCATTCCTCTAGTACAAATGCCCCATTATAAATAAGATGGTTAGGTTCTAACCCATAACGTTCCCCTTGTTCTTTCACAAATGGTTCATGTTGCGGTAAATAAATCGGCAATGTTAACAATTGTAGAAAATAAGGAATAGGCCTATTTAATTGTACCTCTAATGTATAATCATCTAACGCTTTCGCTCCCAGTTGATCTACATGTAATTCACCTTTATTTATTTCTTTTGCATTTTTTATGTCAAATAACATGTAAGCATAGGGAGAGGCTGTGTCAGAGGCTAATGTTCGCTTCCAAGAAAAAATGAAATCATGTGCAGTTACCGATTCACCATTGGACCATTTTGCATTTTTGCGCAAATGAAATGTATATTTCTTACCATCTCCGCTTTTCTCAAATGACTCGGCAACACCAGGGATTGGTTTATCATCACGATCTAATACATATAATCCTTCAAATATATTTTGCATTACATGTGCCGATGTGCCATCCATTGCTTTCGCTACATCAAGAGATGGCATTTCTTCTGCTATCGTTACGTTTAACACTTGTTTTTGAGCTTCTTTATGTATTTTATCCTCGCTTTTATTACAAGCTGCTAAAATAAAAAATGTCATAATGGTAAGCATAAGTAAGCGACTCTTTTCTTGCTTCATGAATTATTCTCCTTACATTCAATAATTATTATAAAACGCTCTTTATTATAGCAGAAAGTTTACTGAAAAAGTGTTACACCTCCATGAATCTTTATCCGCTTATCAATTTAAAAATGCTATTTTTTCGATTTCACGAAAAAATAGCATTCTTATACGAATTACATTTGCAAACCATGCTTATAACGTCTAGCCTCAAAAATGATTCTCTCTTCATCTAATGTTTTGCACTCGCCGTTCCACATAATTTGTTTTCCATTGATGACAACATCAGACACATCTTTTCCACTTGCTGCATAAACAAGATGGGATAATACTTCTTCAGCTGGTTGCAAGTGAGGTTTGTTTGCTGGATCAATCGTAATAAAATCCGCACACTTTCCTCTTTCAATAGAACCTGTCTGTTTCATCCCAATTACTTCTGCTGCTCCTTTTGTTGCGAGTGAAAGAGCCGTTTCAACTGGTAATGCAGTTGCATCTTGATGAATTCCTTTTTGTAATAAAGTTGCAATGCGCATTTCTTCAAACATATCTAAATTATTGTTAGATGCCACGCTATCAGTTGCAATCCCTACTTTAATACCCGCTTCTAGCATTGCTTTCACATTTGCAATTCCAGACCCAAGCTTTAAATTACTATTTGGATTATGCGCTACACGCACATCATGTTCAGCTAAGAAAGTGCGCTCATTTTCATTGAGCACAACACCATGCGCAATGACTGTCGGTCTCTTAAATAAACCGCAGCTCTCGATATATTCTACAGGGCGTTTCCCATACTGCTTTTCAATATCTTGTACTTCGCGCTCTGTTTCTGAAAGATGAATATGAACCATCGTATTGTTTTCCATTGCAATTCTTGCACACTCTTCTAACATTTCTGTAGAACATGTATATGGACTATGAGGTGCAACCATCGTTGTTAACATATCATGTTCACGATAATATCGTTTCACATATTTCTCTGCTTCTTGAATTGCTTTTTTCTCATCTTCTTTTGTACCAAAACTAAATAAAGTTCTTGAAACCGCTGCACGCATTCCACTATTACGAACCGTTTCCATAATCGCATCTTGGTCGATACCAATTGGGTTAAACATATCCGAAAAGGTTGTTGTCCCACTTTTCACCATTTCTAACAAACCAAGTTCTGTACTCGCAACGGCAAGCTCTGGAGTGAATTGACGTTCAAGAGGCCAAATTCTCGTTTCAAGCCACGGTTGTAATAACATATCATCCCCGATACCGCGCAAAAGACTCATTACAATATGAGTATGTGTATTCACAAGACCTGGTAATAACCATTTTCCTTTTAAATCAACGACCTCATCCACTTGATCGTGTTTAGAAAAATCTCCATGTTGCACTTCTATAATCGTATGATCCTCTACAATAATATATCCATTTTCAAATACTTCATTTTGTTCATTAAGCGTCACAATTGTAGCGCTTACATAAGCTGTTTTCAAAAATATTTCCCCTCTCGATTCTTTAAAATATAATTCTTCCTCAATTGGTTACCACTATTATAGTAACTTAATCATTTTAAAGAGTCAAAAGTTTCTTGTATTCCCTACATACATTTTGTTTTAGCGTATTATATTGTGTTCTATTTGTATCCGCAAACGCTTCTTCTCTGCTTGAAATCGTATCCTCGTAAATGATTTCCTCCTTAAATTGCACTGCTGTAAAATCATATCTCCTGCCATCTATCACATTATAAAAATGCCAATCTTCACCGACTCTCGTCTTCTTTATTTCACCACCAAAGAAATCGTTTACTACAAGTGCTGTTACACCGCATTGTCCTTTCGCTGGATTTCTTTCTGACCATTTGGAGCTCGTTTCAAGTGACCACGATTTCATGAGCACTTTACATATTTCCTCCCAAGTTAACTCTTCCATTTCATCATCCCCTATATATGAACCGCTTTATACATCATACTGCAAAAGAGGTAAACTCCGACCTTTCAATACTGTTGAAGGCGTTTCTCCAATTAACTTTGCTCCCATTTTCATATAATATCCTTTTGCATTTGGATCGCTCTCAATGATAAAGCATGTTATCCCTAATTCAATTGCTTTTTCTACAACAGCTTTCCATAACATTTTTCCATACCCTTTCCCCTTGTAATGCGGATGTAAATAGAGAAAATCAAGAATATCTCTATCTTTACGTATAAATGAAAAAAAGCCAATTGTTACTCCCGCATTTTCTAAAACATAGACATAATTGTTTTTTATATATGATTCCGTAATTGTTAAATCTTCCTTACAAGCTGCTAGAAATTGCGTACTATAGTCCCACGTTGCCTTTGAACGAAGTGCGAGTTTACTTAGTTCATTTGCTTCTTCTAATATCGTTTCTCGAATGATCATCATTTATTCTCCTTTCATGTAAACTATTAATCTATAATCATTCTTCACATCATAAAAAATATATATTTAAATAAAAAGCTCCGACTTATATTTCTAGTGAGAGCTTTTCTTACGCAGTATGTTCATTTAACCAGGAGATTACATCTTGAAAAACCTCTTCTCGATTTACTTCATGAAACATTTCATGTCTCCCATTTTCATATAAGCGAAGTGTTACATCTTTTATACCGCATTTTTTATATGTATCATATACTTCTTTTACACCTTTCCCCATATTCCCTACTGGATCACGATCTCCAGAAAAAATATGGATAGGCAGATCTTTAGGCGTTTTCTCATATTCCTTTACTTTGTTCACTTCAAGTACACCTTTAAATAATTCACGATAAAAACTTGTTGAGCAAATAAATCCGCACAATGGATCTTCTATATATTTATCAACTTGGCTTGTATCGGAAGATAACCAATCAAACTTTGTTCGATTTGGTTTAAAATGCGAGTTGAAATTTCCGAACGATAAAAAGTTTAACATCGGGCTTTTCGTTTTTGTACCACGAAGCTTCATTTCAATCGTTGCTATTTTATGACCTATTATCCCTAACAATCCTGGGTTTCCACCTGTCCCAGAAATAAGAAAACCATCATATAATTCGCCTCGAAGTTGTACAGCACGTCTAGATAAAAAAGAGCCCATACTATGTCCCAATAAAAAAAGTGGACATGTTTGCTCCTTCCGAATAAACTCCGATACAAAAATAATATCAGAAACAGCTTGATCCCAGCCTACTTCTGGTTCAAAGTGCCCATAATCGTCTTCTCTCTTTACTGTCTTTCCATGTCCCTTATGATCATGAGCATAAACACCGTATCCAGCTTGTATGAATGCCTTAACACATTCTGTATAAACCCCTGCATGTTCTGTCATGCCGTGGGCAATTTGTATAATGCCTCGAAGTTCGTTTTCTGGTAGCCACTTGTATAAATAAATTTCAGACCCATCTGATACCGTAACGAAGCTTTCTTGTAATTTCATTGTAATCGCCCCCTAAATCTATTCCATATATATCATAAAATGAATGAGTATTCATAATTCTTATTATGTATTATATGTAATTCTCTCTCCCCTGACAAACACTTCCTGTTTGATGTACTTTTTAATATGAACACCTCTTACTATGATTCTTGTAACAAATGAATGGATAAATGTATTGACATATAAATAATAAAAATATATAGTTACTTACATAAAGTAACTATATATTTTTTAGGAGGTTCATTTATGATGCCATCATTATTTTTAGCTCATGGTTCACCCATGCTTGCGATTCAAGATACAGATTATACACGTTTTCTAAAAACACTTGGCGAAATATATACACCGAAAGCAATTGTGATATTTACAGCTCATTGGGAAAGTGAAATGTTGACAATTTCATCCTCTGATGATGAATATGAAACGATTTACGATTTTGGAGGATTCCCTCCCGAATTATACGAAATCAAATATAAAGCAAAAGGTTCTTCTACCATTGCATCATTATTAGAAGCAAAGTTTAAAAGTAAAGGAATTCCTGTGCGAAGAGATATAACTCGCGGATTAGACCACGGTTCATGGACGCTACTTCACCGCATGTATCCAAAAGCTAATATACCTGTTATTCAAATTTCTGTGCATCCATTCCTTCCAGCAAAAGAACAATTTGAAATTGGACAAGCTATCAAAGGACTCGGTCAAGAAGATATTTTAGTAATTGGTAGCGGGGTTACGGTTCATAACTTACGAGCACTGAAATGGGGCCAAACAGAACCTGAAAAATGGGCAATAGAGTTCGATGATTGGATCATTCATCATGTAGAAAAAAATGATACAAATGCTTTATTTCATTGGGAAACAAATGCTCCTCATGCACATTTAGCCGTTCCAAGACCAGAACATTTTGTCCCTCTTTTCATCGCTATGGGTAGTGGAGATACGAAAGGAAAAGTCATTCATCGTAGCTATGAGCTTGGAACATTAAGCTATCTTTGCTTTCAGTTTTAATTTGTATGAAGAGAATTAGCAAAGTTTGAAGTGGAAGCTTCTCAGTTATAGGACGAAAACAACTTTTGAAGTATGCCCTTTACGTACTTAAAGAAGAATTCTCTCAAAATTTTGTTAAAAGATTTATTCTATGCTATTGATTTTTTTACTAAAGTTTGCTTAAAATATAATTGTCAAACAATAGATGGTAATGCTATTTTTACATTCTTTGTTATGGAAACGTAGACATGTTAGTAACATTCCGTATAAAAAATTCATAACTAGAAAGTTAAAAGTATTAGAAAAATCTATTGCTGACAAAACCTTTTAAGTCAGATAGATCTAAACACAAGTTTCTTCCAAACATCAACTTATTATGATGATACTTTGTGTTCTGAGTAAACCATGGTAAATAAAAATCCTCCTAAACAACAATTTGGTTAGCTTTATGATAATTTTGCATTCTCTTAAATAAATTATCACTTTATTACCATCTTTGTTTGAGTCATATATTCCCGTTAACAGACCGAACGATAAAAGTTCTGTTAACGGAGTTCGACACAGAAAAAGCACATCACATTTTTATGGTGATGTGCTTTTTATAATGTCCTAAAATTCGATTCTTATAAACTGAAACTATATAAATTATGCTTCACTTTATATTTATTCACCTTGTTAACTAACTTTCAATCCTTCTTTTCCTGTCACTTCTGCATGTCTATTATGGAAATATACCCAAATACAAGCTATAAATAATAGCGCGGCAGTTGAAAAGAATACATATTGGAAACCAGCATGCGCGGCTACCTGCCCTCCAAGTACGGGACCAATCATATTTCCTAAAAATTGAAAGGATTGATTATATCCAAAAATACGGCCAGTGATGTGATTTGGTGTGTGTTTTTTTAGTAGCGTTTGTACAGAAGGTAATAATCCAGCTTGTGCAATTCCTAAAAGAAATCGTAAAATTAACAATTGCCAAGCAGAGGTCACAAAAGCTTGTGGAATAAAAACAATCCCTGCAACAAACAAAGCTACAATCAATGTTTTTTGCGGACCAATATGATCAGATAAACGTCCTAATCGAGGAGCTGCTAAAATTACAGCCAAGCCTGTTGCGGACATAACAGCCCCCGCGATGGTTTCAATATGCGCTGTGTGCGCCCCCGCCAAATGCTTTACATATAATGTAATAATAGGTTGTATCGACATATTTGCAAGTTGAATCATAAATGTAACGACAAATAAGCTCATAATAAAATGTTTTGCTGGAACCATCGTCCATACTTTTTTCGGTTGTGCTTTTTTCGGTTGAACAGAACGATTTTCTTCCTTTAAAAAGAAAAAGACAATAATAAAGGATAGAAATAAAAAAGCGCCTGTTACGAAAAATACATATCTCATACCAATTAACTCTGATAAATACCCACCGAGCATTGGTCCAAGTAAGGAACCGCTAACCCCTCCAGTTGAGATTGTAGAAATCGCCCAACCAGAATGCTCTTTCGGTGTTTCTGCAGCAATAAATGTCATTGCTGTAGAAAGAAAACCAGATACCGCTCCCATTAAAAAACGAAGGGCAACTAATTGATACACATTTGTCACAAATCCCATAAGTGTCATAATAATCGCCATACCGAGACTAGCACGAATAAGCATCAATTTTCGTCCATGTGTATCACCAAGTTTCCCCCATAAAGGCGATACAATGGCACCCATTAAAAATGTTACCCCAAATGCAATTCCTGACCACTGTGCGATATTAGAAGTTCCAGTCACGCCAAGTTTCTCAATATAAAAGGATAGGAAAGGAATTACTAAACTCATACCGGCTGCAGTGGTAAAACAACCAAGCCAACAAATCATTAAATTTCTTTTCCAGCTGGCCATTTTCACACCTTCCTTCTTAGATAACCATTCTACACCCTTTTCCTTGAAAAGTTTAGCAATATGCCTCCTCTTACATAAGTCTTCTTTTCTCGTTAAATTTCGAAACAAAATAAAAAAGTTATGAATGGAGACATGTCTCTATTCATAACTTTTTTATTTTTAATTGGAATATACTTCATCCTTCATCGTAAATGATTCCAGTTTACAAAACAGTTCTAAAAGTGTATGAATTGCTTGTTTCATACGTTCATCATAAGGAACATCCTTTGCTACATAAGATAAAAACTCTTCTGTACAATATACCCCATTATATATAGCCTCTTGCATTCGAATATCTTTTGGAATACTTGTTTCACTTCGGTCATTGTATAAACTAACCGCAAGTAAATATGCCATTGGGGGTAAAAGATGCTCTCCAAATTCAAGCATAAATGAAGATTTCAAAAGTGGATTTAAATAAAAATACTTTTCATTTTTAAATTTGATCCCTTTAAAAAAAGAATGTTGATTATATTCATCACGAATTTTCAAAAAGTCGAGTAACGAAATGGTTCCGTGTTCCTCTATATGCTTAACTAAGCTTTTTTCTAACAAGTGAACTCCGTATGTGGATAAGACAGTTTGATGTATTCTTTTTATATATTGTCGTGCTATTTCTTGTTTCATTTCAATCTTTATCTCTTCATTTCCTAGCATTGATTGAATACAAATAATTTCAAAATAGTATGCCATCATTTCGTTAACTAATTGTGTACTATCGTCAAAAAATGTATGTCCATAACTTTGGTTAAAATAAGCATGTCCTAATTCATGGCATAGCACAAATACACTATCCATATCATTATGATAGTTAAATACAATTCTACTCTCCTTCATACTTGGAAAATAGTATGTTTTATTTACTTCAACATTATTATATACTTGTATAAAATTCTCCTCGAACATTCGCTCTATATAATGAACAAAATGATGCTTCCCATCTTTCTCTAAACTTGTAACGATGAAATGTTTTGCCTCATCCAGTGTAATCATACTGTGTTCTTCTTCATTATATGATAAAAAGTCTACGCCAATTTCATGAAATGAATTTGAAAACATCATAGACAGACTTTTCGTAAGTAATGTATGGAACTTCTTTTGCAACTCATTTTCGAGTATATGTAACGTTTCCTCTTTAACGCCAAAGACTTCCATGTAATAATTCGGGATTTCTAAAGCTAAATACTTCTTCTTACTGTTTACAAAAAACGAAAGCAGTGTGTCACCATTCTGTTTCAATACTTCATAGATTCCGCTTTGCATTTTTTTCTTTTCCTCATAATCCTTCGTGTTGCGAATCATTTCAAAAATTTCAAATATGGTGCATACCTCATCTTCATAATTTATTTTCATGCTACGAATGAATTGTAGATATTGTTCATATTCATCTTCATTATGTTCTGGGTCTTCTGTTTCGTCTATTTCATTCATCAGTTCTATAAATTTATTGTAGTGATCTTCTAACTGTAAGCTAGCAATTTGACCTATATGAAATAAAATGTCAAACACTTGGTGCATAGATAAAATATCCATTTCTATTACTTTCGGAAGAATCGTCACTTTCTCTTTTTTATCAATAATATTGAAAAGGAATTCTATCTTCCGATTTAATTGTTCTTGGTCAAAGGGCATAATTCTTTGCAATGATTGAACGAATGGTTCTCTCGAGATAGATTGACGGTTATGAGAAGTTTGAAATGTAATAAAGTCAAAATGATACCCACTTGGCACTGTACAACTGCTTTTTGTTATGTCCTCGAATAGAATCCGACTAATTATAAGCGAAACAGCTAGGCTTTGAATGATCGTCCCCCTATTTTCTCGAATAACATATTCTGTATGATAGTTTTGAAAACTCTCTTCAAGCAGTCTCTCTCCATCATTCCGATTGCTTACATGAAACACTTTGACAAAATCATTATGGTATCCCATCAAATAATATTGAATCTTTTCCTTATCACAATAATTCATTATATCTTTTTGCAATTGAAGTGAAGATTCATCAAAACATCCAAAAATATAATGCACATCATGTAAGTCTACTCGTAACAAATCATGGATTGTTTCGATTTTCATATCATACACTTGAACTTTAACATATGGATCCATTTTCTTTAACTTTTCTTGGATAACATGTATTTTTTTCTTATTCGTATCTTCTTTTTGAAATATTGTCTGCGCTCTAATATTTTTTAGTTGTACCGTATCAAAATCGATAACAATAATCTCTCCGACACCAAGTTTAGATAATGTCATACATAATGTTGCACCTATCGTTCCAGCCCCGATTACAACTGCTTTTACCTTTTTTATCCTTTGAACAATCGCATCTGCATATATAGTAGAATCGTGTGTACTGAAATAATGAAAGTTTCTTATATTATATAATTGTTCCTCATCCATCTTGTCACAACGCTTTTCATATAACATTCCATTCTCATTTATAAATTGGAGAATTTGATGTAACTCCTCATCCTCTATGTCGTTGTTATTTTTCCATTCCTGTATTTTTGTATGAACATCTTCTTTCGGGCTTTCCAAAATTTTCAGTAATGACCATAGCTTTTCAAATTCATTCACTTCAATCACTCGTTCTTCGCCATCGTAATAAACAATTTCATTTCTATTTGGATACCCTCTAAAATTCAAACTTGTTTTTAATCTCATCTTTTTCTCCCCATTCCATTGAAAAAGAAGGTGCTTGCACACCTTCTTTTCTCAAACTAGCATAATAATAAACATACACATTGATTATCTTGTTGCGTAGCCTTTTTAACTTTCATTTTTAGTTTCATGTCAAAATCCCCCTTTTTAATTGATTGGTAATACAAGGGTATATTAACAATTAATCCCACAAAAACTCAATTCTTTTTCTTGTATTCAGAATTTTCAGATGTTGAGAAAACATTTTCTATTCCTAGCTCTTTTTTGACTTTTCTTTTTATTTCCTGCTTGTAATCTATCGAAAACAATACACTTTTTATTTTATCAAGTAAAATATTTTATTAAGAAATTATATTATTTCCAAACATTTTTATAAATTTTATATCTATTTTTTAATGTACATAGCTGATTGAGCTAAATATAGATCAAGAATACATGACTATATAAAAAGGACTCGAAGTCTAACAAATGGAAAAAATGCTATACGATTACGTTTCACGGCTTTGCCCCCCTTCATTAATCATGGTAGAAAATCGCTCCTTCAAATAAGCTAAACAATAATTATTCAGTAATAATCTTTTTTCTACAAACAAAAAGGGCTGAATTTTATAAATATCGTACAAGTTCTTTTTACTATGAGCTTTATTACTGTTGGACATCTTTTACATCTATCCGTTCCATTCCCGCTCACTCCAATAATAGATATATATAAAGGGGATTCCCTTGAACGTCATGGCGGCATCGTTCTTAATGATAGACTCATTTATACAAGGCAAGACAATCTTCGTCATAAAATAAAAAGACTCATTAACAAGCTATGAGTCTTACAGAAAGCATCAAGCGATAAAACATTCACAATCATGACCAAAAACTTTCATTTTGTATTACCTATGTAACGATTTAATATTTTGAATTTTCGATAAATAATCCAAGTAGCATAAATACCAAAGATAACAACTAAGAAAGAGGGTCTATCATTTTTGCCCTCTTTCTCTTTATTTATTAAGTTAATAAATCAAACAAAACAGGATTTTTGTTCAGTTCCAGAAATTGAATATGATTTTCCTTAAAACGAGCAATCAGTGGCTCATAATCTTCTTTATGTTTTAACTCTACACCGACAAGTGCAGGACCATTTTCTTTATTATGCTTCTTAATATACTCAAAACGAGTAATATCATCCTCAGGGCCTAATCCTTTATCAAGGAACTCTCGCAATGCTCCTGATCGCTGCGGAAATTGAATAATAAAATAATGTTTTATCCCTTCGTAAATGAGAGAGCGTTCTTTCATTTCTTGCATTCGGTCAATATCATTATTCCCACCGCTTAACACACAAACGACTGTCTTTCCTTTTATTTCATCTTTATAAAAATCGAGCGCTGCAATCGAGAGAGCTCCGGCAGGTTCTGCAACAATTGCATTCTTCTTATACAATTCTAAAATCGTTGTACAAATTTTCCCTTCAGGAACTAAGACAATATCATCTAACACATCTTTACAAGTCTCAAAAGTTAGCTTTCCTACTTTCTTTACCGCTGCACCATCTACAAAACTATCAATCATTTCTAGCGTTACATTTTCGTTTTGTAAAAAAGCTTCTTTCATCGACGCTGCCCCTTTAGGTTCCACACCGATGACTTTTGTATTTGGACTCACTCCCTTTACATATGTACCGATGCCAGAAGCGAGACCCCCACCGCCAATTGCTGTAAATACATAATCAATCGTTTTTTCCGTATCATGTAAAATCTCGACTGCCACTGTTCCTTGACCGGCAATTACGTGTGGATCATCAAAAGGATGTACAAATGTCATGCCATTTTCTTCACAATAGCGCTGCGCTTCTTGAAAGGAGCTATCAAATGTATCACCAACTAACATAATGTCTGCCACATCACCACCGAAAAATTTGACTTGCGATACTTTCTGCTTTGGCGTTGTCGTTGGCATAAAAATGTTCGCTGGAATTTCTAATAAATTACACGTATATGCAACGCCTTGTGCATGATTTCCAGCACTTGCGCACACAACTCCGTTTTGCAACTTCTCTTTTGATAAACTTTGAATTAAATTGTAAGCACCGCGAATTTTAAAGGAACGGATTACTTGTAAATCTTCTCTTTTCACATATACTTCACATTTATATTTCTTAGATAAAACTGCATCTCGTTGAAGTGGTGTTTTATTGACAATATCCTTTAAACAATTATGAGCCATAAGGATATCTTCAATTTTTACTCTCTCCTTTACCTTATGCACCATCTCATATCATTCCTTATCCTTTTTTTCTATCATTCAATCAAAGTTTTGCATTTTCAGTACTGCTCCAGTATTTGCTGATGTAACCATCTGGGCATAGCGGCCAAGCCATCCTGTTTTTACTTTCGGCTCTGGTCTTTTCCATTCTTTTCGGCGTTTCGCTAATTCCTCATCACTCACTTTCACTTCAAGCAAACGCTCCTCTACATCAATACAAACGATATCTCCTTGCTGAAGAAGTGCAATTTCCCCACCCGCAGCAGCTTCTGGGGAAATATGCCCGACAGAAATACCTCGTGATGCTCCCGAAAAACGGCCATCTGTTAATAGTGCTACATCAGCTCCTAGTCCCATACCAGCAATTGCTGATGTTGGAGCTAACATTTCTGGCATACCAGGCCCACCTCTTGGCCCTTCATAACGAATAACTACCACATCTCCTTTTTTTACTTTCCCAAGCATAATCCCCGCAAGTGCTTCATCTTGTGAATTAAAAATAACACACGGTCCTTCAAAACGCTTTACTTCTGTTGCACCACTTTTAATCACAGCACCATCTTTTGCGAGATTTCCTTTTAATATACGTAAGCCCCCCTCTTGGCTATGAGGATTTTCAAGCGAATGAATGACTTCTTTGTCTTGAATTTCAGCATCGGCAATATTTTCTCGTAACGTTTTCCCTGTAACTGTTATCCGATCTAAGTGCAGTACCCCTTCTTTTCTACTTAATTCTTTTAAAATAGCACTCATACCACCTGCACGATCGATATCTTCCATATGCCAATTTGAGGCTGGGCTTACTTTACATAAATGAGGAACTTTCCTTGAAACTGCATCAATCCGGTTCATGTCATAGTCTAATCCTGCCTCTTGAGCAATTGCTAACGTATGTAATACTGTATTTGTAGATCCTCCCATTGCCATGTCAAGTGCAAACGCGTCATCAATGGCTTCTTCAGTGACAATGTCTCTCGGTTTAATATCACGTTCCATTAAAATTTTTAAACTCTCCGCTGCTCGTTGAATTAACTGCTCTCGGCGCGAGTCTGTCGCTAAGATGCTTCCATTTCCCGGGAGGGCTAATCCTAATACTTCACATAGACAGTTCATCGAATTCGCTGTAAACATACCCGAACAAGAGCCACAAGATGGACAACCGTGATCTTCAATATCTTTTAATTCTTCCTCTGAAATTTTTCCAGATTGATAAGCGCCTACTCCTTCAAAAACAGAGCTTAAGTCAACAACCTCTCCTTTTGACGTTTTTCCCGCTGCCATTGGTCCTCCTGAAACAAAAACCGTTGGAATGTTAATACGCATCGCAGCCATCATCATGCCCGGTGTAATTTTGTCACAGTTCGGAATACAAATCATGCCATCGAACCAATGCGCATTGACTACTGTTTCCACTGAATCAGCAATAATCTCACGACTTGGAAGGGAATAGCGCATACCGATATGCCCCATTGCAATTCCGTCATCGACTCCAATTGTGTTAAATTCAAATGGAACCATTCCCGCCGCACGTACAGCTTCCTTTACAAGACGACCAAATTCATTTAAATGTTTATGCCCAGGAATAATTTCAATAAAAGAATTACAAATCGCTACAAACGGCTTGTGGAAGTCTTCATCTTTGAGCCCGGTTGCTTTTAATAAACTGCGATGCGGCGCTTTATCGAAACCTTTTTTAATCATGTCACTTCTCATATTTTCAATTCCTTTCCTCATACATTTTTACGCTGCTGTTTATTTTTTTGTTTCTAGCGGCTGAATTCAAGACATCCTTTCACGAAGTACTGCTCCTACCTTTTTCAGCCGATGCTTTTGCTCTTTCTTTTTCATTGCATGCTACGCCTTACGTCCAGTTTAAAATTCTAATAACCTTTTTCCCCTAAATTCTCCTTGCTGAATTTTGATAAGAACACATTTCATTTTATCCGTTGCGATTATCCTGTTACATGATCGCCAAATGCTGCTGTATTTGAAATAGAATGACACATATTGGTCACTCTATCTTCATACATGAAAGCGACAATCTCTGCTTATGATGTATTTACTTGCAAAACATCTACTACCTGTTTTAATATTTCTTGCCCCTTGTTTGGATAGATACGAAACTTATACACTTTGTTAACTAACATTGATTTCATCTTCTTTTAGTATATACTAATTATATACCAAACATAAGTATATACCGAAATGGAAGTGAAGTAGTATGGAACGTATTTCAAAATTAATTAAGTTTCCTGCTGATTTAGTGGCAGAAATCGAAAAATACCAAAAAGAAAATTACATCACGAGTTTTGCAGGTGCGGTTTACGAGCTTATTCGTAAAGGTTTAAGTGTGTCGGATCGTTAACGTGGCATAAGCCACGCCCTATCCGAAGGCGATTCATCACCCACCTACTCATTGGGCTATGCCCTGCACGTTCCTTGAGGTGGGTGTCTTCTCGCCTAAAAAGATAAAGTGCACTATACACTGGTTAAATAGCTCCTCCCAGATAACCAAATACGGTTGTTTCACCTAATTTTTTCAAGCATTGAATAACATGACTTGCACCGCTCTCTTTCCCTTCTTCCAACTCCTTTTTCTTGCAAACTGTATGCCTATCTTCCATTTTTTACTCCTCCCCTATCTTTTACGCCAAACTCTCTGCTAGTCCTGGCACACGTACTCCTCGTTCTCTCGTTAACCGTTTAAACGCTTCGGTTAATTGTTTTGTTACCTCTCCAGGCTCTCCATCTCCAATTTCTCTTGCATCAACTTTTACAACTGGAATTAATTCAGCAGCAGTTCCCGTTAAAAACACTTCATCCGCTACATATACATCGTGACGGGTAAACGGTCTTTCTTCACATGGAATCCCCAATTTGTCACAAAGTTCAATCACGCTATTGCGAGTCACTCCTTCCAATGCCCCTAAGTAAGAAGGCGGTGTTACTACTTTTCCATCTTTCACTACAAAAACATTGTCTCCTGACCCTTCACAAACATATCCTTGTTGATTTAACATAAGTGCTTCTAGTGCACCCGCTTGCGCTGCTTCAATTTTCACTAGTACGTTATTTAAATAATTCATTGACTTAATACGTGGATCTAATGCATCTGGCATATTCCGGCGAGATGCAACCGATACAACGCTCAGACCATTATCATAAAATTCTTGAGGAAATAATTTTAATTGCTCTGCAATAATGATGACACTTGGCTTTTCGCAACTTCTTGGATCCAGTCCTAAATCCCCCTTTCCTCTTGAAACAATTAGTCGAATATATGCATCGGCATATCCATTTTTTTGTAACGTCTGTACAACCGCTTTTTCCATTTCTTCCACTGTCATTGGAATCGTGAGCAAAATAGATTTTGCAGATTCATATAACCGCTTTATATGCTCTTTTAAACAAAAGACATTTCCACCGTAACTACGAATTCCTTCAAATACACCGTCTCCATATAAAAACCCATGATCATATACCGAAACAACAGCCTTTTCCTTCTCTACTAATTCCCCATTCATATAAATATACTGCTTTTTCATCTTACATCGCTCCTCTTTTTCATCTCTTTATACAATCTATCTTTAAATCGATTGCTGAGAAGAATATACAAAAACTAAATATTCTGTATATTCCTTATAAAAATATACTCGTCTCAGCAATCGATTCTTTACAACTTGTAGCAACCCATTGCTGAGACGAGGGAATCGTGGTACCACTCAGCTTCCTTATACTCCTCACGAAATATAAGCTCAGTAAGTCCAAATATGGACTTTTGTTCTGCTATCGGGAACAACTCCGCTACTCCCTACTCGTTTCCTTTCGTGAATAGTGCTCTGAGGTGATTTTCAATCAATAGATTTGTACTACCCTCACAGCCACGGGGTAGCTCTCTGAAACAAATCGTATCGTCTACTTTCCTCTTCTTCACATTCTTGTATTTTTTTAAATAAAAACTCTCGCCCCAACAATCAATCTCTACTCACTAGTAGATTTGATTGCTGAGGCGAGAGTTTCGCGTTACCACTCAGCTTCCTTATATTCCTCACGAAATATAAGCTCAGTAGGTCCCATCAGACCTCCGTCCATTTATCGGAGACGAGCCCGTCGCTCTCTACTCAAATTCCCTTTCGAAAGCGATGCTCCGAGGTGATTTTCAATGATTTGCTTGTTACCGCCCTCACAGCCACGGGGCAACTCTCTGAAACACGCATCATCATCTACTTTCCTCTTCTTCACATATAAAATATAATTAAATTAGAAAATTTAGAATTGACTTAAAAGTTATTAAACGTATTATAGAACTTTCTCTTTTTGATTGTCAATACATTTTCCAAAAATTTATTTTTAAAATCTAATCAGAATATTTTTAGTTAGATATTTCTTAATATTTTTTATTGCATAATAACATAGTTTATATAATACTTAATAAACACATCTATTTAGGAGGTATTACAAACATGTCAAAGAAAACATTCGAACTTGCAACCTTCGCCGGCGGCTGTTTTTGGTGTATGGTAAAACCATTTGATGAACTTCCAGGTATTCAAAAAGTTGTTTCAGGCTATACTGGTGGACATATTTCCAATCCAACATATGAACAAGTAAAATCTGGCACATCCGGGCATTTAGAGGTTGTTCAAATTACATTCGATTCTTCTATTTTTCCTTATCAAAAATTACTAGACTTATATTGGTCGCAAATTGATCCGACTGATGATGGCGGACAATTTTTTGATCGTGGTCCATCTTATCGCACGGCAATTTTCTATCACAACGAAACCCAAAAAGAACTCGCTGAGAAGTCAAAACAATTGCTTGCTACTAGCGGTATATTTAACGAGCCAATCGTAACAGAAATTCGCCCAGCTGCACCTTTTTATGAAGCAGAAGAATACCATCAGCATTTCTACAAGAAAAATCCGAAGAAATATGCTCAGGAACGAAAAGAGTCTGGACGTGAAGACTTTATAAAAACAAATTGGCAGAAGAAATGATAAAAGGACGAAAAGAATCGTCCTTTATTTCTTAAGTCTTTCGATAAAATCATGTAATTTATCTAGCGAAGTCATATTTTGATTACATGCTATACTATCTTGACAAATATAATTTCCTTTTTTAACAAACGTGCCTGGCACATCTCCTTTTATTTCAACTAAAAACATGCCTACCTCTTCATGTCCATGACATAGTGCACAAATCCCTTTTTTATTTATACTTTGAAACGTCCCTTGAACGCCAACTAATTTATTATTCTTTTTTGCTATAATAAACCTTTTTCCCGTTCCCTTATCAGTCCAACCTAAATATGACATTTCTTTCATGTTTACTTCTTCCATTTCAGGAAGCTTCAATTTTTTCACTTTAGGAAATAATTTTTTTAATGCTTGTGGAGTAACTTCTTGAAACGGTATAACATACGGATTTAATTTGAGCAAAAATGCTTCCGCATCCTCTCTATTTTCAACTGCCAAAATTGTTTCAATTAATTCTTTCTGTTCACTATTTAAATTTTCAAAGGCGTGTAATACTTTTTCAATTGCAAGAGATTTCAAAGCCGTAATGACCCCTCTATCGTTTGCTGTTGCATGTCCATGCACAAGAATATGAGTTTGTGATTTTATAAAATTATATTGATCACTTCTAATAAATGCTTCCATCGTTATCACTCCATACAAATTATCAATCTGTTTTTATTGTATATAATACTTTTCTTTTATAAAATACCAAAAACAATTCATAAACAAACTATACATAAAAAAGCACTGATTATTTCAAAAGAATAATCAGTGCTTTTTACTATGATTTGGAATACACAATTTTTTTTATTGTTTCTACAGAAAGAAAATATTCTTCCGCTAATTGATAAATAGCAATCCCGTTTTCAAAAGCTTCTTTTATCTTTCGATTTCGCATATCGATTTGTTTTCTTCCCCCAGATCGTGTACCCCATTTATAATGTTCAGTTTCTTGTTTTGGAATGTAAATTGTTTCACCCTGTACATATTTTTGAATTTCTGCAATTAAACTTTCCGGTAAAACAGCTGTTGCTTTTACGTATCCCATGTTTGCTCGCCCCTTATTTCGTATGATTCATTTCAATAAGGGCAAAGCCAAATACAAAAATATACGAGCTCAATTTGGCGATTGTATATACATTGTCTACCTCACGCAAAGTATCGCCATTTCCATACTTGGCTTTGCATGAGACGCTGCAATGTCCGGCAATTGCATCATAATCGCCATAAAAACACCTCCAATATACCATTTATGGTTTCATTATATGATATTTGTTTCCTTCTTGCACCTTTATACATTTGAATATTCCACCATTTCTTTAAATAACTCCAATTACATTTAAAAATACAATAATGATAGCGACTGGTGCGATATAACGAAGTAAGAATAACCATAGTATGAATAATGTATATCCTTTATGTTTACTTACACCAAGCTCTCTCATTAATACATCTTTCTTCATTTTTAATGGAACGAATATAGAAACTAACAATACACCAAGCGGCATCAGTACATTACTTACTGCAAAATCTGCTAAATCGAAAACTGTCTTTCCAAAAACCTTAAAATCACTCAATACACCGTATGATAATGCCGATGGAATACCTACTACAAAAATCAATAACCCTACAATGATTGCAAACTTCTCGCGTCTCCCATTTCCTTTTGCTGTTAACGATGCAACACTAATTTCTAACATAGAAATAGCTGACGTAACTGTTGCAAAGAAGAATAGTAATAAGAAAATAACGAAGAATACTTTTCCAAACGCCATTTTACTGAAAATAGCAGGTAATACGATAAATAATAATCCTGGTCCTTGTGACGGTTCCATTCCAAATGCAAATACAACTGGGAAAATAGCAAGTCCTGCAAGCAATGTAATCATAAGTGTTAGTCCTACAATTGAAAATGCCGAACGCGGTAGACTTTCTTCCTTCGGTAAGTATGAACTATACGTTACCATTACTGCTACACCAACAGATAATGAAAAGAACGATTGACCCATTGCATATAAAATAATTTCCGATGTCACATTTGAGAAATCTGGTTGCAAGAAGAAACGAACTCCTTCTCCAGCTCCATCTAATGTAAGAGCACGAATAATTAATATAAAGAATAAAACAAATAGCGCAGGCATAAAATATTTATTTACTTTTTCCACACCGTTTTGTACACCTTTACTTACAATGAAAATCGTCATAAGAATAAATAATAACTGTGATCCAACTGCTAAATAAGGATTGGAAATGATTTCACCAAATGTTGCTTCATATGCACCATTTCCTTCCCATAACCTTCCTGTAATTGCATTCCATAAATATAATAAAATCCAACCACCTACTACACTATAGAATGAAAGTAATATGAAACATGTTACAACACCTAATTTACCTAGCCATGGCCATAATGTTTTAGGAGCAATTTGTCTATATGCATCAACAGCTTCTTTTTGCGTACTCCTCCCAATTACAAATTCAGCTAATAAGAGCGGTAAACCAATTAATAATGTAAAACCGATAAAAATAAGAAAAAATGCTCCGCCGCCTCCAATCCCGGCCATATAAGGGAACTTCCAAATTGCCCCAAGTCCAATTGCTGAACCTGCAGCAGCTAATACAAAACCTAATTTTGATGTCCATTGCGGTGAATTCATATTGTAATCTCCTCTCTATTTCTCTTTATTCATTGCGTTCTAACATTAGCTATTTCTAGTAGAATCTCCTCCTCTTTAAATAAAAAAACTCCCTACGCAAATGCGTAGGGACGATTAAAATATCGCGGTACCACCCTAGTTATGAAGACACAACGACAGTAGGACCTTCAATAAAAAACGCCCCTACGTAAATACGTAGGGACGATTAAAACATCGCGGTACCACCCTAGTTGTGAAAAAACTCTTCACCACTTTATTTCATAACGGTATTCACTACCGTCTTTCATTTCCTCACAACGTGAGATTTATGAAAGATGCTCCAGGACGAACTTCATGAATAATCTATATACTGATTCACACCGACCATCAGCTCTCTGAAATAGGAAGACTTTCACTACTATAACCTTTCATTGCCCAAATATGATGTTTCCGAATTGATTAATATCATTTTTATCATATACTCAAAATGGTGTCAACTAAATTTTTATGTATAATCTATCTATTTTTTGCTGTGAAAATTCAAAATATGAATTTTCTATGAACCCTATTCCAATAGTGATGTTTATACTTTATTAAATACCATGACAGGTTTATAGTAATATAGATGGTTGCATGAGAGCAAAAGTGGGAGGAAAGTGTTTTGTCTACTTCAAAAGTGTTAAAAGGAACTGCTTTACTAAGCGGGGCCACAATGATTTCACGTATCTTAGGATTTATCTATTTCTTCCCCTTTCAATTATTAGTTGGTACACAAGGGGTTGCTTTATATGGATATGCATATTCTTGGTACGGTATCTTACTTAGTTTTTCAACAGCCGGCATTCCAATTGCCGTATCAAAATTTGTCGCAAAATATAATGCACTAGGTGATTATAGTACAAGTAAAAAACTCTATAACTCTAGTGTAAAATTGATGCTATTGATGGGATTTTCTGGTTTTTTCATTTTGTTTATCGGTGCGCCTTACATATCACAATTTATCATTCGTTCAAAAGCGCCAGATCCAAAGTTTATCGCTGATGTAACACTTACAATGCGGGCGCTCAGCTTTGCGCTTATTATTGTACCAGCAATGAGTGTCACACGCGGTTATTTTCAAGGCTTCCAGCATATGAAGCCAAGCGCCGTATCACAAGTTGTAGAACAAATTGCACGCGTCGTTTTCATTTTAGCTGGTAGTTTTGTTGTTACAAAGTTACTAGGTGGCTCTGTCGCTTCTTCTGTAGCAGTCGCTACATTTGGTGCTGCGGTCGGAGCGATTGCTAGCGTTTCGATTTTAATCATGTATTGGAAAAAATACAATCATCTAAAACCACCTAAAGGTGAGCTTAAATCAAGAGCATCTACTCTTCCGTTAAAAAGTATCTATATGGAATTACTTCGTTATGCAATTCCCATTGTATTTGTCGGCATCGCTATTCCGCTTTATACATTAGTCGATCAATACACAGTTGCTGACGCTTTAAGAGCTCTTGGCGAGCCATTAACAACAGCAAATGCTGTCTTCGCTTATATAACGAACTATGCTCAAAAATTAATTATGATTCCAGCTTCCCTTGCAACTGGATTTTCATTAACAATTATTCCAGCTATAACAAAATCATTTACAAGTGGAAAACAAGAAGAATTACAAGAACAAATTACAAAGATATTTCAAGTATTATTATTCTTCACCATTCCAGCAGCATTCGGTCTAGCTAGTATTGCTTACGATGCATTCCGCATGGTTTATGTGAGCCACGATATCGCAGTAGGCGGTTCACAATACTTAATTTCCTATGCACCATCAGCTGTATTAAGTGCAATCTTTACCGTTTCAGCAGCCATTTTACAAGGAATTGATTATCAACGAAAAACAATGATTGCTTTCTCAGTAGGCATTCTTGTAAAACTGATTGTCAATACTCCTCTTCTATATGTATTAGGCGGACATGGAGCGGTACTTGGAACTATTCTCGGATATCTCGTTTCAGATGCCATTATGTTATACTGCATCGTTAAATTCGCAAAATTTGATATAAAAGAGACTATAAAAACAGTATGTCTTATTATCATTTATTCTGGCGCAATGTTCGCTATTGTCATGGCATTAAAAGCGATGATAGGATGGTTCATACCTGGACAGTCTTACATCGAATCATTACTTATCGTAATCATATGCGGCGTAGTTGGCGGCTTCGTCTATCTTTTATTTGTATTAACAAGCGGCCTTGCTTCACGCATTCTCGGTAATCGCATTCAACGATTACCGATATTAGGAAAATTTATAAAATAAAAATAAGAGATGTAACGGTATAAATTGTTACATCTCTTATTTTTCTACTTTGCATGCTCTCGCAATCTATTATTCAAACAGCCCCATACTTAAATACCGTTCACCTGTATCAGGTGCAATACACAATACCTTCTTACCCGCACCTAATCGCTTCGCAATCATAATTGCGGCATAGACGGAAGCCCCTGAAGATGGTCCTACTAATAACCCTTCTTGTTTTGCTAAATTTCTCATCGTACTTAGCGCTTCTTCATCTGCAATTTGAATAATTTCGTTATATATTTCTGTATTTAAGTTTTTTGGAATAAACCCCGGACTTGTTCCAACTAGTTTATGAGGACCTGGTACACCGCCAGATAAAACAGGCGATCCTTTCGGCTCCACTACTGCAATATGTAAATTGGGTAATTTCTCTTTCAACGTTTCCCCTGTCCCTGTAATTGTTCCACCTGTTCCAGCAGTCGCTACAAAGGCATCTAACTTCCCTTCCATTTGTTCATAAATTTCAAGTGCTGTTGTATAGCGATGAATATTTGGGTTTGCTGGATTTTCAAATTGCTGCGGGATAAAACTATTCGGTATTTGTTTTTGCAGTTCTATCGCTTTTGCAATTGCACCTGGCATTCTTTGTTCTGCCGGTGTCAAAATAACTTCTGCACCATATGCTTTTAACAGATTCATTCGTTCTTTTGACATATTATCCGGCATAATTAAAATCGCTTTATATCCTTTCGCCGCTGCATTCATCGCTAAACCAATTCCCGTATTTCCACTTGTCGGTTCAATAATCGTATCTCCCGGCTGAATAAAGCCTTGCTCCTCTGCAACATGAATTAAATGATAAGCTGCACGATCTTTCACACTACGAGATGGGTTAAACATTTCTAACTTTGCATATACATCCGCCGCATCTTTCGGAATAAATTTAGATAATCGCACGATAGGTGTATCCCCTATTAATTCTGTAACATTTTTGCATAGTTTCATAGCGCATCCCCTATTCTATACGGATTTTTTATCACTCGGCAGTAACCAGGAAGTCAGTCCAATTAATGGCAAACAACTACATAATACCATAATGAACTGCAGACTATATATGTCAGCTAATTTCCCAAGAATGACAGCACCTAGCGCGCCAAGACCAAATGCAAGACCGACAATTAATCCTGATACCATCCCTACTTTCCCTGGCACAAGTTCTTGGGCATATACAACAATCACACTAAAGCTACTGGAACTAATGAAACCGATACATAAAAATAGTGGCACAACCCATAAAAGAGAAACATGCGGTAATAAAAGTGCAAGCGGCGCAGAACCTAGCATGGAGAACACAATAATATTTTTCTTACCAAATCGATCTGCGAGCGGTCCTCCAAAAAATGTTCCCAGTACGCCGGAAATCATAAAAGCAAATACAAAATATTGCGCATTCTTTATCGATAAACCATAATGCTCAATCAAATAAAATTGATAGAAGTTCCCAATACCAGCTCCATACCACGAACGAACAAATGTTAAAAAGATAAGGAGAACGATAACAAATTTAATATGCGCACTTACAATTGCATTTTCAGCCTCAAGTGCAGCTCGTTTCTTGCTTTTTACAGCGCCGCTTACTAATTCATTTTTATACCACTTTGACACATACATTAATAATAGAATCCCTACTGCTGCAAAAGCCGTAAAACCAAGCGAACCTTTTTGACCAAGAGGAACGAAAATTACTGCTGTAAAAATTGGAGCAAGTGAATTACCAGTATTCCCCCCTACTTGATAAATCGCTTGTGCTAATCCACGCTTCGTACCAGATGCCATATACGCAACGCGGGCTCCTTCTGGATGAAAGACTGCTGAACCTAATCCGATAAATAAAACAGAAATAATAACAATAATAAAGTTTGGTGCAAATGCAAGTCCAATCATTCCAAGCATGCTTGAGAACATACCGAGCGGTAGTAAAAATGGGGATGGCTTCTTATCTGAATACATCCCAAATACCGGTTGCATAACAGATGACGTCATATTTAGCGCAAACGCAATCCATCCGACTTGCATATAAGATAAATTCATCGTTTTTTCTAAAATTGGAAACAATGCCGGCACAACAGCTTGCATAGAATCATTCAAAAAATGACCGAAACTAATTGCAAATAAAATGCGATATATCGTTGGCGTCGTCACTACATTTTCTTTTGAAATTGCCTGCATATTTGAATTTCACCCTCCTTACAACATATATTTTTATGCGGGTATCATCACTTCTGACTTTTGAAACATTTCTATTCTATACTGATTTTATCTCTTTTTCCAACAATACAACTTTCCATAAAATATATTTTTCACATAAACTTTATTGGATTTAATTATAGAAATTTTCTTTATCTTCTTTTATACTAAATCAAAGATAAAGGGGAGGATGAAAGCGATGAAGAAAAAAACAAAGAGAGTTGCGGCGCTCTCACTTACATTGTCACTCGTTTTAACAGCTTGTGGTCAAAAACAAGAAACAACAACGAACAAAGACGAGAAAAAAGTAGCTACAAAACAAATATTAAACATTGTAGAAACCGGGGAAATTTCTACTCTTGATTCCTCTATCGCAACGGATGGTTTTTCCTATGCAGCTTTAAATAATGTGATGGAAGGGCTGTATATGCCTGGACCAGGTAACAAACCTGTACCAGGGGCAGCTGAATCTTACACATTAAGCGAGGATGGAAAAACATATATATTTAAACTTCGTCATTCAAACTGGTCGAATGGTGATCCTGTAACAGCGCATGACTTTGAATATGCATGGAAACGTGCAATAAATCCAGAAACAGCTTCTGAGTATGCCCATATTATGTTTGATATTAAAAATGCTGAAAAAGTAAATAAAAAAGCATTACCTCTCGATTCATTTGGTGTAAAAGCGCTTGATGATAAAACGCTTGAAGTACAATTAGAGCATCCTGTTCCATACTTTTTAGGGCTAATGGGATTTGCAACCTTTTATCCACAAAATCAAAAAGTAGTTGAAGCACAAGGGACAAATTATGGTCTCGAAGCTGCAAATGCAGTATATAATGGACCGTTCGTATTAAATGAATGGAAACATGATACAAGTTATAAAATGACGAAAAACCCAAACTACTGGGATCATAAAAATGTGAAATTACAAGAAATTAATGTCAATATCGTGAAAGACACTTCAGCAGCTGTTAATTTATTTGAAAGCAAACAAGTCGATCGTATCACAATTAATTCAGAATTTGTCGATAAATACCAAAACGATCCAAGCTTAAAGAAAATGGCACGTCCTTCTGTGACATTTTTTCGATTTAATCAAAAAAATCCTTTACTAGCAAATAAAAATGCTCGCAAAGCGATTTCTCTTTCCTTTGATAAAAAAGGAATTACAACAACCATTTTAAATAACGGTTCCATTCCTGCAAATGCTTTCATTCCAAAAGGCTTTGTAAAAGGACCCGATAATAAAGACTTTCGTAGTACAAGTAATGTCAAAGTAGAAACAAATATAAAAGAAGCGAAAAAACAATGGGAAACGGCAAAAAAAGAAACAAATCTACAAAATGTTTCTCTTTCCATCATATCAACTGATGAGTCAAACGATAAAAAAATAAGCGAATACTTAAAAGGCGAATTAGAGAAGAATCTACCTGGTTTAAAAATCACACTAAATCCACTTCCAGTAAAGGCATTTTTAGAACGTGAAGGAAATGGAGACTTTGAAATTTCACTTTCTACTTGGGGACCAGATTATCCTGACCCGACAACATTTTTAAATATGTTCGTAACAGATGGCCCTTTCAACAAAATGAACTATTCCAACAAACAATATGATGAATTAATGGAAAAAGCGAGTTCTTCTTTAACAACTGATTTACCAGCACGTTGGAAAGCGTTCCAAGATGCTGAGAAAATTCTAGTTGAAGATGATGCAGCAATTGCTCCAATCTTCCAAGCAGGGCTTATTTACTTAGAACGTCCAAGCGTAAAAGGTGTTGTCGTTCGTCCATTTGCGGGTATATATTCTTATAAATGGGCGTATATAACAGAGTAGAAAGAGACTCTGGTATATATAACTTTTCTTCTATCCTTTACTTATAAAAAGTACATCACTTCCGAATCGTGATGTACTTTTATTTTTGAATATATGTTTCACTTATTCAGACGCATCCAACTCTCGTTTTTCTTGTAACAGTTTTTCAAATTCCCTTTCTAATTTTTCGGACGGTTCAATACTTAACCGGCTTAGCACTTCTGATAATTTCGTTTCCAGTAAAAGACGTGTATCCTTTTTACGCTCTTGAGCTTGTTGTACTTGAGTTCGTTTATATTGTTGATAAGTTCCTTCAAACAGTCCAAGCTCTTGATTATGAATGGTTAAAATTCGTGTCGCGATATTTTCAATAAAGCGGCGATCATGTGAAACAAAGATGACACTCCCTTCGTATTCTTTTAGAAGAGATTCCAACGCTTCAACAGCTGTCATATCAAGAAAATTTGTCGGTTCATCCAAAATTAAAGTATTTATATCACTTAAAAATAGCTTTGTTAATGCCACTTTCACTCGTTCCCCACCACTTAAAACCTCTACAAGCTTATAAACATCCTCTCGAAAGAAATGCATTCTTGCAAGAACTGTTCGAATAAGCGTTTCATTCTGTTTGGAAGAAGACTGGACATTTTCGATAATGGATTTTGCTGGATCTAATATATTTAAATTTTGACTAAAATAGCCAACTTTTACAGCAGGAGAAAATCTAATCCCATACTCTTGATTCATAATTTGTTTTACGAGTGTTGTTTTCCCGCTCCCATTTGCACCGATAATTGCTAATTTGTCACCACCTCGAATATGAAAGCTTGCTTTTTTCCATAGCACACGTTTCCCAACTTTACCTATTCTATCATTCACTCGTAAAATAATTCGGTTTTTAAACGTTTCCGCATTCGGTAAGTCCATCTTAAGCGGCGGAAGCTCTTTTACTTTTTCTACCTTTCCAAGTTTTTCTAACCTTGTTATCATAGCGGTTGCTGTTTTTTGTAACTTCTTTTGTTTTTTTGCAAAATACGGCTTTGTAATTTTCGGTTCTAGCTTCCCTTCCTTCTTTGGAGTCTTTGTTGCTCGTTCCGCCTTTTTCTCTTTCAGCTTTACCGCTTCTTCCAACTGCTTTTTCTTTTTTTCATATTTTTCATATGCTAATTGTTCTTGTTGCCGCTCTATTTCTTTTTGTTTTACATATTCGCTATAGTTACCTGTATACACTTTTATTTTTCCTTCATCCAATTCCCATATCGTTGTGCAAAGAGCATCTAAAAACGCGCGGTCATGTGAAATGATAACAAATGCCCCTTTCCAATTTCCAAGCTTCTTCTCCAGCCATTCAATATGTCCTGTATCAAGGTTTGTCGTTGGTTCATCGGCAAGTAAAAGCTCCGGATCTTTCAGAACAGCTTTTTGAATATATTCTTGCGTCACTTCACCACCGCTTTTTGTTGTATCTGTTTGTTTCAGCTGCGGTAGAAGTTCACACCTCGCACGTTGAACAATACTCCCTTCTTCCGGGACAATTTCTTTAGCTAATATTTGAAATAACGTTGTTTTTCCGCTTCCATTTCTACCAACTAACCCAATTCGAGCATTTTGATGAATTTGCAATTGATCTATATCAAGTAACAAGCGATCTTGTATATAGTACTTTATACGATTAGCTTCTAATAACAACATAGCAACATCTCCTCTTATCTCATTTAGAAGACAAAAAATGCCCCCTATATCCATTCAGAATAGGAGGCATAAATCATATATAGGTGTACACAAAAAGAGAAAACCCTACTCTCTTTGGGCCAACTATAGAAGTACATCCTATTCTGAAAAACGCAAATAAAAGGCATCACAAATAACAGCGTAATGGTCTGTTAAAAATAGCCTTCAATTGTTTGCTTTCATAAATAGGATTAATACTTCATGTAATTGGGTCACCCTTCCGTTCTTTCCATTTTATTCACACTACTTTTAATATAAGTGAATATTTGAAATACATTCAATATATTTTATTTCAAATAGCAAAACGCTTATACTTCTCAAAATCACTTATTTTGCATTCCAGCGAAAGTTTCGTACCTTCATTTTCATAACTCGTACATATAACATGTGCATACTCATTGAAATAAGAAACAATTTGCCCTTGATCATACGGGATTAACATTTCACACTTTGTATATTCTTTATAAATATGCGAACGAATCATTTCAACTAATTCTTCCATACCAATTTGTTTTTTCGCAGATAAATAAACGCGATCTTTCTTCGTTTTTGGAATTTCCACATCCATCATATCTGATTTATTATATGCATAAATTGTCGGAATGTTTTCAACTCCAATTTGTTTTAATGTTTGATTCGTAATTTCAATTAATTGCTCATAATTTGGATTCGAATAATCGACAACATGAATGAGTAAGTCTGCTTCTGCAACTTCTTCTAACGTTGAACGAAATGCCTTTACAAGATGGTGTGGTAACTTACTTACAAATCCAACTGTATCTGTTAATAAAAATGATTTATTATCCGGAAGCTCAATATTTCGAACAGACGTTTCTAATGTCGCAAATAACATATCCTTTTCAAATACTTGCTTCTCTATAGTTCCATTAAAGATTTCAAGCATTGCATTCATCGTCGTAGATTTTCCCGCGTTTGTATATCCTACTAATGCTACAACAGGAATTTCATTTTTCTTTCGTTGTTTTCGCTGCGTTTTGCGCTGTACAACAAGTGCTTCTAATTCTTTATTCAACACCGAAATTTGCTCTTCAATTTTTCGGCGATCTAATTCCAACTTTTTCTCACCGACACCTTTATTTTTCGTACCAACACCGCCACTTTGTCTTCCTAGCGATTCACGAAGGCCGACTAAACGGGGCATCATATATTGAAGATGAGCTACTTCTACTTGTAGCTGTGCTTCTTTCGTTTTTGCACGCTGGGCAAAAATATCTAAAATTAAAATCGTACGATCGATCACTTTACAGTCTAAGTCTTTTTCTAAATTTCGAATTTGCGAAGGAGATAGCTCATCATTGAAAATAACAATATTCGCATCAACTTCCTTCACATAGGCTGCTACTTCTCCAATCTTTCCTGTTCCAATATAATGAGAAGGATTTACACGTTGTAAATTTTGTGTAACTTGCCCGACAACTTCCACATCACATGCTTCTGCAAGATTTGCTAATTCCTCCATTGAATATTGAAAATCGCTTTCATGCCCTAAATTTACACCAACTAATATTGCTCTTTGTACAAATTCTTCCATACATGTTCCTCCATTTCGATTACGCAAACTAAAAAACACAGGCCACTGCCTGTGTTTTCATAAACGGACAAGGATACACGACAAATAGAAGAATATCGTACTTCTTCTAAATTCCATGTGCAAAAATCCCCAAACGATATACGTATCCAATATGCATACATATATCAACCATTCTATTTATAAAGGTAAAACAAAAAGAGGGGGTATTCGTCCCTCCCTCTTTTTCACATATGCGTTTTATAAAGGGTTCCTTTAAAAAATAGGCAGACTAATCCCGTTCACTCCGTACACAGACAGAGGCTTTGAGCACTATTCAATTATCGGCACAAAGTATTGAGACGTAATCTGATAAAAATCAAAGGAGACCCCTCCGTTCATTTAAAGTTACGTAAATTCTAGCATAATTCTATCGTTTCTACAAGAATAATCTCTATATAGGCGTAAAAAACATTTTCATGTTTCATGCACACCTTTTATCATGACAAAATTCTTCCGTACTATTTTCATACTTACATCTTGCACAATTTCAAATTCCTCTTGCTGCTCCGCTTTTATTTCATAGTAATAAGAAGGTAGTTCTATACCATGTTCTAAAAAATAATCCTCAATTAATGAAATCATGACTTTCAATGTTTTCACACGTGCATATAATTTATTATTACTAGCGATAATATGCCACTTCGCATTCGGTTGATTTGTTTTTTCAAACATCTCTTCCATTGCTTCCACATACTCATCCCACTTTTCACGATTACGCCAATCTTCATCTGTAATTTTCCATCGTTTAAGAGGATTATTCTCTCTCTCCTTAAATCGCTTCAACTGTTCATCTTTACTCATATGATAAAAAAACTTTCCAATAATGTAATGATCATCCGTTAATACTTTCTCAAAGTCATTGATTTCATCATATGCTCTTGCCCACTCTTCCTGTGTAGCAAACCCTTCCACACGCTCAACTAAAACACGACCGTACCAAGAACGATCAAAAATTGCAATTTGTCCATACCGAGGAATTTCCCGCCAAAATCGTTGCAAATAATGATATCGTTTTTCATGAGGAGCAGGTGCAGCAATAGGTTTCACTTGAAATCCACGCGGATCAAGATGTTCGGTCACTCGCTTAATTGCTCCGCCCTTACCAGCCGCATCCCAGCCTTCCATAACCATAATAACAGCTACTTTTTCTTCTTTTAAAATCTGCTGTAATACCAATAAATGTCTTTGATATTTTTTAAGTTTCTTATTATACTTCGATTTTGAATCATTTTTTTCGTTAAATCTACATTAGCAAGCCACTCTTTTTTCATCCAATGTTTCCCCCTCTTTTATACGACAGTATTATTTTACCATTATTTTCATTCTTTTTATTCTTATACAAAAAATAACATTCATTGTATTTTTATATAAAATACAATGAATGTTATAATTTTAATTATCACCAGTTGTCTCCAGCACTGCTTCCAATTCTTTTCTACTCATAACATTGCTCACACAAAATTGCTTTTTGCCGTTTTGATTAATAATTGATCCAATACTCCAACTAGCATTCGTGAGTGACTTGAGCCTTGAAAGTTTCAAAGATTTCTTTTTCTCACCCTAACTCATGTTCTCCACTTCAATCTAATCCCTTTAATGCCCTCACAGAGACTAGACAAGTTTCTTCATTTACCATTTTTACCTCTCTCTTTTTTTTATCAACTAACTGAATATTATTCTTATTTATTACATAAGACTTATGACATCTATAAAAACAATCACTTATTTTTTCAACTTCTTTCATTGAGCCGTAAAACTCTAACTGAGAATTTTCTAAATGTAGAATTATTTTGTGTGGAACAGCAGAAGATTCAAAAAACATAATATCCGAGTAATAAATAGATCGAACTTTATCACCAATTTTCACCTTAAAAATTTCTTTTTTAGGATTTTTATCACTCAAATATCTTTTATGAGCTATTTTTACGCAATCCTGGACTTTTCTCTGTATCTCTTCTGGTCTATCTTTAATAATATAATCCATAGCTTCGATTTTATAAGTGAATGTTAAAAAAGATAGCTCACCGTGCGTTGTTACAAAGACAATCTTGCCCAGATCATCTAAATCTCTAATTTCAGCAGCTAATTCCAGTCCTGAAATTTCAGCTTGTAAATCAACATCTAAAAAGTACAAACCAGTTGTTTTAGGATGACTCTTTAAGTACTCAAGTATCTCAAATGGATTTTGAGTCGAAAGTACTAATTCCATATCTAAATCTTCTATTATAATATAATTTTTGATATACGTTTCAATTCTTTCTCGTTGTGCTATATCATCTTCACATATAAACACTGATAACATATTTTTATCCCTCCAAAGTAATAACTAACTTTTGTACAAAATTCCTATTCTTAATAATTGTCTCTGAAACTACATTTGGACACTGTTGAATCAACTCTGATAAATTACTTAACCCAAGTCCTCTATTTTCTCCTTTGGTGGAAAAACCTTGTTCTTTAAGCTTGTGAACTCTCGGAACATCTTCTCTACAAGTATTTTGTATAATCACCATTAATGAACTTTTGTCCTTTATCATACCAACCCATAAATTTCCGTAGCCTAAATATTTAAGTTCATCAATTGCATTATCCATTAATATACCTATTGCTCTAACTAGAATTACTGAATCTACCGGTATATGGTCAATATCCTCATTTGCTTCGAATGTTGCATCAATATTTAATTCTTGAGCCTTAATTAGTTTTGCTGAAAGAACACTTTTTATTTCTTTCACTTTAATCCTTCTTAAATTTTCCAATTTGAAATTATTACTATTTATATGTTCTGAAGCCGTTCTTATCTTTTCTATATAATAAGTTTTAAGTCCATCGTAATCATCTTCATCAATGAAACTGTCTAAAGAAGATAAAATATTTTGATAATCATGCCTAAATTTTCGCATCTCTGTATATTGCTTTTCTATTTCATTCGTATAATGTTGCATATTTTCATATTCCATTACTTTTTGTTGCGCATCATATGTTTTCTTCAACGATTCAGAGTATACGTAAAAAATAGTCAGCGATATCAATAAATACAAAATAAAGAATACAAAGTTTAATTTAATTAGTTCTATACTATTACCTAAATGATTACCTAAATATATACAAGTATAATAAGCAAATACAGTCAGTACTCCCATTATTCCAACAAAAATCCCGACCTTTGAATCATTCGGATTTTTCTGTTTAAAGTATTTTTTAATATATAGCACTAATTTACATATTAGTATCGCAATCACATATGTCATAGCTATATGTATAAGAATTGTATACTGACTAATATCAAAATTAATAATGGTGTAAAAACTTTCTATTGTCGTAGCTAAATGATCACTTAAAATAAAAATTATTATTGCATATGAAGCAACTATAGCAGTTTCAACTATATTTCTTTTAAAATAGTATTGAATTAAAAATACGGAAATGACCATTAAAATTGACGCATATATATTTAAAACTAGATAAGATATTCCAACTAACAAACCACAAGTAATAGTAAGAAATAATTCTTTCATAGACATACAATATATTTCTGTAATTATCTTCGAATTCATAATCACACAAGTATATTGTAAAAACACAACTAGCATTGTTACCATAGCTATTCCCCTTAAATTGTAGAATAACCATATTATAACATTTAAATTTCTTTAACTCTATAAAAATTCTTTTGGTAATTCTGGTTCATATCCAATCCCTATACAACACTGATTAATATTTAAACCTCCAAATTTTAAACATATTCTAAATAACATTCTTTTCATTCTAAATATTCCTCCCGCCATTTCACTACATTTTTTTAATCTATTAACTCTTTTGGTAATTCTGGTTCATATCCAATCCCTATACAACACTGATTAATATTTAAACCTCCAAATTTTAAACATAATTTAATTAGATAGTCCCTTAACATACTATCCCTCCATTTTATATAATTATATGTAATCTCCAGTCAATAATTTATATGTTGTTGGCAATAACATGACACATGCCGTAAAGCTTCCTATCGCAATTAAATTAGCAATGAATAAAGATGATGATAATACTACAATAACTAGTATGAACAAATTCATCTTCAATGCTTTCATTTTCAAATTTCTGATTTTATCCATGTTTGTAATCGGATTCTTTTTTGTACCTGTAGGACCATATTTATACAGAATTAAAAAATTTAAAATTACTAAGGTGATTAATGTTAATTTTGTTACTTGCCCCCCCTCTACTATTAAGTATGGAATTCCAACTAATTGAAAACAACTTAATAGTGTGCATTGAAAGCTAGTCTTAGCATGAGCACCATATGCATATGTTCTAATTATCATAAAAGAAATATGAAAAATAATAACAGGAACTAAAATTTTTAAACATGATGCTATGAGATAGATCAGTGAGATTTTAGAAACATTAAGAAAGAAAACTTCGATCGCTAACTTGCATTTTAGATATTCAACTCTACTAATATCTTCATTTTTTATTAACATATGCAGAACTCTATGTGATACTTTTTCAGTTATTGAGATCGTTTTATGTAATTCATTTTCCATTTGTAATCACCTCTTGATCCCTATAATACATTAAGGATAGAATTTTCTGTGAATAAAATCGTAAAATTGTTTTTTTTCATCAGAATCGTTTTAACACTTTCTATCCTGATTCATAATCGTTGTTTTTTTTATCAAAATCGTTTTATTTTCATTTTATATACACACAAATAAAAAACTAAGAATAAAAATAGCATATTATGCCCTTTTATTCTTAGTTTTTGCTTCTCTTATCTAGTTCTCTCATAACCAAATTCTCCCTCTATTACTAAACTAGTTTTTAGAGAATCACCTATAATCTGATCTTCTAGCGATTGAATTCTATTAACTTTAATATTATTCTGTTTAAATTTCAGCTGTAAACTTCGCGATATTTTCTTAATTAATGCTAGATAATCATTGTTCATATTATCTATGAACATAATATATTGTTTATCTTCATTTAAATCATTAAACATTAAATTCTTAAAGACCTTTACTTCCTTTTTATTATAAACTTTTACAAAAAGGTTATTATTATGGATAAACACCAAATTTAAATTGACATCATTCATTGCTAAAGTTTTATTTTCATATTCATGTTCATTCAGTTCATTAAATGCTTCCAAAACAGAGCTTGTCTGTCTATTTGCTTTTTGTATCATATCTAATATTTCAAATCTAATTATTGTAAGAGGTTCACCTAACAATAATGTTTTTTCTATCAACTACAGAGACCTCCTTTGCCCTAAAAACAATACAACTCGTAAGTTTATTTAGTGAATGACACAAATTCCAACAATTTGATAATAAATTTATAAACAAAAACATTTAACAATACCTAACTTAAATTACATATTTCATAATAAAGAGGACAGCTTGAAGCTAAGGACTTTTTATAACACTGCCCTCTCTTGAGACCCATCAAAATTTCTGTACTGTATCTATGCTTTACATTTATCTTCTTATGATGAACAACATGAACTTGAACCACACGTTGAACATCCATTACTTACCATTGATCCACTTGTTGCTGCTGTCTCTGGTAACGCTGTCGCTTCACTAATTTCTACAAAATCTAAATCCTCTATATCTGAAAATAATTCTTCTACTAATTTGTCTTTTTCATTTCCCATTGATTTCTCTCTCCTTCTTTTTTATTCCTTAT
>NZ_JAKUFV010000008.1:0-171020 GCF_022663595.1 Bacillus cereus group sp. BfR-BA-01360
ACGCATCGTCGCCTTGGTGAGCCGTTACCTCACCAACTAGCTAATGCGACGCGGGTCCATCCATAAGTGACAGCCGAAGCCGCCTTTCAATTTTGCACCATGCGGTGCTAGATGTTATCCGGTATTAGCCCCGGTTTCCCGGAGTTATCCCAGTCTTATGGGCAGGTTACCCACGTGTTACTCACCCGTCCGCCGCTAACTTCTTAAGAGCAAGCTCTTAATCCGTTCGCTCGACTTGCATGTATTAGGCACGCCGCCAGCGTTCATCCTGAGCCAGGATCAAACTCTCCAATAAAGTTTGTCTAGCATCATAAATAAAAATTGACGTTTCACGTTGTTTGTTTCGTTCAGTTTTCAAAGAACTCATCAGCCGCCGAAGCGACTCCCTTATGTTAACAGCTTCATTTTTCGATGTCAACATTTTTTATAATTTCTTTCTGCGCTTTTTGCTGTTTCGCATTAGCGACGCTTATTAATATACCAGACCGTTTTTTTAATAGCAAGTCCTTTTATAAAAAAATATAAATATTATTTTATCCATCAATACATTTTGTCTTATTTATTCAAACCATCTCTTCTTATAAAATACCATTTCGTTATATACGAAACTCATTCTATAAAAAAGAAATCAATTAAAGTAAAGAGTTACTTAGCGAATGTTTCCTTCATCCCAACTGATTACAAGGCTTCTTCTAATCAGACCGTTCCAACTCCCCTTCCTTTCCTCCCTCTAAATCGAGAAATCGAAATTTTATTTTTCTAAAATGGCGGGGGCAAAAATGAATCAATTAAATTCCCTATTTCTGTAACATGCACAATACATAACCTCTCTACCTTACAGTTCCAATCATATAACATCATTTGTTTAAATAAAACATTCTTCAATGTCACAAGCTAGCTTTTTCTTTTCAAACTAAAAGATACTCTCATGCGAAAGGGGAAATTTAGAATTTTTTGCGTTTTTTAGTGAAAAATATCCAAATTTTGTTATATGATAAGAAAGTGCCATACCAAAACAAATAGTAAAGAAAGTTGGAGGAATTTAATTATGGATAGGTTAACAAAATTTTCATTAAAAAATCGGGCCGCCATCATCATTATGATTTTTCTCGTTTCTGTACTCGGTATTTATTCCGGCTCAAAATTACCAATGGAGTTTCTGCCCAGCGCCGACAATCCTGCTATCACTGTCACTACAATGTCTAAAGGATTAGATGCGGAAACAATGACAAAAGAAGTAACCGAACCACTCGAAAAACAATTTCGAAACTTAGAGCATGTTGATACAATTACATCTTCTACTCATGAGGGGTTATCACGCATCGACATTGCATATACGTCTAAAGCAGACATGAAAGAGGCGACGCGTGCTGTCGAAAAGATTACAAACAACGTAAATTTCCCAAAAGAAATTACAAAACCTGTCGTCAGCCAACTAAACACTTCTATGATTCCGCTCGCACAAATTACTATTCAAAAACAAAATGGGTTTACAAAAGCTGACGAAAAACAGGTTGAAAAAGAAATTATCCCGCAGTTCGAAAATATCGATGGCGTTGCTAACGTCATGTATTACGGTAAATCAACATCTGAACTATCTATCATATTAGACATAAATGAAATGAAAAATAAAAATGTAACCTCTCAACAAGTATTAACTGCTTTACAAGGAAAAGAAACTTCTACTCCAGTTGGTCAAGTGACTGTCAACAACGAAGACCACAGCCTTCGCGTCATTGGAAATGTAAAAAATGTAGATGACGTAAAAAACATATCACTTACATCTCAATTGAAATTGCAAGATATAGCTCAAATAGAATTAAAACAACATTATGATGCTATTTCACATGTAAATGGCGAGGATGGAACCGCCCTAGTTATTATGAAAGAACCAGGTAAAAACGCCGTTGAAATCGGCAAAGAAATCGATAAAAAACTTAAAAACATTAATAAAGAATATAAAGATACTTACACAATTAAATTACTATCCTCTACTCACGAACAAATCGAAAATGCTGTTACGAGTATGGGGAAAGAGGTCATTTTAGGAGCGATCGCTGCGACATTTATTATTTTACTCTTCTTGCGCAGCGTGCGAACAACGCTTATCGCTGTTGTTAGTATCCCGTTATCTATTTTGTTAACACTATTTTTACTCGATCAATCTCATGTTACGTTAAACATTTTAACTCTTGGAGGATTAGCCGTCGCTGTTGGACGTCTCGTTGACGATAGTATCGTTGTTATCGAGAATATCTTCCGTCGCTTACAAAAAGAGCATTTTTCAAAAGACATTATTGTAGATGCGACAAAAGAGGTTGCTATTGCAATTACTGCTTCAACATTAACTACAGTGGCTGTCTTTTTACCTATCGGCCTTGTATCAGGCGCAATCGGCAAATTGATGCTTCCTATGGTATTAGCAGTTGTATATTCTATTCTTTCGTCTCTCGTTGTTGCACTTACAGTTGTTCCACTTATGGCGTTTTTATTACTTAGAAAAACAAGACAGCGCACATCGAGACCTTCAAGAAAGTATACGGCTACTTTAAAATGGGCACTTTCACATAAATTTATTATTTTATTCTCGTCTTTCTTATTATTTGTAGCTTCCATTGCTGCTTATATCATACTGCCAAAAGCAAATATAAAATCAGAAGACGATACGATGCTCTCAATTAACATGACATTTCCAACGAGTTATGATGAGGAATCTAAAAAACAAAAAGCTTTTGACTTCGAAAAAAAATTACTTTCTAATCGCGATGTACAAGATACTTTTTTACGAATAGGGTCAAGTGCTGAAGATGCACAGTGGGGGCAAACTACTAAAAATAATCTTGCATCTATATTTATAACCTTTAAAAAAGGAACAGATATTGACCAATATATTAAACAACTAAAAAAAGAACAGACAGATTTCAAACCAGCTGAATTCGATTATACAAAAACAAGTTATTCTAATTTTGGCGGTGGAAATAACTTGCAATTCAACGTAACTGCAAACAATGAAACAAGTTTAAAGCAAGCTGCTGATATCGTTGAAACAAAATTAAAAAGTTTAAATGGACTTTCTAAAGTGAAAACAAACTTAGAAGAATCAAAGAAAGAATGGCAAATTAAAATCGATCAAAACAAAGTAGAACAAGTTGGATTAACACCAGAAATAGTTGGAGAACAAGTTTCACTCCTTATGAAAAAATCACCGATCGGACAGCTCACGATCGATGATGAAAAAACAACTATTACGTTAGAACATAAAAATGAAAAGATAAATAATAAAGAAGATATCCTTAATACAAACATCTTATCACCGATAACAGGAGCAATTCCTTTAAAAGATATTGCAACAATATCAGAAAAACAATTACAAACTGAAATTTTCCATAAAGACGGAAAAGAAACAATCCAAATTAATGCCGTTGCTGCTAACGATGATTTAAGTAAAGTAAGCGCTGAAGTAAATGCAGCAATCGCTAAATTAGATTTACCAACCGGTGCAAAAGTTGCCGTTGCTGGAGCAACTGAATCCATGCAAGAAAACTTTACAGATTTATTTCAAATCATGGGCATTGCCATCGGAGTTGTCTATTTAATTATGGTTATTACATTTGGGCAAGCACGCGCTCCATTTGCAATCCTTTTCTCTTTACCACTCGCTGCTATTGGCGGTATTTTAGGATTAATCATTTCCGGAACGCCGGTTGATCTCAATTCACTTATCGGTGCATTAATGTTAATCGGGATCGTCGTCACAAATGCTATCGTATTAATCGAACGTGTTCAACAAAATAAAGAGCATGGCATGACAACTCGTGACGCTTTACTAGAAGCAGGTTCTACAAGATTACGTCCAATTATTATGACAGCCATTACAACAATCGTCGCAATGTTACCTTTATTATTTGGCCAATCGCAAGCAGGAAGTATGGTCTCTAAAAGTTTAGCCGTTGTTGTAATTGGGGGGTTAGCTGTTTCCACTGTACTTACACTCGTTGTTGTACCTGTTATGTATGAGCTATTAGATAAATTCGGTAAAAAGCGTCGCTCACGCAGAAAATCAAATACGACTATCGATACTCCAAACGCCTAACAAAAAAACGTTATCTCACAAACTAGAGATAACGTTTTTTCTTTCGTAAACATACACATATTAAGCAGCTTTTACTTTCGATGTTTTACGAGACTTTTTCGTTCCCGTAAAATGTTTATGAAGTACAGTTGCAGTAAAACGAGCAATAATATTAAACAGTAATACCATAACAATGAGTACTGCTGCTGATTTTGTTGCAATCAGCTTCGCGTCTGGGATAATCCCTTCAGAATTTAATTTCCAAATATGAACTGCCAATGTTTCAGCTGGTCGAAATGGATTTAGCGGATGTGCAGGACTAGAAAAATCAACTGCAGAATTTAAAATTGGTGATGTTAATCCCGCTGTATAAATTAATGCCGCTGCTTCACCAAATATACGACCTGCCGCTAAAATAATCCCTGTAATAATTTGCGGTAATGACGATGGAAGAATAATTCGCACAATCGTTTGCCACTTTGTTGCACCAAGTCCAAGACTTGCTTCTTTTACATTTGCAGGGACTTCTGTAATTGCATTTTCACAAACTCGCGTTAATCCTGGTAAGTTTAGAATGGTTAAAGCAAGTGCACCACCTATTACTGTATAGCCCCAACCTGTCATTGTAACAAGCACTAATAAACCAAATAAGCCAACAACAATAGAAGGCAATGATGCCATCGTTTCAATGCATAGACGAACAAAACTTAAAAAGCGTCCTTGCTTTGCATATTCTGCAAGATAAATCCCAGCTCCCAATCCAAGTGGAATAGAGATAACAAGCGTAATAATAAGCATATAGAAAGAGTTGAATAATTGTGGACCAATCCCTCCCCCAGCCCTCGTATTACTCGGTTCTCCAAACAAGAAACCTGGATCCCAAAATCCCCAGCCCTTTTGTAAAATCTCATATACTAAGAAAACCAATAAAACTACCACAAATGCTGCAACTGTATATAAAATACCCGTCCAAATATTATTTACCTTTCTTGCATTCATCGTTATCGTTCACCTCTTTGGCCAATTGCTCGAATAACTAAAATAAATAGGAATGAAATAGCAAGCAATATCATCGCTAAGGTCCATAAAGCATTATTCCAAGCCGTTCCGTTTAACGTATTTGTCATGTCCATTGTGAGAATACCAGTCAACGTTGCCGTTGGGCTATATATTCCTTCTGGCAACTTCACCGTATTCCCAATTACCATTTGAACTGCCAGCGCTTCACCAAAAGCACGTGCTAATCCTAAAACAATCCCTGTTAAAATACCTTTCTTAGCAGCAGGAACAATGACACGGCTAATCGCTTGCCATTTTGTCGATCCTAAACCATACGAGGCTTCTAAATAATCAAATGGAACCGCACGTATTGCATCAGAAGCAATACTAGCAATAGTAGGTAAAATCATGATACTAAGTACAACAATACCTGCAATTAAACTAAAGCCAACACCACCAAAAGAATCTCTTAACAATGGAATTAAAATCGTAACCCCTAATAAACCGTATACAACGGACGGGATACCAACTAATAATTCCAAAACTGGTTTCAACACTTTGTTCCCAAACTTAGGCGATATTAAATTCATAAATATTGCAAGAGCAATCGCGATTGGTGTACTAATCATAACCGCACCAATTGAAACAAGCGTGGAACCGACAATAAAAATAACTGCACCAAAAGAACCTGGCTCAACATTCGGATTCCATTTTGTTGAAGTTAACATTTCAGAAAAGGAAATACCACTTTGTGTAAAAGATTGAATTCCCTTTCCACAAATAAATGCAATAATCGATAATGTAATAAGAACAATAAATAGACCACAAAACGTAACGAGTGTTCTTCCAATGTACTCGCTTTTCACATAATTAATCTGCTTTTTTCCCTTCATCACAAGACATAACCCCACTTCATAGTTTGAAATGAACAAGACTGGCCTCGCAGCCAGCCTCCTTGTATGTGTTACTTATCTAGCTTAGACATCGGGATGTATCCCATATCTTCAACTTGTTTTTCAAAATCTTTACCTTTTACATAATCAATGTAAGCCTTTGTTGCTTCTTTCGCTTCTCCTTTAGTCACCATGTATTCATAAGACCAGAATGGATATTTACCAGCAGAAATCTCTTCAACCTTTGGTTCTGCACCATCAATTTTTACAGTTTGTAATGCCCCTTTTTTATCGCCTACCATGTAGGACATCGCAAGGTAACTAATAGAACCTGGCGTAGAGTTAATTGCTTGTTCTACCGCACCGTTAGAATCTTGCGTTGTTCCTGTCCCGTCATTAATCTTTACATCTTTCATAATCGTTTTCTCAAATGTAGCACGTGTACCAGAAGATGCCGGACGATTGATTACATTGATTTTCTCATCTTTACCGCCTAGCTCTTTCCAGTTTGTAACCTTTCCACTAAAGATATCTTGTACTTGTTGTACAGTTAAGTTATCAACTTTCACATCTTTATTAACAACAAGTGCAAATGCGATACCTGCAACTTTATTATCAACTAATTCTTTTGCTTTTTCTGGATCTTTTATTTTATCTGCCGCCGGGACATCAGAGTTACCAATTTGTACCGCACCAGAGGCTACTTGGTTAATCCCCGTTCCACTACCGCCACCTTGAACTTGAACAGAAACTTTAGGATTCTTTTCCATAAACTTTTTACCCGCTTCTTCTGCAAGCGGTTGAAGAGCTGTAGATCCAGCTGCTGCAATCGTACCAGATATCTCTTCTTGTTTTGCATCATTGCTACCTTTAGCAGTCTCATTCGTATTTGTGCTTTCTGACTTTCCGCAACCAACTAATGCACCTGCAACAACTAATGCTGCTAATGAAAATGTAATTCCCTTTTTCATGACCATATCTTGTACCCCCATTTGAATTATCACTTTTCTTATTCATCGACTTCTTTCGAACACAAATTCATTGTAGGACAATATTATTGTGTTAGTGTTAAGCAATTTTTAATTTTAAGTAAATAGAGATAAAGGTATTAAAAACTTATATTTCTCAACTATTCCCATCAAGAAAAGCCAAAAGAATCCACAAAAAATTACATTCATTGTAAATTTAACTTTAATAATGTAAATATGAAGTAAATAAAACTCTCCTTTTAACCAACTTTATTAAAATTAAATTTACAAACTATTCTTGTCTGAACATATTTGTTTGAACTATGCATATATCCAACATAAATTCTAGTCATATTTTTTATCACAAAAAATAAATTGGAACAATTCTAAAAATTTTTGAATATTTTTAAAGTATTAATTGACAGCATTACCGAATGTAGTCTAGTATATTAATAACAAAAAGTTTACCTTAAGAAACTTTTTAAACTATAACTAAAAATATAGAGAAGAGGGAACTTTTATGGTGTCGGCTAATACCAAACCCCTTTCTTCATTTAGAACAGGGGAGTTTGTACAAATCGAGAGAATACAATTAGAAGGAACTATGAAGAGACGTTTATTAGATTTAGGATTTATTCCCGGGGCTACCATTAAAGTATTGCAAAAAAGTCCACTCGGAGATCCCGTTGCATATCAAGTGAGCAACACAACAATTGCATTGCGTAGCGAAGAAAGCTCCCTTATTTTTGGAATATTAATAGGAGATGATTCAAAATGAACAACCATCGCATTGCGTTAGCAGGAAACCCGAATACTGGGAAAAGTACATTATTCAACACATTAACAGGATTAAAACAACATACCGGAAACTGGACGGGAAAAACTGTATTAAAGGCAGAAGGAGAATATGAGCATAACGGAAAGGTATATACGGTAATCGATTTACCTGGAACATATTCACTTTATTCAAACTCTGCAGATGAGGAAGTAGCACGAGATTATATTATTTTTGAAAAACCAGAGGTAACTGTAGTTGTTGTAGATGCAACTGCAATGGAAAGAAATTTAAATTTAGCATTACAAGTGATGGAAATGACAAACGATGTAATCGTCTGCATTAACTTAATAGATGAAGCAGAAAAAAAAGGAATCGTCATTGATGAACAGAAATTAGCAAAGTCACTTGGCGTTCCTGTAGTCAAAATCTCAGCTCGCAACCGTACTGGAATTGGACATTTACTAAATGTAATTTCTAAAGTGGCTAGTAAAAAAACAATCCCTACACCAGTTCAAATTACTTATAATGAGCATATTGAAAAGATGATTCAAGAATTAGAGCCGCAAATTTACAAAGTATTCGGTGATACATACCCAGCTCGTTGGGTTGCACTGCGAATACTAGATGGGGATAAAAATTTCTTAACTACACTTCAAAAACATCATAAAGAACCGCTTGTAAGGGAGGTCGTAATCAATGGAATCTCACTCAGCCAGTAAGGCTCTTCCATTAGATTATATTATTCAGCATGCACAAACGCTTACTAAAGAAGATATACGCGATGACATTGTTGGTGATATTTATCGTACATCAAAAAGTATTTGTAAAGATGCAGTACAATACACAAATACCGATAGATTGTATCGTTCAGAAAAACTAGATAAGATTTTCACTTCTCCAATCTGGGGATTTCCAATTATGCTTGGTATTTTATCTATTATTTTTTACCTTACCATTGCAGGAGCGAATGTACCGTCAGATATGATTGCTGAATTTTTCGGTTGGGCAGAGGGACATTTAACTGCTTTGTTCCAAGCAATGCATGCACCTGAATGGTTACATGGTATTTTAATACTTGGCTTATTCCGGGGTACAGGGGCTGTTATTAGCGTTATGTTACCACCTATGGCTATCTTCTTCCCAATGTTTGCTTTATTAGAAAACTATGGGTACTTACCTCGTGTAGCATTTAACATGGATCGTTTATTTAAACGTACTGGTGCACACGGAAAGCAATCTTTAACGATGGCAATGGGCTTCGGTTGTAATGCTGCCGCTATTATGTCAACACGCATTATCGAATCACCACGTGAGCGTATGTTAGCAATTTTAACAAACAACTTCGTTCCATGTAATGGACGATGGCCTACTTTAATTTTAATGGCATCATTATTTATGGCTGCCGGTTATACAAGTAGCATGCAAACACTTGTTACAGCAGGCGTTGTAGTCGGCATGGTAGTCATCGGAATTATCGTTACTTTAACAGTTTCTTGGGCTCTATCAAAAACTGCATTAAAAGGTGTTCCAACTCATTATACATTGGAATTACCACCGTATCGTAAACCAAAAATTTGGAATACAATTGTACGTGCAACACTTGATAAATCAATTTATGTTTTAAAACGTGCCGTAGTTGTAGCTGCACCTGCCGCTATCTTAACTTGGGTTTTAGCAAATATTTATATCGGCGACACAAGCCTACTTATGTATTTCGTTAATTTCTTAGACCCATTCGCTAAATTGCTCGGGCTTGATGGATTTATTCTCGCTGCATTTATTCTCGGCTTACCAGCTAATGAGATTGTTATTCCAATTTTATTAATGTCTTATTTATCAACTGGTGCCTTAACAGAAATAGAAGATTTTAATCAAATTAAAAACTTATTCTTAGAGCACGGCTGGACTTGGTTAACTGCGTTAAACACAATGTTGTTTTCTCTTCTGCATTTCCCATGTGGAACAACATTGGTTAACATATATAAAGAAACAAAAAGTCCAAAATGGACATTCTTATCGTTTGCAATCCCTACCGTAATCGCCATTGTTGTTACATTCCTCTCTACGCAATTGGTACATTGGCTAGGGCTTGTATAAAACCTTCCATCAGTAGTGAGACTTCTCTTCTCTACTGATGGTTCATTTTCACGCCTTATACTTCTATATAAATGATTATAATCCCTTACTTCCGTTGCTAGATTTTAAATTTTACGATCCCAAAAACAAAAGGAAATCTAATCTACTGGTTTCCTATTTTCCTCTTCATTTACATCTTCCCATGGTTGCACAGTGTATTTTTTTATTTTCTTATTTAAAAAATACACTGTGTATGGAATAATAGCCATCAAAATCATACTAATAATTGCTAAAGTAGAAAGCATTTTCATATTACTGACCACCTTTTGGTACTAATGAACCGGAATGCTCTACTACCGGATGAACACGAACTGCTATATCAGTCTTCATAAAGTAGTTCTCCCCATAATCCCAATTCTTCTCTACTTTTTTCCACTTTTTATAATTATGCCGTTTATAATAATCCCCTAATCCAAGTACATCCGTTTTATACTCTTTTTGTACTTTTTTTATTGTTCTCCCCACTATACGTTCCATCTCTTTTGTAATGTATGAATTTATTCGCTTCTCACTCCATGCTTTTGCATCCTCTCCTAAATATACTTCTCCAAGCACACCTTTAGGATACATATCAATTATAAACTTTGGATGACGAGGATCTGTAAAGGAAGCACGGATTTTCCGTCTTATTTTATGAATTTCATACGTAAATACCTTTTCTTTTTTTCGAATGGTTAAAAATCCACCCACTTTCTTTCCTATTATATAATTTAATCCTTGTGTATCTTTTCCACTTAAAAGACCGACCAGTTTATTATTCTCCCCCTTAAAAATAGCAGCTCCTTCCATCTTTACACCTTGCTTTGTTAACTCTAAAACTGGAAGTACAAAGCTTCTTTTAGAAGTTAACATTTCTTGAACCTCTCCGATACGAACTGCCTCTAACATAAATGAATTCACATCTGCATGATCCGCTAGTAAATCAATATATTTTGCCGGAAAATTTTCTGGTTTCGCATTTTGTTCAAAAATTTTTCCAGCTTGATTTTTCGAAACAAAAATTTTAATATTCCGCCTCATTTCATGGGCACGAAAAAAGATATCTAATGTTTGTTCTAAAAAGTTTTGTCGCTTTAATAAATCTTTAGAAAAAATAACAACTTTAATATGAGGAAAAAACAAAGAACGACTTATTTTCTTGGATGCTTCACGAATTTGTGTAAAAAGACTATCCGCAGTTACATTGATATTCATATACTGAGCCCCATCTGCACCTTGTTTCCCCTGTTGTGCTAACGCACTTGGTAAAACTAATTGATACGTTCCTTTCATACGAGGTGGTTTCTTCTCTTCACTTTCTTCTTTCACAACATCAAATGCTGCCCCTACAACAAATCCTCTCTCTTCAATTTCTTTTCGCTCTGAGCACCCACTCATACAGATCACTAACATAACGCAACACATGTATTTATGAAGACGGCTCACTCTTTCCGCCCCCCTTTATTTTATAAATGCTAAAAACAAGTATAGGAACAATGATAATACATGCCATATCAATCCAAGCTAAATATGTACTATATTGCGTTAACTTCGTCACATTTTCAGGAAGCATATTCAAAAGATATATAATCGGCGCACTTATAAAAATAAATGTTTTCTTTTTAATAGCAGGAAACATCGAACAAAACCCTATTACTGCGATATCATAATACATGGCTGTTGTATTAAAAATGGTAATAATCCACGTCGTAAAAAAAATGGCATCGAATCGTTCTAAAAATCCCCCACCAATTTCAATCTCCTTTCCTAACTCAATGACAGGATACGCAAGACTTTTCGTGGTAGAATAGGAAAACACCATAATACAAGTAAGATAAATAAGAATATATAATAAATTGGTAATCATCACTCCTTTTGCAGCAGCAAGAGGCGCTTTATCTTTTTGTTTCACAATTGAAGAATAAAATAAGACAATTTCAAATCCAATGAATGTAAAGATCGATTCCTTCATACCAACAATATATTGGTTCCATTTTGTTTGAAAAAGCGGCAATACATTATCCGGCTCCATTAAATTAATATTTAATAACGGCAGAGAAAATATAGCGCATACAACGATTGGTAAAAATAGCATATTTAAACGAAGTAACGCTACTCTAGAACCACTTACTCCATAAACAACAACAAGTAAGTAAAAAAATGATAAAAGTTCAATCGGTGTTTTACTAAATAAATACGTTTGTGAAATAACGGAAATGGCTCTTGCTTGATATGCAGTAATACTAGCAAATGTTAGCACCATAACACTTGTAACAAGGTAAGCTATCGGCTTTGATAAGTATATGCTAGTATATTGAAAAAACGTTTGTTCCGTAAATGTATTTGCTATTTTCGCAATACACCAGGCAAAAAATGCACAAATCACTCCGCCAATAAGTAATATAATCCAACCATCTGAAAACAGTGTCTGCTCTGCAATTACGCGGGGCATCGAAAGTGCCCCTGTCCCTATAATGACCGAAGATACAGCAAATGTTAGTTCTCGAGATCCGATCTCCTCATCTCCGTACTCGAACGGTTTCAATTTATTTTCTCTCCTTTGAGCGTATTTGATCTTTTGTTTGCAAATAGTCTGGTCTCGTCTGTAACATCGCTTTTGGTAATCTTGCTACTTCTGCTTTCCAATCTTTATAAAAAGTAGGTGCTAATGGTGTAGAATACGGAATTCCAACACTTTTTAAATTCGTAATATGAATTGCTAATGCAATTAACGCTAAAATAATCCCGTATAGTCCAAATATAGTCGCAGCTAAAATAAACGCAAATAACAAAAAGCGAAATGTAATTGTGATACTGTAAACAGGCAATGAAAAAGTAGCAATCGCCGTAATCGCGGTTACAATAACCATAAAGGGATTTACAATTCCAGCGTTTACTGCCGCTTCTCCAATAACAAGTCCTCCTACAATTCCAACAGTTTGTCCAATTTGTTTAGGCAACCGAAGCCCAGCTTCTCTAATTAATTCCATTGTTAATGTCATAATAATCGTTTCAATATAAGCGGGAAACGGGACACCTTCCCTTGCTCCAGCAATTGAATACGCCAAATTAGATGGAATGAGACCTTGATGATAAGAAACAAGCGCAATATATACTGCTGGAAATAATACAGCCATAAGTCCAGCTAGCATTCGCAATCCTCTTAATAAAGTTGCCATAATCCAGCGTTCATAATAATCTTCAGGTGATTGAAAAATATCCACAATAACCATAGGTGCAAGAATTGCAAACGGTGAACCATCTACTAAAATAATTGCTTTTCCTTTTGCTAAAGCAGCAATCGCCCGATCTGGTCTCTCTGTATTTAAAAATTGCGGAAAAGGAGACAAGGTGTTCTCTTCTAGTAATTGTTCGATTTTTCCAGAATCTAAAATCATATCTGTTTTAATGGACTGTAAACGCCGATTCAACTCTTTTACAATATAAGGATTGATAATATCTTCAATATAAATTAATGTAACTTCTTTTTGAGAACGTTGCCCCATAATATAAGATTGAAATCGAAGCTTCGGATCACGCAACTCGCGTCTAATTAACATTTTATTAGTAGCAATATCTTCAACAAACCCTACTTTAGGACCTCGAATAACATCCTCTGTAATCGGCGGTTCTAAACCTCGCTTTTCCCATGCTCGACAATTAATGACTAACGCATGCGGAATTCCATCAATTAAAACAACCGTATCCCCCACCAAAACAGAATTCACAAGATCCGGAAATGTTTTAACTGTATTTATTTCACCTATAGAAATAAATCGATCGACTAAAGTTTGCATGATTGGACCTTTAGGCGGAATCTCTTCATGTTGTAATGGATGAATCACAAATCGATAAATTAAATCTTTATCCGTAATCCCACAAAGAAACACCACAGCGCACCGAGTAGATGAACCAGAAAGCGCAAACTCTCGTACCGTTAAATCATTAGGTGACTGCAGTGTTTCTCGAATAGAATTTGTAATTGCTGATAAGCTTGCTTCTAAATTCATCATCTTTCCTCCTAAGCGTTACAGTTATATTTCTCCGTATAGGGTAAATATATACAATAAAAAAATGCTATCTCCCTAAGGAAAGATAACATTTTTTTATCCCGCTATTTTAGAGGTGTAATAGCCCGATTGGTGGCGGCTCATAATTTGTAGAAAATGATTTAAGTTTCACTTTATCGATCTAACATAGTAGAAGTATGCTGTACTTCAATTTTTCTAGTCATGATACTCACTGCTAACATAACAATGATGTTGATTCCTAATGCAACAATCCCTACATTTAAATCTTTCATATATTGCGGAAAAATTGGAAATATAGTAGAGAGAGTCGATCCAGATAATGTAATATAAGCCACCATGAATAATCCAACTATCATTCCAGAGATAGCACCTTGTTTTGTTACAAATTGACGTGGAAATAAACTGCATACAAGCGCCGGAAAAAGTTGCGTCACAATGCTGTATCCCATTAAAAGCAGAGCTCCAATTGTTTCTCCTCCTTTGAAGGTAAAGAAAACAGATACAATCGTCACAATAGGCACAAATAGCTTGGCTACTCGTGCCACTTGCTGATCTGATACGGATGGCGCGAGCACTTGATAAATATTTTTTGCTAACAAAGTAGATGCAGCCATAAGAAGCATAGATCCCGGAACTAATGCAGTTAGTACTCCAGCACTTCCAATGATCCCAATAAACCACGGATCAAATGTTTGAATAGCAAGGCGGAATAAAGACAAGTCTGCATCTGCCCCCTGTAATCTAGGTACTTGTAAGATAGCCGCAAATCCTGCAAAAAATACAAAGAGTAATACGAAAGAGTATAATGGCATAATAGTGGCGTTTTTTCGAAATACCTTTTCACTCTTTGCTGAAAAAGCGGCAGCAAATGTATGGGGCCACATATAAAACCCTAGCGCTGTTAATATAATAGTAGAAACAAACCATGAGACACTCATTCCTTGTTCAGGTAAAGATAAAAATCCTGGTTTTGCAGCTTCTACCGCTTCAAACATCGGCTGAAACCCTCCGTAATAATGATAGGGTAAATAAATACCTAAAACCATAACGATAAATAGGATCATCATATCTTTTAATGCAGCTGTCCAAGCGGAACCATGTATACCAGAAATCATCACATATATTGTAATTGTTATTCCGCCAATCCAAACAGCAAGAACTGGTGATACTTTTCCATAAGAAGCTTCAGAAACAATAATCCCCAACCCTTTTAACTGCAGTACAAGATATGGAATAATTGAAATGACACCGATGATCGATACAATAATCCCTAACGCTTTACTATTATATTTTTTGGTAAAGAAATCTGGTTGCGAAATCAATCTATGCTCTTTGGCATACTTCCAAACTGGAGGTAAGAGAAAGTAAGATAAAATATATGCTAATGCACTGTATCCTAAAATATAAAATGTAGGTGCACCTTTGCTATATGCCCATCCACTTCCTCCCAGAAAAGTAAACGTCGTATATATTTCTCCTGCCATAAGAAGAAAGACAAAGACTGTTCCAAATCCCCTTCCCCCAACCGACCATTGTTCCAAATTCATGTCTTTTCCACTTCTTGCACGAACTCCTAAAAATAATGCCAAACATAGAAATACAACAATGATAATAAGTGCTATCATTTCATCTCCTCCTTGTTAGCAGGATCTAGCCAATATACAATCCACATACAAAAGGAGGTAATGAACACAGATAATAAAATCCAAAATAATAAAAATGGCATACCTAGTACATATGGAGTAACTGAATTTGTAAATATCGGTCCAATAATTAAACAAAGAACTGGAATCATTGCCAGCATACGAATTTTCTTCATTTTATTCTCCTTTGCGCATCAAATTCAAAACAGTTCTAACAAAAACCTCAACTCCAATTGGTAATGCATCCTCATCAATTGTAAAGCGCGGATGATGATGTGGATATACAATTCCTTTTTCTTTATTCCCTGCACCAATAAAGAAAAACGTACCTGGGGCCTTTTGCAGAAAAGCTGAAAAATCTTCACCTGCCATCGTCGGCTTCAAACGTACAACTCGCTCTCTTCCATAAAGCTGTAGCGCTGCTTCTTCAACATACGCTGTTACTTTCTCATCATTCACAACAGGGCGATATCCATATTCATATGAGAATGTATAATTTGCCTTATACATTTCTGTCACATGCTTAACAATTCTTTCAATCTTTTGGGCTGTCTCTTCTCGTAGCTCATGTCTTAAACTTCTAACAGTTCCCTCAATCTCTGCTTGCTTCGGAAGAACATTGTGTGTTGTACCCGCATGAAATTGCGTAACAGATATAACGAGAGAATCTAACGGGTCTGTAAGACGTGATACAATCTGTTGAATTTGTGCTACAACTTGTGTACCAATCGCAATGCTATCAACTGTTTCATGCGGAATTCCAGCATGCCCTCCTTTTCCTTCAATTGAAATTTTAAATACATCAGGGGCTGCCATCGCAGGACCATAAGTGATACCAACTTTCCCAACTTCTAGCGATGCCCACAAATGTGCACCAATAATATAATCAACGCTTTCCATTACACCAGCTGCTACCATCTCCTCAGCGCCACCTGGGAAATTTTCTTCAGCATGTTGGAATAAAAAACGAATTTCCCCTCGAATTTGTTCACGTTTTTCAACAAGGGTATATACTGTACCAAGTAAGATAGCGATATGACCATCATGCCCACAAGCATGCATAACGCCAGGGTTCTTGGAGATAAATTCAAATTCATTTTCTTCTTGAATAGGCAGAGCATCCATATCAGCACGAATCGCAATCGTTTTGCCAGGTTTCTTCCCAATTAACTTTGCCATGACGCTATACTTTGTCGGTCTAGATACTTCTAAATGTGGATTTTTTTGAAGCAATTCAAATACAAATTGTGATGTTTTCTCTTCTTGGAAAGACAATTCCGGATATTTATGAAAATATCTTCTCCATTCAATCAATTGATTTTTTAATAGAAGCTGTTCATTTACAATATCCATTTAACTCTTCCTTTCTTCACTAAGTTAAATGTTATTATAGCTCCAATCGCAAGTTAAATAAATAATATTCAGAATAATTAACTAATTGTTCACATTCTCAACTCTATCCACATCTTGCTATCCAAAAATAGCAAGATAAAAATAAGCAGTCATCTTTTTTAGATGACTGCTTATTTTTATAAAATAGTAATTGCTTGTTTCCCCATTTGTTCCCATGCTTTTTCAAATTGAGCGCGCGGCACTCCTTTACGCGGATTGTTTGCAAGCGGATCATTTACATATACAAAATGTTGGTCATATCCAACAACTACTACACTATGTTCATAATACGTGATCTTTATTTTTCCTGCACTTGTATTCCATGTTTCAAAAAGTCCATCATCTAACGGTTGAAATCTTGTATTCGCAATGACCCATACAGGTGAACCTGAACTAATTGCCTTATATACATCTCCTATATCTCTTCCAGTTAAATTAATTACTTTTTCAGGAACATATTTTTCTGCGAGTTTAAAAATCGGTTGGTGATATACACCATATCCCGGCTCAGATTTTGTATAAATATTTCCTACAAAGCCTTCATACGGGTTACCATGCAAACCGTTTTCTTCAAACGGGACGCGATAAATTTCACTCGCAAGCTTCATTTTATCCACTTCAACTCCTTTATATTGAAGTAGCATTGCTAAACTTGTTACTTCACACCCTCTTGGTAATTCAGGAAGTTGCTGTATAAATGGAACATTTTCAATTATAGCGTTTTCTTTCATTTCAGTTAAATAATTCAATCGTAATTCTTGAGCTTTTTGCACAATCTTATCTTTTCCAAATAGACCTACAACAACCACGATTATACCTAATATGAATAAATATTTCAGTTTTTTCATTATCAATCAAGCCCCATTACCACATTAATTATTTTCACATCACTCTCACCATTGTACCTTTCTTCTTACTAGTTTACTAGAAAGAAAATGTAAATCATTATTCGATTTTATCTTTCAAAAATTCTAATTCTTTGCAATAAAAAGAAAAAATAAATATACATTTTCAGAATATTTTGTTAGAATTAGAAATGCTCCTGCGGTAAATAGTGATTTTATATCCGCATAGGACAGAAGGTAATTAGTCATTGTTTCTCATCCCCCATCAATGATTAATCTAGCAATTAAATCCTAATAGGTAAACAAAACAAACAATGCAAATACGGGGTGAAAAAGTATGAATCAAACAACTACAAACCAAAGCGGTTTAAAGCGGACAATGAAGAGCAGACATTTATTTATGATTGCTCTAGGTGGTGTTATTGGTACTGGACTATTTATGGGGTCTGGACAAATTGTGCACAATGCTGGACCTGGTGGAGCAATTCTTGCCTTCTTAGTTGGGGGCTTCGTTATGTATTTAACAATGCTCTGTCTTGGTGAACTATCTGTTGCGATGCCAGAAGCCGGTTCCTTTCAAAGTTATGCTAGCAAATTTATTTCACCAGGATTTGGATTTGTTGTCGGTTGGATGTATTGGCTAAACTGGGCTGTCACAGTTGGTGTAGAACTTACAACTGTTAGTATTTTAATGAAACGGTGGTTTCCGGACGTTTCTTCATGGATTTGGTGCATTACATTTGCTGCATTACTATTTATTGTAAACGCTTTATCAGCGAAGGCATATGCAGAAGCAGAATTTTGGTTTGCTAGCGTCAAAGTTGCTACAATCGTCATCTTCATTGTACTTGGAGGTGCTGTGATATTTGGATTTCTAGATTTCAATGGGAAGCCCGCACCAATGCTACATAATTTTACTGAAAACGGCGGTTTGTTCCCCAATGGTGTCTTAGCTGTTTTATTTACAATGATTACTGTTAACTTCTCATTCCAAGGAACAGAGTTAATCGGTATCGCTTCTGGTGAAAGTGAACAACCTGAAAAAACAATTCCAAAAGCGATAAAAAACACCATTTGGCGTACTTTATTTTTCTTTGTATTGGCCATTGCTGTTGTAGTAGGCTTACTTCCATGGCAAGAAGCTAATCTCGTTGAAAGTCCATTCGTACTTGTTTTTGACACAGTCGGAATTCCATATGCAGCTGACATAATGAATTTTGTTATTATCACTGCTGTCTTATCTGTAGCAAATTCAGGACTATATGCAAATTCACGTATGCTCTGGGCAATGGCACAGCAAGGTATGGCAAACCCAGTATTTACAAAATTAACGAAAAAAGGGGTACCTCTTAATGCTTTAATTTTCAGTCTTATTTTTGCAAGTCTTTCTTTATTAACGAGCGTATTTGCCGCAGATACAGTCTTCTTAGTTCTCACATCAATTGCCGCAATGGCAGCGGTCGTCGTTTGGATGTCAATTGCCGCTTCACAATTTTTCTTTCGAAGAGAATTTCTAAAGAACGGTGGAAATATAAACGATTTAAAATACCGTACACCTCTTTATCCACTCGTTCCAATTGTTGCTTTCTCGTTAAATTTTATTACATTTATTAGCTTAGCTTTTATACCAGATCAACGCATTGCTCTTTACTGCGGAATCCCGTTTATGATCATTTGTTACATTTTATATCAAATAAAATATAAAAAATTTGTCACATTTCATCAGCAACCAAATATTACACAGGAAATAAACTAAATATATAAAACATTCAACTATCTTTCTTTATGATAAGATAGTTTTTTTCTATTTACTGGATATCTTGGTATAACTTTATTTATCTTAAAATTTCTACAATCACCTTTTTGTTAAAAAAATAGTTTACAATGTTATCAAGTTACAAATGATATTCACCTTAAAAAGTGTGTATTTGTGTCTATTTTTTAACAATATGATGAAAACTATTGCCTTCTATAAATTAATAGGTTTATATTGTTTTATTGGCATAGTTTCAATCCAAGGAGAAAGGAGATTTTCAATCGTGCAACTAAAGAAAGCGTTTTGGAAGTTGGCTTCACTTCTTCCGCTATCATTACTCTTGTTCCTCGGTGGCTGCGATAAGAAACTCGCAGTATTAAACCCGCAAGGACCTGTTGCAAAAGCACAGTATGATTTAATTGTTTGGTCATTCGTGCTTATGTTGTTAATTATTGCAATTGTATTCATCTTGTTTACAGTCATCTTGATTCGTTATCGTGAAAAACCAGAAAATATGGACTATGAGCCACCTGATCAACACGGTAACACAATGTTAGAAATTATTTGGACGCTTTTCCCAGTTATTATCGTTATTGCTTTAGCAATTCCAACGGTAAAAGCTACTTATGCATCGGAAAAAGCACCAGAGCAATCTAAACATATGAAACCAGTTGAAATTTATGTTACATCAGCAAACTGGAAATGGTTATTCAGTTATCCAGAGGAAAAAATTGAAACCGTTAACTACTTAAACATTCCAGCTGGTGTACCAATTCAATTCAAATTAACATCCGTTGGTCCAATGAACGCCTTCTGGATTCCAGAACTTGGTGGTATGAAATACACAATGGATGGCATGATTATGGATTTATATTTACAAGCAGATAAACCAGGTTCTTACACTGGTCGTAGTGCAAACTTCTCAGGTGAAGGATTCACTCACATGGAGTTTGAACTTGAATCAAAAACAAAAGAAAAGTATGACAAATGGGTTAAAGAAGTACAACAAACTGCTCCTAAATTAACAGAAGAAAAATATAACGAAATTGTTAAACCTGGTGTAGTAGGTCGTATGACTTTCTCTAGTCATCACTTAGACTATGTAGATCCAAAATCACTTGAGTATTGTGATTACAACTACTACAAAAATAAAAAGTAATAGCTACTATTCCAACAGATTGGAGTGAACACAGTGAAGCTTGATGAATTTTTTGTCACAGGTGATCCGATTATTTACGGAGCTGACGCATCTATTGTTCTTGTGACATTAGCAATCCTTTTCGTACTGACAAAGTACAAAAAATGGAGATGGCTTTGGGACGAATGGTTAACAACTGTTGACCATAAGAAAATTGGTATAATGTATATTATCTCAGCAATTTTAATGTTATTCCGCGGTGGTATGGATGGTCTAATGATCCGTGCACAATTAACATTCCCTGATACAACATATTTAAACGCTGAACACTATAACGGTATCTTTACAACGCATGGTACAGTTATGATTATCTTTATGGCAATGCCATTCGTTATGGGATTAATGAACGTTGTTGTACCATTACAAATTGGTGCTCGTGACGTTGCATTTCCATTCTTGAATGCATTAAGTTTTTGGTTATTCTTTATCGGTGCTATGTTATTCAACATCGCCTTTGTTATCGGAGGTTCTCCAGATGCTGGATGGACAATGTACTTCCCAATGGCGGGTACAGAATTCTCTCCTGGCGTAGGAAATAACTACTACGCAATTGCATTACAGATTTCAGGTCTCGGTACGCTGATGACAGCAGTTAACTTCCTTGTTACAATCTTAAAAATGCGTGCACCTGGCATGAAGTTAATGCAAATGCCAATGTTCACATGGTCTATTTTAGTTACAACTGTTATTATTCTATTTGCTTTCCCAGTATTAACAGTTGCTCTTGCATTAATGACATTTGACCGTCTATTCGATGCTCACTTCTTTACGATGGCGAGCGGCGGTATGCCAATGCTTTGGGCTAACCTTTTCTGGGTATGGGGTCACCCTGAAGTATATATCGTTATTTTACCAGCATTTGGTATTTTCTCTGAGATTGTAAGTACATTCGCTCGTAAACGTTTATTCGGTTACAGTGCAATGGTATATTCAATGGTTGCAATTGCAATCTTAAGTGGTCTTGTATGGCTTCACCACTTCTTTACAATGGGTGCTGGTCCAGCAGTTAACTCATTCTTCTCGATTTCGACTATGGCGATTTCGATTCCAACCGGTGTTAAAATCTTTAACTGGTTGTTTACACTGTATAAAGGTCGTATTCGTTTTACAGTTCCAATGCTTTGGTCATTGGCATTTATTCCAAACTTCGTAATCGGTGGAGTTACAGGGGTTATGCTTGCGATGGCAGCAGCTGACTATCAATACCATAACAGCTACTTCCTAATCGCTCACTTCCATTACGTATTAATTGCAGGTACAGTATTTGCAATGCTTGCCGGATTTACATTCTGGTATCCAAAAATGACTGGTCACATGCTAAATGAGCGCATTGGTAAATGGACATTCTGGATCTTTATGATCGGATTTAATATCTGTTTCTTCCCAATGTACTTCCTAGGTTTAGATGGTATGACTCGTCGTATGTACACGTACTCAGCTGATCTTGGCTGGGGATGGCTAAACCAAATCGCATCTGTCGGTGCAGTAATGATGGGTATTGGCTTCATCCTATTAGCTTACAACGTAATTTACAGCATTCGCCATGGCGAACGCGATGTAACTGGAGACCCTTGGGATGGTCGTACGCTTGAGTGGGCAACACAATCTCCAGTACAACCTTACAACTTTGCAAAATTACCAGAAATTAAGCATAGCGATGTATTTTGGGAAATGAAGAAAAATGGTGAGTCTATTACACCGAAGGCTGAAGAATTGAAACCAATTCACATGCCAAGCAATTCAGGTGTTCCAATCATTATGTCTTCTTTTATCGGTCTTGCAGGTTTTGCTTTAGTATTTAGCTGGTTCTGGTTAGCAATTGTCGGTGGTATTGGTATGGTGGCTTGTATGATCTGGCGCTCATTCGATTATGACGAAGGATATTACATTAGCGTAGATGAAATTAAAAAGACAGAACATGTTGCATGAGAGGTGAAACGAAATGGCGGCTTTAGATAAAAGCTTACCTTTAGAATATCAATTGGAACAAAGTAGATTGAACATTCTAGGGTTCTGGATTTTCCTAGGGGCTGAGATCGTGCTGTTCGCAACACTTTTCGCCTCTTATCTAGTACTTGCTGGTCGTACGGCAGATGGCCCTACACCGGCTCAGCTGTTTGAACTAAAAACCCTTTTAATTCAAACACTCTTACTTTTAACAAGTAGTTTTACTTGTGGTATCGCAATTCATGAGATGCGTAGGCACAACAAAAATGCAATGTTAGGATGGTTTATCTTTACATTACTTTTAGGTGCAGGCTTCCTTTTCTTTGAAATTGAAGAGTTTATGACTTACGCTGCAGAAGGCGCAACAATCCAAACAAGTGGATTCCTATCTGGATTCTTCGTCCTTCTTGGAACGCATGGTGCTCACGTAACAGCTGGTATCATCTGGGCAATCTGTGTTATTATCCAAATTTTAAAACGAGGATTAACACCAATTACAGCTCGTAAAGTATTTATTATCAGCTTATACTGGCATTTCCTTGATGTTGTTTGGATCTTCATTTACACACTAGTTTACTTGAACGGGATGGTGGCGTAATAATGGGACAAAACAATCAAGCTCATAGCGGGTTTCCGTGGTCACACGTTTTCGGATTTATTTTATCACTTGCATTAACGTTCCTTGCTTTATACGTAGCGTTATATACTAGTTTGCCACTTTCAACAGTCTTAACAAGCATCATTGCAATGGCAGTGGCACAAGCAGCATTACAATTAGTTATGTTTATGCACATGAAAGAAGGAGAAGGTATCGCACAAACAATCGCAATGTTATTCAGCTTTTTCATCGCTGTAGTAACGGTTGCTGGTACAGTTTGGATTTTCTTCTCTATGTAATTTTCAAAAGTCTGCTGGACAATATCCTAGCAGACTTTTTTATTCCGCTATTTCCCCTCACTAATCCGGCTGTTAATTAGCAAAGAACGCATCCCTCTTAGTTAAAGTTTCACTCCCCCTTTTCATCCATATTACGGAAATTACAACATAATCATCTAAAGTATACTTATTATGACAAATGTTAAGAAAACTCTTTCTTTATGAAATCGAGTTCATACGCATTGCTTTTCTTCTTATAATATGGCTAAATAAGTACTATATTATTTGAAGGGAGAGAACGCAATGGAACAACATTCTTCAGTCCTATCACTCATGATTGTCGTCGCAATCGCGTTTTTCATTCCCCTTTTGCTGCAACGCTTTAAATTAAAAGCAATTCCTGTTGTCGTTGCAGAAATTATTGCAGGGATTTTTGTAGGAAAAAGTGGATTTAACGTTATCGAGCCAGATATGTGGCTAGAGGTCTTATCAACACTAGGATTTATTTTCTTAATGTTTTTAAGCGGTTTAGAAATTGACTTTTCAATTTTTAAACAAAAAGAAAAAAAGAATAAAACAAACGAACCAAATACGTTCCAAGTAGCAAGTACTATCTTCTTGTTCATCTTCATTTTGTCCTATGGCTTATCGCTCATGTTCGTATGGCTTGGATTTGTAGATAGCGCACTCTTTATGACGTTAATTATTTCAACGATTTCCTTAGGTGTCGTTGTGCCAACTTTAAAAGAAAACAATTTAGGTAAAACAGCAATTGGCCAAATTATTTTATTAGTCGCTGTTATCGCTGACTTAGTCACAATGATTTTGCTTGCTGTATTCGTTGGATTAAACTCTGAAAGCGGCCAAAGTATGTGGCTCCTTCTCGTTTTATTTGGAGCGGGCATTGTCATTTATTTCGTTGCAATACGCTTTAAAAATATTCCATACTTAGAAAGCTTAAAGGCGGGTAGTGTACAAATTGACACACGTGCTGTTTTTGCACTCATCTTAATATTAGTTGGATTATCTGAATCTGTCGGTGCAGAAAATATTTTAGGAGCGTTTTTAGCTGGGGTTCTCGTATCCTTACTATCGCCAAATGAAGAAATGGTCGAAAAACTGGATTCTATCGGATATGGATTCTTCATCCCTATTTTCTTCGTTATGGTTGGTGTTAATCTAGAAGTATGGTCTATTTTTAAAGAACCTTCTAGTATGTTAATGATTCCAATTTTAATTATCGGTCTCCTTATTTCAAAACTGCTACCATCGCTTATCTTGCGAAAATGGTATCCACGCAACATTGTATTAGGAAGTGCGATTTTATTAACATCTACGCTGTCATTAGTTATCGCAGCAGCGCAAATTGGTGAAAAATTGAAGATTATTAGTCCAAGCCTGTCTGCTGCGCTTATTTTAAGTGCAGTCATTACATGTATTTTTGCACCTGTATTATTTAAAAAGATGTTCCCAAAAGTGGAAACGCCAAAACCTAAAGTTTCTATTATTGGTGCAAGTCGAATTACATTGCCACTATCGCTTGATTTGAAGCGTGAAGGCTATGATGTAACCCTTTATATGATGCGTCAAAATAAACTAAACACAGAGGAATCTCAGTCACATGACTTCCCAATTGTAAAGTTAGATACAATCTCTATAGAATCATTAGAAGAAAAGAAAGCATTTGATGCTGATCGCGTTGTTGTTGCAACAAGTGATGACGAACAAAACTTATTGCTGGCAGAACATGCAAAAGAATTAGGCGTTGAACATGTCATTGCAAGTGTAGAAGACCCGCTCCTCCAAGAAAAAGCGACACAAGAACATATTGCCGTATTCTCAACGATTAACTCGACACGAATTTTACTACGAGCACTTATTGATAAACCAAGTCTCGTTCATTTAATTACAACATCAAATGAAACAGTTCGTGAAGTTGAATTACGCAGTAATAAATATAACGGTTTACCACTTCGTCGTTTACCATTCTTAGGAGATGTGCTGATTATTCAAATTTATCGTGGAAAGAAAGCATTAATACCACATGGTGATACGAAACTACAGCATGGTGATACACTACTTGTTACTGGTTCTAAAGAGCATATTGATACACTAAAAAGTATACTCGAATAGGCAAAAGTCCCCTTCTCTCTTTTAAGGGGACTTTTTTATTCCAAGTTCTTTTTACTCTTCTTACACAATTTTTATTTTTTCTTACAGTTCTTATTTTTTAATGGTAAAATATTACTACCAACAATAATACGGAGATGAATTACACGATGTCTATTTCAACTTTAGCTCTTTTATTATTAGCAGAAGTACTTGTTGCCATTATTCTCATTGGCATTAGTATTGAGATTTGTAGTTACGGATGGAAAAAATCAACTGGAATAAAATATACTTGTCTCACATGTTCACTTCTTCTTGGTGCAAGCAGTATAATAGGGCTTTGTATTGCCCCAGCCTATTTCTTTTTACAACTTATTGAAAAAGGACTATAAGAAAGGAGAATCCTATGATAATTGTGAAACATATTGATGCATCCGAGACTTATGAATTACGGCAAAAAATTTTACGTCCAAAGCAAACGATAGAAGATTGTAAATATCCTTCTGATTACGAATCATCCTCCTTTCATCTAGGCGCATTTCTACACGATAAATTGATTAGCATTGCCTCTTTTTCTAAAGAATCCTCTCCCTATCTATCTGGAAGACTTCATTATCGTTTAAGAGGCATGGCTACACTCACCAACTTCCGAAAGCAACATGCTGGTAGCTCATTAATCCAACAAGCCAAAGTGATCTTACAAGAGCGCCAAGCACATATGCTTTGGTGTAATGCACGAATCACAGTTACAAATTACTATAAACATTTAGGATTCTATGAATATGGTGAAATCTTTCATATCCATCCGATTGGCCCTCATATACTTATGTATACAATTTTATAAGCTGAAACTTGAATCAGTATCATCGACTACTGATTTAAAGCTCTATTCCTCTCCTTTCTATAAACAGCGAAATACATGGACGTATAAGTTGCTTTCTTATGATGTCTATTGATGACAACCATTCACCACCGTAACTTACATGTTAGAGAATAAATCAATATATAGTACAGATATAATTAACCATTCTTGTAGCACAACAGAATAAAATGTTTTATAATTTAAAATAGTCAAACATATAAAATGTATTTTTCATCCTACAAGGAGGCTTCTTATGCAACACTCAAACAAATCGAGTCATTTAAATCGCGGTTTAAAACAGCGGCACATTACTTTAATGTCACTCGGATCTGCGATTGGAGTTGGATTATTTTTAGGATCGGCTTCTGCTATTAAACTAGCTGGCCCTTCTATTTTACTAGCCTATATGATTGCTGGGCTCGTAATCTTTTTCATTATGCGTGCCCTTGGAGAAATGGCAATTGAACAACCTGTCGCTGGTTCTTTTAGTAAATATGCATATGATTATTTAGGACCACTTGCTGGCTATATAACGGGTTGGAATTACTGGTTTTTATGGGTCGTTACATGTATGGCCGAAATTACAGCAGCCGGAATATATATGCAGTATTGGTTCCCAGATATCCCGCGCTGGATTTGGGCGCTACTTGCTCTCTTATTAATGAGCGCTTTCAACTTTCTATCTGTAAAAGTATTTGGAGAACTTGAATTTTGGTTTGCTTTAATCAAAATTGTCACAATAATCTGTATGATTGTTGTCGGGGTTGGTATTATTCTATTTGGCTTTGGAAATGATGGGATTGCTACTGGTATTTCAAATCTTTGGTCACATGGCGGATGGTTTCCAAATGGTTTCTCTGGCTTACTCCTTTCCTTACAAATGGTTTTATTCGCTTATTTAGGGGTAGAACTAATTGGTGTTACAGCAGGTGAAGCACAGAATCCGAAGAAAACACTTGCTAAAGCAATTGATAATGTATTTTGGCGGATATTGCTCTTTTACGTCGGTGCTTTGTTTGTTATGATGGCAATTTATCCATGGAATGAATTAGGAGACAAAGGAAGTCCATTTGTATTAACATTCCAACAAATTGGAATAGCAAAAGCAGCTGGGATTATTAATTTTGTTGTTTTAACAGCTGCACTTTCTTCTTGTAATGGCGGATTATTTAGTACAGGCCGTATGTTATTTACGTTAGCAGAGCAGAAAAAAGCTCCGAAAAGATTTGGACACCTAAATAAAAATGGGATTCCAAGGAACGGTATTTTAGCAACTGCTTTCGTTCTTCTCGTTGGTGTTATTTTAAATTACCTTGTTCCTGCTAAAGTATTTACATGGCTTACAAGTATCTCAACATTTGGAGCAATTTGGACATGGGGGATTATACTTATTGCACAAATTCGTTTCCGTAAAGGATTAACCGTGCAAACAAAACAAAAATTAACATACAAAATGCCTTTATATCCACTCAGTTCTTATTTTTCACTCGCTTTTCTTATCCTTGTATTAGGCATCATGGCATATTCAGAAGATACAAGGGTCGCATTAATTGTTGGTCCCATTTGGTTAATTGCACTCGCAATTGTGTATTATATAAAAGGATTCCATAAAATAGACGATGTACCAAGCTCAAAAATTAGTTAAGTATTGATCCCCTCTTCATTAGAGGGGATATTTTTATCCCGCTATTTTAGGGTAGTAAGACTCCCACCTCAAGACTCAGAGAGAAGCAAGGAAGATAGGTGGGAGTAGGGCTGCCCGTAACAGCCCGATTGGTGAGGGCTCATAATCAGTAGGGGATGAAGAAAACCCCCGCTGATTAAAGTTTCACGTTATACTTTTTCAACAAAATTTGTGCTATTTTTACGTCTTTTTCATATATTTTTTATTTTTCATCTTTCTTTTTGCAAAAAAATCTATTACATTATTAAAGCAATTTATTTTTTTATTAGGGGGATTCTTCTATGAAGAACAAAAAACGGCTTATATTATCACTAGCAGCAACGATTACACTCACTACTGGAAGCGCTTATCTTCCATCTGCTTTTGCTGAAAGCTCCACAGATCCTGCACCTGAAATTACAGCAAAGGTTATCAATCAAAATAACGGAAAAAAAGTATTATTTGATAACACTCACGGTCAAACGGCCGGAACAGCTGATTGGGTTATCGATGGTGGTTTTTCTGATTTTGGAAATGGTATTGCTAATAATGGATATTTTGTAAAAGAACTTCGCCAATCGAACCCGATTACATATGAAACTCTAAAAGATTACAATGTATTTATCGTTCCTGAAGCAAATATTCCTTACAAAAAGTCAGAGCAAGACGCTATGCTACAATATGTTAAAAATGGTGGAAGTATTTTCTTTATAGCGGATCATTATAATGCAGACCGCAATAAAAATCGTTGGGATTCTTCGGAAGTTTTTAATGGGTATAGACGAGGTGCATGGGAAAATGCTGCAAAAGGAATGTCCACTGAAGAAGAAACTTCCTTAGCAATGCAAGGAGTAGAAAGTTCTGATTGGTTATCACAAAACTTTGGTATTCGCTTTCGCTACAATGCATTAGGAGATATTACTGCTACAAATATCGTATCCCCTAATCAATCATTTGGTATTACAGCAGGTGTTTCATCTGTAGCTATGCATGCGGGCTCTACACTTGCTATTACAAATCCTAAATTAGCAAAAGGAATTGTATATCTTCCAGAGAATCCACCAAAATGGAATCATGCAGTGGATAGTGGTGTTTATAATGGCGGTGGTATTGCGGAAGGTCCATATGTTGCAATCGCTAAAGTAGGGCTCGGGAAAGCAGCCTTTATCGGTGACTCATCCCCAGTCGAAGATGCAACGCCAAAATATGTTCGTGAAGATACGGGACAACCGAAGAAAACGTATGATGGCTATAAAGAACAAAACGATGCAATTTTGTTAGAAAATATCGTAAATTGGTTATCCCATCAAGAGACATACACAAGCTTAGACCAAATAAGTGGATTACAATTAGATGAACCAACATCTTTACAAACATTCGAGCAACCAAGCTTATCAACTGAACCACAACCAGAACCTTGGAGCGCTCCAACTCAAGGTTATCAATGGTTCAATACGGATACTTTTAAACCTGGTTCATACGGATATAAAGGTTCAATAGCGACACCCGTTCATAATTATGTAGTTACTCATCCTAGCGTTCTACCAAATAATGAAGTGTTTCAAATAAAAATTCAAGTCAATAATTTATTACCTAACACAACGTACAACAATTATTCGCTAGGAATTTTCATAGCTGACGGTACACAAGTTGCAAAAGTACAAAACTCAAACGGAACATGGCCATCTACTTATGGATATAGTAATGCCTTTTCCTTCACGACAAATAGCCAAGGTTCAGCTGAGAAAGTAGTAAATGTACAAATTTCACCGAATACAATTGGTCAAGCAACATTGCGCCTACGTCAAAATTCTATAGCTAAATATAGCGAGCCTGTTACAATTCATGCAAACTAAATAAAAAGGTGTTTTCCGTTATGGAAAGCACCTTTTTAATCCTTTTTGTTAACTAAAACACTTATAACAATTCCAAGACACGCACTTACAGTAGCCGGAACTAGCCAACCGACTCCTTCTGTATAAAAAGGAATATGTTTAAGTAGCGGTGTCCATCTATCCATGAATACATTTCGATTTACAATATCTATTGCGCTAAATAGCGCTACGCTCCCGATTGTTATAGGATATATATATGCATATCGGCTAATCTTTTTATGAAACAGTCCTAATATGATTAGCATTAAAGCAACTGGATATATGAATCCAAGGATTGGAACCGATACCTTTAAAATCTCTGTCAATCCCAAATTAGCCAGAAACATGCTTATAAAGCTTAGTATAAATCCCCAAACTTTATAAGGTATTTTTGGGAATACACTTGTAAAAAATTGACTACACGATGTCACAAGACCTACGGAAACACAGAGGCATGCAATCGTAAAGATAATTCCTAGCAGAACAACACCACTTTGTCCAAATAACAGAGTCATCACTCCTGCTAGTACTTTCGCACCATTATCAAACTGTCCTAATGAACCACTAATTGAACCGACATATCCAAGGATGATATAAATAATAGACAATAAAAGCCCGGCACCAACGCCCGCTATACTCATATATTTCGCTAAGCTTTTATCGGATTTTATCCCCTTTTCCTGTACAGCATTCGCAACTACAATACCAAAGATTAAGGCAGCCAATGCATCCATTGTTAAATAGCCATCTAAAAATCCTTGAAACATAGGTGCTTGTCCATAATTTCCAAGCGGCGCTTCCAAAGCTCCTACAGGCGTAATCATGCTTTTTATAAAAATAAGAGCAATCATACATAATAATAAAGGCGTCAACACTTTCCCAAATAGGTCCATTAGTCTTGATGGCGATAAGCTAAGCCAATACACAATACTAAAGAAAACGACCGTGTAAACTAACAAGACTAATTTTCCAGGCTCCGGAAAGAATGATCCGAATCCCATTTCAAACGCTAAACTCCCTGCTCGTGGTATTCCAAGTCCTGGACCGATAAATACATACACTAAACAAGGAAAAACAATAGCAAATGAACGATGCACCCGTTCTCCTAATGCTTGAAAACTTCCTGCCTTCGCAACTGCCACAACACCTAATATCGGAAGTCCTGTCGCTGATATGATAAAACCTATCAATGAAATCCACACATACTCTCCTGCCTCATATCCTAAAAAGGGAGGGAATATAAGATTTCCAGCACCAAAGAACATGGAGAATAGCATTAAGCTAATAAGTAAAATCTCTTTTTTCTGTAACACTCTCATTTTCTCCTTCTAAATTCCATATAAAGCAAACATAGTCCATAGTCTATCACAAAAGAATTTCTCATTCTACACTTGTTATGTTTTCCGATTTCTTCAAAAAAATCAAACTTTATCGACTTTTAATACTTAATAAAGAAAAATATTTAATTTTGGTTTGTTTCAGAGGAACCTTATATGGAATCAGCGATACAACTTGAGAAAAAACAACATATAGCGGTAATCATTATTTTAACTTGCTTCGTTGTCTTGTTCTGGGCAGGATTTGAACAAGCAGGAAGCTCCTTGACACTATATACAAATAAAATGGAACTTTAATCAGTGGGGGTTTTCTTCATCCCCCACTGATTATGAGCCCTCACCAACCGGGCTGTTACGGGCAGCCCTCCTCCCACCTATCTTCCTTGCTTCTTTCTGAATCTTGAGGTGGGAGTCTTACTGCCCTAAAATAGCGGGATAAATTTATTGATTGCTCCGTATTTGGATGGGAAATTCCAACATCTTGGTTTCAATCGGTCAATCCTTTATTTATTATTTTACTTGCTCCAGCTATTTCCGCACTATGGGCAAAGGTTGCAACTACAAAACACGGTGATTTAAAAATCTCAACAAAAATGGGTGTTAGTATGATTTTGCTTGGAATCGGTTATATGGTTCTTGTAATCTTGACATTAAAAACAAGTAGCGATGAATCTAATGTGGCGGAAAAAGCACACTTACTCTTTATTGTTTTTACGTATCTTTTCCATACATTAGGTGAACTATTCTTATCACCTGTTGGATTATCAATGGTAAGCACCTTAGCTCCAATCAAACTTGCTTCTTTACTGATAGGTGTGTTGGCTTGCCAGTTCAGGGATTGCTAATATTGTAAGTGGACAGCTTGCAAGCTTCACAACTTCTAGTATTTATCATGATAGGAGCTGTCGCAATTGTGCTAGGTTGTGTTTTATGGTTACTATCTAAAAAATTAGTAAAATGGATGGAATAAAAAAGATGAGGGACTTTCCCTCACCTTTTTATGCACTCTCACCTTTTTCAATTGCTTGCTTATATAACTCTTTATGCTCTTTGTATTCACTTGGAACAAATCTTTTATAGAAAAATGAAAGCCAGCTATCTCCTTTTTTATATCCTTCTTCACGAATTTTTTTGGCTTTTTTATTCGAATGGAATCCTTCTGTAAACCATTTCTTCTGCAAATCATTTTGTTTATACTTCGAAGGGACTTTTAAATCATAGTTTTCAAATGCATATGTATATCCCTCTTTCTCTATTCGTTTTTTCGTATTTTTATATGATTTTTCATAAGCTGCTTCATATGCTTTTACATACTCTTCTTTTTCATTATTTCTAGGATTCTTTTCAGCTAATGTTTCCCCATCTTTTTTACCTATCTCTTCCTGTTCCTTTTTAATCTTTTCTGTTCGCTCTTTATTTCCTATTTGAAATCCTTCTGCAAAGTTTGCTTTAAATTCTGGAGCTACTTGGCTATTATCCATTGTCTCTTGCGCTAATCCTTGTTCTTTTCCTTTTTCAAAATACCCTTTTCTCTGCTCTGCTAATAACCACGCTGAAGAATACGCATGTGTAAAAGCTTGCTTATAAGCTTCTGATTTTCCAGCTATATGTACTTCTACATTGTTCTTTCCTGCTTGAAAATCTGTTTCTCCATTCTTCTGACCATCTGCTTGACCCTTTTCTATCTCGGCTTGTCGTTGTGCTTCCTCTTTACGTTGTCTCTCTTCCTCCGCTTGTCGTTGCGCTTCCTCTTTACGCTGTCTCTCTTCCTCCGCTTTTCTTTGTTCCTCAGCTTTTTGTTGTGCTTTAGCTTCTGCTGCACCATTATTTTGACTAGATGTCGTAGAATTTGTAGTATTATTCGAAGCCGGTTTGTTATGATAATGATATTCTCCGTATTGCAATCCCCATTTCTCACAATTTGTCCGGCACGTATGTCCACCGTTAGCATCCGTTCTTCCTGGATGTGCATAAACAGATGCGGGTGCTACTAATAATGCTACACTCGCTGTTAAAAATAATTTTCGCACTTGTTTCTTCATTCTTGTTCCTCCAAAACTCAAAATACACCTTTATTATACAAAAATACTAATATATTGTAATCATAATATGTTTATTCTATTATTTTCTAATATTGGCAAAAATAAAGAAGGTTCACTCTCAAGCGAGTAAACCTTCTTTATTTCTTTTGCTTCATTTGCACAAAATCACCTGAAACAACATAACGTTTCGAATTATCTGCAATAGATACACAAGTAATAAGTGTTATTTCTTCTTTCCCATGATCCTCCACAACTTCCCACTTATCAGGAGTTACTTCTGATACACCTGTTACAGCATACTCATACTCATTATCATTATCATATAAATAAATTTTATCGCCTTTTTTCAAAGTTGCTACATCGCTAAACAAAACACCCTTTTTAGACATATTATGCCCAGCTAATGCATAATTTCCTTTTCCCATTTCTTGCTTATCCTTCACGGTTGTTGCACCTGATAACAAATTTTTCTCAGTTGAACTATTTAAGACGGGAAGTTCCAATGAAATACTCGGAATCTTAATTCGCCCAATTACTTGTTTTTTATCTAACGACGCATTCGCTACCTCTGCTAAATCGGGCTGCTTAATTTGAGAAGCATCTACAAATTTTGTTTCTTGTTTTTGATATTCCATTTTCTGAACAACTTGAGCATTCGTTTCTTGTTTTTTCCCTGCCATATATTCATCATAAAATGGCTTACCTATTAATACTCCACCTACAACAAACAACAGAATTGCTAATATACTATATACTTTCCCCTTATTCATATATAATTCCTTTCCACTACAAAGTCTTACTTCTATATAAGATGATAAGATAAGATGACTATATGTACAAGTATGAGGTGAAAAGGAATAAGAATTTATTTATGAATATGATAAAGTGAAACTTTAATCAGTGGGAGTTTCCTCATCCCCCACTGATTATGAGCCCTCACCATCTGTTCCACTTTCCCGCGATATGCCGGGTTTGATATACTTCCTTTCGGCAACTCCTCTATTTCATTTACAAATATTTCCTTTTCTACCGACTCTGCATTCACATAATTCCCTGCACATAATACACTTGCAATGCCAATGATTCCGCTATACAACAATGCTTTTTTCATTTTCTCACTTCCCCATGTTCAATCTAATTTCTATCATAAGAAACATTTGTAAACCCTTACCTCTTTATAAATTAATTTTTTGTAAAAAATAAAAGACGTGCTATACACACGCCTTTAAGCAAAATTATTTCGATAAAGTGAAATGTGAAACACTGTCATTTGAATGAAATAGATAAAATACACAATATACAATGGATATGCAGGAACATATAGGCTCACTAAAGGAGTGAATACTAGTAATGCAAGTGCAAAAGGTAATACACACCATAAAGAAAGAAATGTAGTACGGCATGCTTTCGCTGTCATTCCCTCTTCCCGTTCATCTTCCTGTGGAAATAATAACGGATACACCCAGACGGAAAGAGACTTCACTTTTTTCTTTTTCCTCTTATAGAAAACAAACGCTATAAGAGCTCCAGTTAATAATAGTACAAATGGCATGACGTTCATTGATATTTCAAATGAAAATTTGTCATATTTTATAATATTCGAAAACTCTGCAAAAAAATAATAAAACTCAACCAACGCCCAACACGATACTATGCTATACAATAGATTCACAATATACGAAACAGCGATTTTATTCATCTACTTCTCCCTCCTTATTTAAAACAAAAACATCCTCCATCTTTAGATGAAACACATCACAAATCATTAACGCTAATAATAATGAAGGAACATAATCTCCTTTTTCAATTGCTGCAATTGTTTGTCTTGTCACACCGACTTTTTCAGCCAATGTACTTTGTGTAAAGTTAAAACGAGCTCTTAGCTCCTTTACTCTATTATAAATGGTCAACTTTACCACCCCTTACCATTATTGTATGCTATACTTTACAAAATGTAAACTCAACTTAACATTTATTTACAAAAAAATCCAACTTCACATAATGTAAAGTTGGATTTGATTTTAATTTAAAATTGTAACTTTAACAGTTCTTCTGCCCCAAGCACTAGATGCTGCTTTATTTGGCATTAGTACATCAATTCGATGTCCTTTAATAGCTCCACCAGTATCTCCAGCAATTGCAATTCCATACCCCTCAACCTTCACAGTAGATCCTAATGGAATGACTCTTGGGTCTACTGCAATTAGTTTTAAGTTTGGATTTCCAGTTAAATCATGTCCCATTGCTGACTTAACATGCTCTCCTGCCTTATAACCATTTTCTAAAGGATCTGCTGTATAAGCTGTAGCTTCTACATAAATCTCTCTCCCATTTGAAGCAGGTTTTGGAGTTGGTTTCAGTTCTGGTTTTGAAGTATTGTTGTTTACTACAGGTGCAACTTGTTCCTGTTTTTGTTTAGCAGCTATTTCTGCTTTCGCCTTCTCTAAAGCTTCTCGTTCAGCCTTGGCAGCTTCCTCTGCTTTCGCTCGCTCTTCTGCTGCTAATCGAGCTGCTTCTTGTTCACGAGCAATCGTTTCTTGCACAGTTTTCATATTTGCTTCAATTTTCGCTTTTTCTTGTTCAGCTAAATTGATTTGATTTGCGATTTGATTATATTTTTCTTGTACACTTTGTAAATTTTCTTGACGCTTTTTCAAGTTTTCTTGTAGTTCGGCTTGCGCTTGCGCTAGCTTTTGTTTATCTACAGTTAAAGACGCTTCTTTTTCATCAATTGTCTTTTTATCTTCTTCAATTTGACGAAGATCTTGTTCTTGTAATCGTAAAATTTCTTTATCTGCATCTAAAATTGTAGACACAGCAGTCATACGTTGTAAGAAATCAGCAAAGTTTTTTGATTCTACAACAACTTCCACTACTAAACTTGTATTAGAACTGTTTTGTACAGAAATCATACGCTTTTTCATAATATCTTTGCGAGCAAGCACCTTATCTTCTAAAACGATAATTTCTTTCTTTTTTTGTTCAATCTGCTTATGCGTTTCATCAATTTTACGCTGAATAGCAGCTTGATCCTCTTTGTTTTTTGTAATTGTATTATTTAAAGTATGTAGTTCATTCTCAATGCTTTGAATTTCTTTCGTAACAGCTTGCTTCTCTTGTTCTTTTTTCTGAATATCATCATTATTCTGCTGCAATTGCTGTTGCATGTTGTTTAATTTCTCGTCGTTTGACTCAGCTTTTACAGCGACTGTACTAGAAAGGCCAATAATTCCTGCTAATACAAGGCTACTGATTCGCTTAAAATAGTTCATAATCCGACTCCCTTCTCATACAGTTATACATGATTTATTTTACAGTTTGTTTACAAACTCATTAAATGCATTTTATTTTTCATGACAAAAGAGCGCGGATTACAAAATAATGTAATACATTCTTAAATTTTTAACAATTAACTATACTTATAACGCGTTAAAAATGCTAAAATCCAAATATAGAGAAAATAAAAATCAAAGGCGGTTGGAGCGAATACTATGTTTACTCAAACAAAATCATTGCAAACGAAAATTAGCCAATTAGAGAATCGCATACATGAATTAGAAACTCAATTACAACAAAAGGAAATCGAACAACAAGAAATCATTTCTTCTATTCATAAGCGTTTACAAAATGTTGTTAAAGAACATGAGCATGTGAATAGCCAACATCATACACTCCAAGGCTTAATTCAACAATTAAATGCAAGTTTCAAGAACGTTTCTACAAGTACAACAAATTCAAATGAATTAAACAGTGAAATGTTACAAAAAGAACAAGACCTCATTCAATCTATTGAAAAGATTGTCGTATGTTCTAACGAAGGAAAAGAATCTGTTCATCGTTTGTTAATTGTAATTAACAAATTAGGTGAACAATCGCAACGAACTTCTGATAGTATGAATCATTTAAGTGAGCGCTCTAAAGAAATTGAACAAATTGTTGAAGTGATTCAAAATATCGCTGCTCAAACAAATTTATTAGCATTAAACGCAAGCATTGAAGCTGCTCGTGCTGGTGAACATGGAAAAGGGTTTGCAGTCGTTGCAAATGAAGTACGTAAATTAGCGGAAAGTACAGCTGAAAGCACAAAAAACATAGGGAACTTAACGAAAAAAATTCAAGAAGAAATTGAGAAAGCATATGAAAATACGAAAGATAATCTTCATTTAGTCGATGAAGGCGTCGAAATGAGCGCAGATACAAACGCTAGAATTGAAACTATTTTAACAATGATCCAAACATTGCAAACAGGTGCTACAAATGTTATTCAAGCTATTGAAAATCAAAAGCTTTGCAATGACGAGGTTTTACATGAATTCGCTACTACAAAACAAATGTTTGAAAAATTAAATACGACGATTATGAAGCATATCGATGATGCCCAAAAAGTTGATACACAATTATCAAAAAGCATACAAGAAATTGCAACAACAAAATAATAATACAAAGCTCCTACCAAAAGGTAGGAGCTTTGTATTATTATTCAAGAATGAATTTTATTTTTCTTTCAATCTACTGGCACTATTTTGCTATAATAAGAAAAGCTGTCTATATCAACTATTCGTTATAAGGAGGATGTTATGGAACAATTGTATTATATTTTAAAGTATTTATTCCTTGGTTTATTTCAAGGGTTAACGGAACCGATCCCAATCTCTTCAAGTGGGCATCTTGTACTAGCCCAGCACTTATTGGGTTTAAAAATAGAAGGGTTTAGTTTTGAGCTGCTTGTTAATGCTGCTTCATTATTAGCAGTATTACTCATTTATAGAAATGATCTAATCAGACTAACGAAAAATGGTTTCTCTTATTTATTCACAAAACAAGCAGAGGCAAAATCAGATTTTTTCTTTATTATTTACCTCATCATTGCCACAATTCCTGCAGGCGTAATTGGTGTGTTATTTAAAGATCATATTGAATATTACCTAAAAGGGGTCAAAATGGTTGGAATTTCACTCATTATTACAGCCATTGGTCTTTGGATTATTCGCAATTTACGTGGACGTAAAAATGATGGAGACCTTGCAATGAAAGATGCGATTATTGTTGGGCTGGCTCAAGCTTGTGCGTTAGTTCCTGGTATTAGCCGCTCGGGTGCTACAATTGTTGCAGCAATGTTACTTGGCATGAAACAAGAAACAGCTTTACGTTTTTCATTCTTACTATATATTCCGGTTAGTTTAGGCGGATTATTACTAAGTATTACAGATATTGCAAAAGATCCTAATTTAAATACATTATTTATTCCTTATCTTGTAGCATTCATTGCAACATTTATCATGACATATATTTCTTTAAAATGGTTTATGAACATTATGGCTAAAGGAAACTTAAAATATTTCTCATTTTACTGTGTAATCGTCGGTGTCCTTACTATTCTCTTTTTATAGATAGAAGAATTTTTTCACCATGATTATCCCTTATTTAAAAGGCTGTTCTATTTAATAGAATAGCCTTGTTCTATTCTAAATTAAATCCCTTCTATCCCCTTATATGCTTTTTCCTTTTGTTTACTTTTAATTTTCAGAATAGTATAATATTTATATCGTTATTCATTTATATAATTTTTTATCATGTATATAAAGAGGTGTGCCTATGTTTATTATTACGAAACTGATTCATATTAAATTTGGCTATGAAACCGAAGTGATTCAATCACTTCAAAACTATTATCCACTCTCTAGTACTCATGGATTTATTAACATCGAGTTCAATCATATACAACGTACAGATTATGGAAATGAGTATATGATTCGTATATTGTGGAAAACACAAGAAGATTATCACGAATGGATTTCTCATAAAAAGAAAACAGGCTTAGCAACATGGAAACAACAGTTTCAACACTGTATTCTTTCTTCAAAGTCTAATGTTATACACATGAAGTAAACTCCCCCACCTACAGCTCGCTTAGAAGTGGGGGGCTTCTATTTGCTTATCACCTGAAATTGATAGGAGTGTTCTAACTTCCTCATATTCACAGTAAGAGCGAGTGATGATTCCTAATAGGATTAAGCCTGAAATGATAAAAACATGTATCACCTTGTTTTCTTAATAGAGAATATTTTTTCTATATATGGATTTAAAAAAAGCCCTGTTTCATCTAATAACTGTCTCACCTGTAAAAATGAATGCAGCTTCGGATACATAGCTCGTAATTGTTCATATGTCATTGTATGCATTTTCCCCCAATGTGGACGCCCTTCATACTTTTGAAAGATTTGTTCTACTGCACCAAAGTAATCTGCATATTTCATACCTTTATACATATGAACAGCAATATAAGCTGAGTCCCTCTCATAAGCTGGACTTAACCATATATCATCTCCTTTTACATAGCGACATTCGATAGGAAAATGTACTTGATACTCTTTTTCTTGAATAAGCTCATAAATCTCCTTTACTACATTTCGCATATATTGAGCAGGAATACTATACTCCATTTCATAAAAAGGGACATTTCGAGATGTTGCAAAAACTCGGAAACTCTGTCCAATTATTTTCATGTTTGGTACTGCTTTTGCTGACAGTTGACTTACTCTTTTACTTATAGAAGGAAATCGTCTGCATCCATTAGATAATAACGAAAACACTTTATTCTCTAGCAATTCAATTTTTAACTTATGCCATTTTAAATCTCCTGCTTCTCTTTCTGTTTCATTCGCAAACTTTACTTGAACATGATTGGAATACGGAAAAACAAAAAATTCAAAATGACGATTTTGTTTATATTCTTCTAACTTTTCCATAACGAGAGAAAAAGGCTCTTTTCTACTTTCATAGACGAGTGAATATGCAGGAATAACTTTCAATTTTATTTTCACAATAATACCGAGCAATCCAAGTGATAGTTGAAAGGCTTTCCAATAATCAGAATTCTCCTTTTCAGAACAAACAATAATCTCTCCCGAATGAAGAACAGCTGTAATTTCGAGCACCTGGGTTGATAGACTCCCAAATGTAATACCCGTTCCATGTGTTCCCGTACTAATAGCCCCAGCAATAGATTGCGAATCTATATCCCCTAAATTCTCTTGTGCATAACCTGTCTGTTGAAGTAACTGTCCTAAATCATATAGTTTTGTTCCTGCCCAGACTTCTACCGCCATCGCTTGCGTGTCTACGTCTACAATTCCTTTTAGTTCATCTAAAGAAACTAAAATGTCTTCTGTTTGTACAAGAGGTGTAAATGAGTGACCAGAGCCAACGATACGAATCTTTTTCTCTTTCTTTTTGGCAATATGAATTACTTCAACAACATCTTGGACACTCTTTGGATACATCGTATATTGTGGAATTCCTTCCACATTACCAGTCCAATTTCTCCATTTCTGCTCTTTTATAGAAAGCATTGGCTATCCCCCCGATATGTTGTATATTCCCCTATAATCTCTCCTTCTTTAATCCGATACAAGGAACGAAAACGCTCACATAATTCTCCTGCTTTACTATGTCGAAACAATATAACATCCCCAACCTCTATTTGCTCATTTCCTTTATAGAAAACAGGCGTTTGCACCTCACCTGCTCCTTCTAGGGACAGTAGTTTAGCTCCTTTCGGCCTCCAAACTTCTGGCTGTTTATCTCTTCCCATCGATCCTGAAGCAATGTATCCTCCTCCTAAGCAAGTATAAATATGAGGAAGTGCTTTCCTAACAATAGGTAACGCAAAACCAACAGCTGGTTCAAAACTTATCTCCTTATAATAGTCAAACAGCTTTGGAGCATAAAATGCCGAACCTACTGTAATTTCCGTAACAGATCGATCTTGTCTCGTTGTTTTTATACTTCCTGTACCTCCACCATTTACAAACCGCAATTGAATTCCTTGTGCTTGTATCCCGTTTATAATACTTTGTCTTCTTTTTGTTACCTCTACTGCCGACTTTCTTTTTAAATAAGAAATCACTTTATTCTTAAACCACTGCTTTGGTACACGATCTCCAACACCAGCAATCTGTGCCTCATATCCCATTACTCCATCCATTTGTAAATAAGGAGATTGCATAACTTGCTTCACAATTCGTAACGCTTCTGATACACTTCTCACCGGAGACCTTCTTACTCCAAAATGAAACTGATAAAAATGACTACTCATATCAATATCAATACAAACTCGAAAACAACCACCTGATTTTTCCGCGATTTTCTCTAAATAAACAACATGTTCCTTGCAATCTACCATACATGTAATGACCAATCCTTGTTTTGTTATTACACTAATCTCCGTTAAAGAAGGCTCATCATACACCGGGTATCCTAACAATAAATCATCGAATCCTTGCTGAACTAAGTACAATACTTCCCTAGGTGAAAAACACATAATCCCTTGAAAACAATGATCTGAAGCTAATATTCGTTTCATGACAGAAACAGAACGTAATGATTTACTTGCAATACGAATCTTCTTTCCACCACTCAATTGAATAACTGATTCAATATTTCTCTCTAACGCACTTTCATCAAGAAACGCACATGGTAAGGCAACCTTCTGGAATATCTCTCTTTCCACATCGTTCGCTCCCCTTCTCTATTTGTCTTATACATATTGGAGAGAAACTTCTATTTTCCTGTCACCAAACCAAATAAAAAAGTTTCTTCCACAAAGAAGAAACTTTTTTCACTTATTTCATAATGATTGTTGCCTCTACTGGATAATGATCTGAATAATCATTATATGTATATGTTTTAAACCATGAAGTGACAGACCATTCAGGAGATTTTGGCTGTAATACTTTATTCTCTAAATATGTTGGAGTCGCATGATCTTTACTTGTAACGATGTAGTCTAAATATTCCGCTGGTGCCTCTGGGAAGTTGTATTTTGCAATACTATTTGTTGTTGCATCCCAAGTTGCAGTATGTCCTGTATACGATGGTACACTTGCATGTAATGTTTTAAACATAGATTCATATTCTGACGTATGATTACTGTTTATTTTATTTACATTCATATCTCCACCAATGACTACATACTCGTCACTTGGAATATTTTTCTTTTGAATAAACTCTTGAATTTCTTTTAATTGGTTTGTGCGCACCGATGATGGTGAAATGTTTCCACACTGATTATCCTCTGCTTGTAGGTGCGTTCCAATTACGTGAATAAAACGATCATCTTTCTTAATTTTTGTGTAGACAAATCCTTTATTAGATAGATTGTCTGGCCCGCATCCTTTCTGAAATACATATTGTACCTTTTCCACAATTGGCCACTTACTTACGATTGCAACTCCTCCATCTTCAGGGGCTACAGAAGAATAATTACCTAACGTTTGATCCCACATATCTCCATTAACGCGACCTAATACCGCTGTTTGGTTTGGATACTCTTTCTTTAGATTTTGCAATAGACTGTCTGAAGCTTTATTATCAAATACTTCATTTAATATAACAACATCTTGATTTTTTATATAATTCGCTTCTCCAATTAAGTCTGCTCGCTCCTTTTGTCCCCAATTTGGATACAAATTTGTTGATAGCATATATACATTATGTGTCATTATTTTGAATGTATCGCTATCACTAGATGTTTCAGCCTGTGCAGAAGAACTATATAAGGCTGTCAAACCAATTCCAAAGCTAAGAATACCTTTTAACAACTTACTTTTCATCATTCACTACCTCCATTTATTATATTCGAAAAGACCAAATACAACATATTTGGCCTTCTCAAATTACTCTTAACGGTTTACATATGTGTCAAACCAAAGTTGAATATATCCAGCTGTAACACGTTGTGCATCCATTAAACGCTTCCCTGTCATCGGTGTAACCTCAGCACGCCATTTGTCTGCATACTCCTGTGATATAGTTGCTTTCACAAACCACTCTTTTGTATTATCATTTACAATGCCAGGGAAATCTTGTTTTGCTACTACTGCCGCTGCATGAATCCAATCTTCTGGATTGCTTCCTTTCCAGTTCCAATATCCATTTCCATCTGTTACCTTATAGTTATCTTTTATTGTATCTACAAAATTTTCATATTTAGAATGAAAGCCTTGTGGATAAGAAAGATTCGTAAAATTTGCTGCATGCATTGGTTGATTCACATCTCCTAAATAATGAAGAGATAAACCTAAATAGAAGAATGCTTGTTTCATATCTTTATTTTGATAAGATTCGCCAGCAAGTTTGAAATATTTTGCACCAGTTTCTTTTGCTTGCTTAGCAAATGAGATATACGTTTTCCCGCTATCTGGATCATAGAAATGAGAAGTAAATGTACTATTATCATAATAAGGATTTTCATAATCAGCAGAATAAATACCATTCTCTAAATCTGTACGCCATTCATTTAATAATGCCAATTGCTCTTGTTTTACAATTGTTGTGTTGCGAGACATGATATCTATTGCACGATTGACAATCCATAAATGAGAATTTACTCCCTCTTGATGTCGAGCTTCAGCAGACCAGCCCTGAAGTTTTCCAACTCTATATGCCCCGTCATTTTCATGCGCAAATGCTACCGTTTGCATCGGTGCTACTAATGTAATTGCCGCTGCTAAAGCAAGTACTTTCTTTTTCATATAACAAATCCTCCATTTATCATTAAGTAATAAAAAAACATATCGTTGGGATCCTATGATTTTATCCGGTTAACCTATGACTAGAATATCTCACCTTTTATGGAAATACTATCATTAAATTAAAATATGTAAATTTTCATAATCAATTTTATTGAAAATTAAAATAATTAACTGTACAATTAACTTTTAAGTAAAATTCATGTATGACATTAGATAAAAATAATTACCAAAAGCTCTATAAAGAGACCGTAGAGTGTCATGTTTTGTTCCAGTCAATATTTTTTACCATTCTAGTTTTAGCAAATTTTCACTTCACATTAGCATTACATGAAGAATTAAAAAGAGAACAAAAAAACATTTCATTCCATCTCTTCTTTCGCTTTCCAATATCTCTAGACACAACTTAAATACCCTTACATTGTAATCGGAAATTATGAATCTACTGCAAAGAAATGAATAAAAGATTGTAAAAAAAGGGGCCCCGAACCTCAAAAAGTAGCCTCCCTCTACTGCTAGAAAAAGCTACCTTTCTTGTTGAACTTATATATTATATTAGGTGAAACAAGAATTTTCACTGTTCCTGTTCGTACAGTTGGTTCTGGAACTTCTTCTACTCATACATCACGCTGATTGTGCCAAAGTAAAGTTTTCATTTTCTGCATCCTTCTCTATGTATACTTAATGTGGTGAAGTTTACGAATTGATTATAGTATCGATATCCATATGTCCCTAAAAACAATGTACATTTCACAAATTTTTAACAACTACTGTACATTATTTTGTCACTTTATACTTTTTTCCACATTTCATTGCAGTTAAAATTCGCATTATGCCATAATAGCATAGGAGAGGTGAACATCGCTTGAAATATTTTATCTATTTTATTGTTATCATCGCGTTTTTAGATACATTTTCACAATTACCGATTATGAGTACTTACGCACAAAGTCTTGGAGGAACTCCGCTTATAATTGGGCTTGTCATAGGTATGTATTCATTTGCTAATATGATTGGTAACATTATTGCTGGCATATCTGTTGATAAATTTGGTGCAAAGAAAGTACTTTATACGAGCATGGGGATTACAAGTTTCATAGTTTTACTATATACCATTGTTCAAAATGGTGAACAATTGCTTGTCGTTCGTTTCCTGCATGGATTTAGTGATGGCTTCTTAATCCCTGCTGCCTTTACTTTCCTGTCCAAACAAACAAAATCTACAAAACAAGGAAAAGCAATGGCATTATCTGGGGCGGCTGTCGGAACAGCAGCGATCGTTGGACCTGCCTTTAGCGGTATTATGAAAGCAACTGCAGGGATTCAATGGGTCTTTATCACTATTTCTATCCTCATGATGATCGGGACAATTGTATCCTTATTTTTATTGCCAAGTCATATAACAAGAACAGATACATCACGCACTCAAATGATGACAAAAGAAGATATGATGGCTTTAGTAAAGTCCGAACCATTACTACAAGCATATATCGGAGCATTTACACTGATGTTCTCGCAAGGAATTGTCACATATATGCTGCCAATGAAAGTGGAAGCACTCGCACTCAAATCATCTACAACAGGCATGATGATGAGTATATTCGGGATTACTGCCATCCTCTTCTTCTTATTGCCGACCAATCGCATATTTGATCGCTTTAATCGTTCAAAAATGATGTTAATCGGTATCACCGTCATGGCATTATCATTGTCACTGCTCGGCTTATTTACAACAAAAGGAATGATTTTCATCGTCATGATGATTTATGGAGTCGGATTCGCAATCCTTTTCCCATCGATTAATGCTCTGCTTGTTGAAAATACAACCGAAAACAACCGAGGAAAAGCATTTGGATTATTTTACGCTTTCTTTTCGTTAGGAGTAGTCGCTGGTTCTTTTACCATCGGAGCAATCGGGGCATCACCGAGTGTCAGCTTTATAATTGGAACTGCATTTTTATTAACATTTGCCGGAATGATTTATGTAAGAGGAAAAGTCAAAAAGACAATGCTAGGCTAAATGCCAGCATTGTCTTTTTATTTCCCCTCTACTTTCACTACCTGTGTTCCAGCAATGAAATCATGAATCATTCTTTCTATATTTCCAGTAAAAGTCTGCTAACTTCTAACTATATCTCGACAATTTCCTTGGAAATATTTCTTTTCCTTGCATCATTTGATAAAAGTAAACATTAATTTACCATATGTTCAATACTATAAAATAATCATATAATATATGATTTCTAAAATTCTTTCTCATTCTATTTCAAATACAATAAAAATCCCCGTAAAGTATTAAAAAGCACTTTACGAGGACTTTTTATAATATTTATTTCTCTTGTGTTTTCTCCCAATCTGCTAAGAACTTCTCAATCCCTTGATCTGTTAATGGATGTTTCACTAATGCACCGATTACATTTGCTGGAATTGTGGCGATATGTGCGCCATTTAAAGCAGCTTCTGTTACATGTACACTATGACGTACAGATGCTGCAATAATTTCTGTTTCAATGTCGTGAATTGCAAAAATCTCAGCTACTTGACGAATTAAATCCATACCGTTATGACCAATATCATCTAGACGACCTAAAAATGGAGATACATATGTTGCACCAGCGCGTGCTGCAAGTAATGCTTGTACGGCAGAGAACACTAGCGTAACGTTTGTACGAATTCCTAAGTCTGAGAATGCTTTTACTGCTTTTAATCCTTCTTTTGTCATCGGAACTTTTACAACAACGTTTGGTGCGATTTTTGCTAATTCTTTTCCTTCTTCAATCATTTTATCGGCTTCTAAGCTAATTACTTCCGCGCTAACAGGTCCTTCAACAACACCGCAAATTTCACGAATACGTTCATGGAAATCTACGCCTTCTTTTGCTACAAGTGATGGATTTGTCGTTACACCTGCTAATATACCTAATTCATTTGCTTCTTTAATTTCATTAATATTTGCTGTATCAATAAAGAATTTCATTTGTAATTCTTCCTTCCTTATTTTTCATATTTTATTTTTTCTTAATAAGATCCAATCCAATCGGAATGAATTTCTCCACTTTTTTACCTTGATTTACTTGTTTTGCTGTTTCCATCGCCTTTTCTCCGATTAATTCTGGCTTTTGTGCGACGGTTGCTGCCATACGTCCTTCTTTAACCGCTTTCACGGCATCATCTGTTGCATCAAATCCAACGACAGCTACATCCATTTTGCCTGCAGATTTTAACGCTTCTAGCGCACCTAATGCCATCTCATCATTATGAGCGAATACTGCTTTCACATCACTATTGGCCTGCAAAATATTTTCCATAACAGATAATCCTTTCGCACGGTCAAAATCAGCAGTTTGCTTAGCTGCTACTTTCAATCCAGTGTCTGCCACTTCATGAAATCCTTTCCCTCTCTCGCGTGCGGCAGATGATCCCGGAATTCCTTCTAATTCAGCCACAGCAGCTCCCTCACCAACGAGTTCACGAATATAATCTCCAGCTAATTTCCCTCCTGCCACATTATCAGAAGCAATATGAGAGACAACTTTTCCTGAATTTGCAACGCGGTCCACTGTAATTACAGGAATATTTGCTGCATTGGCTGCACTTACCGCTGAAGCAACAGCATCTGAATCCGTTGGGTTAATAACAACTATATCAACACCTTTTTGAACCAAGTCTTCGACATCGTTCGTTTGCTTAGCTGCATCATTTTGTGCATCAACTGAAATTAATTCTATGCCAATATCCTTCGCTTTCTTTTCTGCTCCTTTTTTCAATGTAACAAAAAATGGATTATTTAAGGTAGAAACAGAGAATCCAACTTTAATAGTCTTATTTCGCCCTTTATCGCTAGAATCCTTTGCCCATTCTGGTGGTTCCATCGAGCAACCAGTAGTAACGACCATAATGAGTGCAACAAGTACAAGTAACCATTTTTTCATGAATTATCCCTCCATTAAGCTTCTTTTCGACGATCAATTAATACAGCAAGTAGGATAACAAGCCCTTTTACAACTTGTTGGAAGAAAGATGACACGCCTAATAAATTTAGCCCGTTATTTAGCACTCCAATGATTAGTGCCCCAATAAACGTACCAACAATCCAACCTTTTCCTCCAGAAAGGCTTGTTCCACCTAATACAACTGCAGCAATTGCATCTAATTCATAAGAAGAACCAGCAGTTGGCTGTGCAGAATCTAAACGAGATGTTAATACAATACCTGCAAGCGCTGCCAAAACACCAGATAGACCATAAATCATGACTTTGATTCTTGTAACATGAATGCCTGATAATATCGCTGCCTCTTCATTTCCACCGATAGCAAGTGTACGGCGGCCAAATGTTGTTTTCTTTAAAATAAAATATAGAACTGCAAAAGCAATCATCATCGTTACAGCTGGTACTGGGATACCAAGGAAATAACCACGACCAAACATTTGGAACATGACATGATCACCAAGACCAGTGATTGGACGTCCGTCCATATAAACAAGTGTCAATCCACGAAAAATTGTCATTGTTGCTAATGTCGCAATAAAAGGTGCCACTTTTCCTTTCGCAATAATGATACCGTTTACAATTCCCATCGCAAGACCGGCTAATAATCCAACTACTATTGCCAAAAACGGATCCATATCACTTGCTAGCATTCCAGCAACAAGTGCACTTGATAATGCTAAAATAGAACCCACTGATAAGTCAATACCCCCTGTTAAAATAACAAAGGTCATTCCAAATGCAATGAGTGCATTAATCGATACTTGACGTAAAATATTAAATAAATTCGGAATTTCAATAAATGCTGGATTTAATGCCGTAATCACTACAATAATGAGTACTAAGCCGATTAAAGATCCAAGTTGTTGCAGAACATTCCCCTTTTTTGCCATCGTTTACTCTCCTCCTGTAGCTAATGCCATAATGGATTCTTGCGTTGCTTTCTCTTTCTCAAGAATACCGCCTACTTTTCCTTCATGAATGACTAGAACGCGATCACTCATCCCTAATACTTCAGGTAATTCAGATGAAACCATAATCACTGCATCACCTTGGTTTGTAAACTTATTCATAATAGAATAAATCTCTTTTTTCGCACCAACATCTACACCCCTTGTTGGTTCATCTAAAATGAACAGCTGCGGATGGATTCCAAGCCATTTTGCAATGACAACTTTTTGCTGATTTCCACCAGATAGCGATTTCACAGCTTGTTCTCCATTTGTTGCTTTCACATTCAAAAGTTTCATCATATCCTCTGTAAACTGCGCTTCCAATCCTTTGTCCATGACACCGCTTTTTGAAAGAGTTTCTAAATTAGGTAATGCAAGATTTTCTCGAATGGAAAAATCTAATACAAGTCCTTCTGATTTTCTATCCTCTGTAATAAAAGCAATTCTTTGTCTAATCGCATCTATTGGACTAGCAATCTTTACTTCCTGTCCATTGATAAAGATTTGTCCTGAGTCAAGTGGCTCATATCCAAATATGGCTTTCATAATATCTGTACGTCCAGCCCCCATTAGTCCAGCGACACCAAGAATTTCACCTTTCCTAACTTGAAAAGAAATGTTTTCAAACTTACCTTTTTTCGTTCCATTCCGCATTTCAAAAATGACTTCACCAATCTTTGCATGACGCTCTGGATAACGTTCACCAATACTACGCCCTACCATCATGCTAACTACTTCATCAAATGATGTTTCAGGAATTTGTCTTGTGCCCACATATTCTCCATCACGCAAAATCGTAATTGCATCACAAATAGAAAATATTTCTTCCATGCGATGCGAAATATAAACAAATGATACACCTTCTTTTCGCAGTTTATGAATCACTGTAAAGAGCGTTTCAATCTCACGATCTGTCAAAGCTGCTGTAGGTTCATCCATAATAATGACACTCGCATTTGTTATTAATGCTTTACCGATTTCAATAATTTGCTGTTGTCCAACCGATAATTCTCCTGCCATTGTAGTTCCTTTTACATAAAGCCCTAAATCAGCCAATTGTTGCTGAGCTATAGCATTCATTTGGCGCGAGCGCAAAACACCTGTTTTCCCATACATTAGCTCTTTGCCAAGAAACATATTTTCAGCAACTGTTAAATTAGGCAAGATGTTTAATTCTTGATGAATAAAAGCAATTCCATACTCCTCGGCTTCTTTTGCATTTTTAAATATTCTCTCTTGTCCATCGATTTTGATTTGACCACTATCTTTCTTATATACACCTGTTAAAATTTTCATGAGCGTTGACTTACCCGCTCCATTTTCCCCCATCAGTGCATGAACTTCGCCTGTTTCGATACGAAATTGGGCATTCTTCAAAACAGGGTTCCCATTGAACGCTTTTGAAATATTTTTCATTTCAATACGCATTCTCATCACATCCCTTTATTAAAAAATCACACCTGCATGTAAAATAATGTTCGCATAAGGTGTTGCTTCCCCTGTACGAATAATCGCCTTTGCCTGCTTTGTTTTCTCTTTAAACTCTTCATGCAAGACATATTCAAAATTCGCTTCTTTTAAGCGTGTTTCAATTTCTTTATAGATTTCTCTATTATTTGTAGTAATCTCTTCCGCTACTGTTACTTTTTCAATAGCCATATCCTCTATTACAACTTGTAATACATCCAGAAAAGAAGGCTTTCCAAGCTCTACAGCTAAATCTATTCGCTTCACGCTATCAGGAATTGGTAATCCGCAGTCCGCAATTACAATCGTATCTGTATGACCAAGTGCCGCTAATATAGCAGCAATTTCACTATTTAATACGCCATGCTTTTTCATTTAACAATCCCCTGTACTTCCCGCACCTGTTCTCTTGTTGGCATACCACCTTGTGCACCGAGCTTTGTTACAGAAAGGCCACCGGCTATATTTGCAAAACGAATTGCTTTTTCAAGCACTTCTCCTTCTGCAAGCGAAACTGCTAATGCCCCGTTAAATGTATCACCAGCCCCTGTCGTGTCAACTACTTTTACAGAAATACTTGGCACTTGTACAATTTCTGTACCATTATGGAATCGAACTCCTTTACTTCCTTCTGTCATTAATAATTTATTTGGATATTTAGCAAGTAAGTCTTCAATCGGTGATTCAAAATCATCTAGTACAATGCGACACTCGTGTTCATTCGGTGTAATATATGTTGCCTTTTCCAAAATCCTTGTCGATAATGCTTGTGCTGGAGCTGGATTTAACATGACTGGGATCTTATGCTCCTCACAAATAGTAAGCACATATTCTACTGTCTCAAGCGGAATTTCTAACTGAAGAACGACCATATCTGCCTTTACAAGTAAATCTTTTGCACGGTCAACAATTTGCTGATTCACAAGGCGATTGGCACCTTGCACAACAACAATGCTATTATCTTCTTCTGCTAAAACGATATGAGCAATGCCTGTTGTTTCATCTGTAACCGGTACCACATAATCGATAAAAACACGCTCGTTCTCTAAATTTTTTCGTACACTCATGCCGTAATCATCATTCCCTACAGCACCTACCATAGCTACATTGGCTCCTAAGCGAGCTGCGGCAACAGCCTGATTTGCTCCTTTTCCTCCAGGTACTGTATGAAACGCCTCTCCGATTACTGTTTCTCCAGCTTTCGGTCTTTTCTGTGAAACGGCTACTAAATCCATTGAAATACTCCCTACTACAGCTATATTTGGCAACGACTTCATCTCCTTATTTCGTTGTATTTCGTTCGATAATTTCAATCGGCAAACGGTAATGTTCTGTTTCTAACCGTTTTCCTTCCATTTGTTCTAATAACAATTCGGTCGCAATGCGTCCCATCTCATAAATAGGTTGTGCAACAGTCGTAATAGATGGACACATCATTTCCGCTAAAGAAATGCCATCAAACCCAATAATTTGTAAATCGTTAGGAATAGCAATCCCCTTTTGTAAAGCAGCCTTTACGACACCAATTGCAATCAAATCATTTCCTGCTACAATACCATCAATATGCGGATATTCGTCTAGTAATTTCCTCGCAACACGCTCACTATTTGCTGGGTCAAACGTACTTTCCGCAATCATATAAGAAAGACCGTATTCCGTAATCATATCAACAAAACCTTCAAAGCGCTCATTTGCAGTACTTACATCACGCGGCCCACGTATATGAGCAATATGGTTACACCCTTTCTCTAACAGTAACTTTGTTGCTTTTTGAATCCCCGCATAATTATCTGCATATACTGTGGGAATACGCTCATTAAATAGGCGATCAATTGCCACAACTGGTACAGATATATTCATGTAATTCACGCTATTTTCAGGATTTGTTGCGACAATAAATCCATCTACGTTATTTTGTCTGAGTACATCAATATATTGTTTCTCTTTTTCTAAACTTTCATCAGAATTACAAAGTACAACGGTGTATCCTTGCTTATGCGCTACATCTTCTACAGCACGCGCAATTTCTGGAAAGAATGGATTCACAATGTTTGGAACGACTAAGCCAATTAAACGAGATTTCTTATTATACAAAGAACGCGCCACTGTACTAGGTTTATAATCCAACAGTTCAATCGCTCGTTCCACCTTTTTTAATGTATCTTCGTGAACGTATCCATTTTTATTTAGTACTCTAGAAACGGTCGCAACAGATACTCCCGCTAATTTTGCAACGTCTTTAATCGTACTCATTCTTTTCCTCCCCACCTTGTGTAACCGTTTACACGAAGTAATATAACCTATTCGCAAAAATACGTCAATCATTTCTACTCAAAAAGAGTATATGTTATACATATAAGAAAAAACATCACCATAAGGCGATGCTTTTATTATGAATAGGATCCATTTATATGTTTCTTTTCTCCTTCTACTACCTCTTCTGCACCTTTCTTTCGATCAGAAAGCTTAATCTTCTCTAAGAAAATCGTAAAGATAGCACCAACAACAATAAATACTAATCCCGCTAAAAATACACTATGCAATGAGTCCAATAACGAATTCTTCAAAATAGGAACGATACTTGTAGAAAATGCTTCTGGTATTTTTTTTAACACCTCTGGACTAAACAGCATAGAATATAACCCTTGTGGATCTGTATGAATCATATCTTTAAATTTTGTTACAATCTGTCCAGCTTGCGGTGGAAACTTCTCTAATACGGGTACTAATTTTTCAGTTAAAATGGTGCCTGAAGTATTATTCATAATAGATCCTAAAATTGTAATTCCAAATGTTCCTCCAATTTGACGGAAAAATTGGCTGGATGAAGTTACAACACCAAGATCCTTTTTCGGGAAACTTTCTTGTAATGCCAATGTCAATGTTGGCATTACAAGCCCCATACCTAAACCGATAATGATCATATAAGAAGTCGCTACAAGCTTACTTGTATGCATATCCATTGTTGTTAATAACCAGAAGCCACCAGCCATAATCAACATACCAACAATAATCTGCGGCTTCACGCCAACTTTTAAGACAAGTTGACCACCAATAATACTCGTCACAATCATTGTAATCATCATCGGTGTCATAATCGTCCCAGATTCAGCTGCACTTACTCCTACAATTCCTTGCATAAAGAATGGAACGAACATAATTGCACCAAACATTCCAATACTCATAAAGAAACCAATCGCATTCAATAGTGTAAATGTACGATTTTTAAAGAAATGCATTGGTAAGATTGGTTCCTCAGCTTTTGTTTCCACAAATACAAAGCTTACAATACCAATCAAAGCTAAACTAAACAATCCGATAATTTGCCAAGAATCCCATGCGTAATCTTTTCCACCGAATGTTAATGCAAGTAATAAACTTACAACTCCAACAATCATCGTAAAAATTCCAGCAATGTCAATTTTAATAGGTCCTGTTTGCTTATGTGATTGTAATCCCGTCGCAATAAAGATTGTTGCGACAATACCAACTGGTAAGTTAATGTAGAATACCCATCTCCAGTTAACTGCATCTACAATCCAACCACCAACTTGCGGACCAACGACTGAAGCAAGACCATATAAAGCGCCAAAAATACCTTGCCATTTCGCACGCTCTTTCCCCGTGAACATATCTCCAATAATAATCATAGCCATCGGCATCATAATACCTCCGCCAAGACCTTGAATACCGCGGAAAATAATCAATTCTGTCATACCATTTGCCATACCACATAATGCTGAACCAATCATAAAGATAATTAATCCTGTCATATATACGTTACGGCGTCCTAATAAATCAGCTAATTTACCTGCAATCGGTACAATTGTCGTAGATGTTAGCATGTAAGCTGTTGTTAGCCATGTCATTAAGCTTAATCCACCTAGTTCGCCGACAATACGCGGCATCGCTGTACCGACGATTGTTCCATCTAACGCTGCAAATAACATCGCAATCACTAAACCAATCAATAATAATTTCCTTTTTTTATCACCTTGTTGTTTCATATAATCTCCTCAACTTCTCTTAATTTAGCTCTTTTTTCTCACTTGTCCCGCAAACAATTGTTTCTAATTTTTCAAACAGGCGTAATAAGTCTTTTCTTTCTTGTAATTCTAATTGCGAGAAATATTTTGCAATGTGCTCATTACGAGCGTTCTTCGCCTCTTCTACTTTCGCTTTCCCCTTTTTCGTTAATTCAATGATAACAACACGACGATCATCTTTATCGTGATAGCGCTCAACTAGTTCTTGATCAATTAAACGATCAATCATTACTGTAATTGCACTTGGTTTTACATACATTTTTTTCGCTAATTTTGTCGCTCGTGAAGCACCATAGTTCTCTAAAATTTTTAAAATATAAAATTGCGGTGGTGTAAGTCCTGATGCTTGCATTTGTTCCAATAACTCCATTTGCATTTTCTTTCCTATAGAGAATGCTAGAGCTTGAATTTTATCAATATGAGTAATATCATTTGGCATATTATCTACCTCTTATTTAAACAATAAAATATTTAATCTATTTAAATATTAATATCAAGAATAAAAATCGTCAATCATTTTATGATTAAAACCGTTTACATTCCTGTCACAAAGTTGTATAATTTTTCTCGAAGTTAATATTGACAGTCATGGAGAATGAGAGTATAAGACTATGGAACATAGAAAGGAACCTTTCTATTTTTCATGGTTTTTTTATTTTTCATGACATAAAATGGTTTCAACCATTAAGGAGGATTTGTAGGCTATGTTTTTAACTCAGTTGTTTAAACCTGCGCCACATAAAGAGCGCTTGCCTGCTGATCGCATCGACAGTGAATACCGCAAATTGCGCTTACAAGTGTTTTTAGGTATTTTTATCGGTTATGCAGGTTATTACTTTGTTCGAAAGAATTTTTCATTAGCAATGCCCTATCTAGTCGAACAAGGATTTAGTAAAGGAGAACTTGGGATTATCCTTTCGGCCGTATCTATTGCGTACGGAATAAGCAAGTTTATTATGGGAATTGTATCCGACCGCTGTAATCCCCGTTACTTTTTAGCAGCAGGTCTCTTTTTATCTGGTATCATTAACATTATTTTCGGTTCATTTTCTTTCATTACAACAAGCATTATCCTTATGTTTGTACTTCAATTTTTAAATGGGTTCTTGTCAAACAATGTCAATCTATATTAAAATAACAACAATATATAAAACATTTAGTCTTTTTAGAAAGATGGAGGGATAGCCATGAAGAATTCGCTTCTTCGCATTGAAAACTTACAGACATCCTTTCGTATACGAGATCAGTATCATGCAGCGGTTGATAATGTATCTTTAACTGTACATGAAAATGAAATTGTTGCTATTGTCGGTGAGTCTGGATGTGGTAAGAGTGCACTTGCCCTTTCCATTATGCGATTGCACAATGAAGCTAATACAAAATTGCAAGGTCATCTTTATTATAAAGATAAAGATTTATTGACCATGTCAGCCGCAGAAATGAATAAAATACGCGGATCAAATATCGGAATGATTTTCCAAGAACCTCTTACAGCATTAGATCCTCTTATGACAGTTGGAAAACAAATTGAAGAAAACTTAGACTATCATACAAATCTCTCAAAAGCAGAAAAGAAAGAACGCACCTTAGAACTCCTTCATCAAGTTGGGATTCCAAAACCAGAACTTACTTATAAACAATACCCACACGAACTCTCTGGCGGAATGAGACAAAGAATTGTTATCGCAATTGCAATCGCATGTAAACCGGCGCTTGTCATTGCGGATGAACCCACAACTGCTCTTGATGTAACAATTCAAGCACAAATTGTAGACCTACTAAAATCTATTCAAGAACAAACGAAAATGGGCATTATTTTAATTACACATGATTTAAGCATTGTTGCTGAGACTGCTGATCGCGTTGTTGTTATGTATGCAGGACAAATTGTAGAGACAGGTAAAGTGGAAGAGATTTTTAATCATCCTCTTCACCCATATACACGCTCTTTACTACATTCTATTCCATCTGCATATACCGAAAAAGAAAAATTACACGTAATCCAAGGGGTTGTTCCTACTTTAGCGAAACTCCCTCGCACAGGTTGCCGCTTCAAAGATAGAATTCCGTGGATTACATCTGACAAACATGAAGAAAATCCTGTTTTACATGAAGCAAAACCAGGTCATTGGGTACGCTGCACTTGTTATAAACATTTCGACTTCCAAGATAAGAAAGGAGATGACGTTACTCATGGCACTGCTTAAAGTAAATGATTTAAAAGTACACTTTCCAATTAAAGGCGGCTTCTTTGGACGCACGCTAGACTACGTGCACGCTGTTGATGGAGTGAGCTTTGAACTACAACCTGGTGAAACATACGGGATTGTTGGTGAATCAGGAAGTGGAAAATCAACTACAGGTAAAGCGATTATGCATTTAACAAAAGCAACGGGCGGTAGCATTGTTTTTAACAATAAAGATTTAACAAAATTAAGCCGTTCTGAACTGCGTGAACAAAGAAAAAATATTCAAATGATTTTCCAAGATCCATACTCATCGTTAAATCCAAAGAAACGTGTTCTCGATATTATCGCAGAGCCATTACGAAACTTTGAAAAGCTCTCACCTGATGAAGAAAGAAGAATCGTCCAAAAATATCTTGAAAAAGTTGGACTAAATCCAGAATCTATTTATAAATATCCACATGAATTTTCTGGTGGACAAAGACAGCGGATTGGCATCGCGCGCGCATTAACACTAAAACCAAAATTAATTATTGCTGATGAACCAGTATCTGCGCTCGACGTTTCTGTACAAGCACAAGTGCTAAACTTCTTACAAGATCTACAAGCTGAGCTCGGATTAACATACTTATTTATTAGTCATGATTTAGGTGTAATTCGGCATATGTGTAACCGCATCGGGGTTATGTATCGTGGTCGCCTTGTGGAAGAAGCAACAAGTGCTGAAATTTATAATAATCCACAGCACATTTATACGAAACGATTGATCGCAGCAATTCCTGATATCCGACCTGAAAATAGAAAACAAAAAAGTACGTTACGGCGGCAAGTACAAGAAGAATACGAGCAATCACATAAAAATTATTTTAATGAAAACGGCCGTGCTTATGATTTAAAACCAATCTCGCCAACACACCGGGTGGCATTACCATAAGGGAGTGATAAAACATGTGGAAGTTTATACTGCGAAGATTCTTAATTATGATTCCGCAGCTATTTATATTAAGTATCCTCGTCTTCATGCTTGCGAAAGCAATGCCAGGAGATGCATTAACTGGTAGAGCTGCAAATAATCCAAAAGCAGACCCAAAAATTATTGAAGAACAACGCGAAAAATTAGGATTAAATGACCCTGTTACAACCCAATATGTACGCTGGATTAAAAATGCCTTACAAGGTGATTTTGGTATTTCTTACGCACATAAATTAAAAGTAACCGACTTAATTGGGGAACGCCTGGGGAATACAGTATTACTAGCTCTTGTCATTCTTATTCTGACTTACTTAATTGCGATTCCACTTGGCATTATTAGCGGACGTTGGAATGATACATTAGGCGACCGACTCATTACACTATACAACTACTTAGGATTTGCAACACCTTTATTTATATTTGCATTAATTATGCTATTTCTTTTCGGATTTAAATTCCCGATATTTCCAACAGGAGGTAGTGTCGATCCGCAAGTTACGACCGGTACATTTGCTTACTATATGAGTAAGTTGAATCACTTACTATTGCCCGCTCTATCTGGAGCATTAATTGCTACAGTTGGTACTGTACAATATTTGAGAAGTGAAATTATTGATACAAAACATAAAGACTTTGTACGCACAGTACGAGCAAAAGGGGTTCCGGAATCAAAAGTGTATTCTAGACATATTTTACGAAACTCATTCTTACCAATTGCAGCATTTCTAGGTTATGAAATTACCGGATTAGTTGGTGGAGCGATATTTTTAGAAAATATCTTTAGCTATCCAGGTATCGGACAATTATTTATGCAATCCATTTCCCAACGTGACTTTAGTGTCATAACAGCCCTCGTTTTATTTACTGGATTCGCAACGTTACTTGGAACTCTCCTTTCAGATATCATTCTAAGCATCGTTGACCCACGTATTCGTATTGATTAAAGGAAAGGAGGAATTTTTTCATGTTAGCAAACCCTGAAAAACAAACTGAGGTCATTCATTACGAAAAAAGCCCATCTGGTTTTTCCATCATGTGGCGCGAACTTCGTAAAGATAAACTTGCATTGTTCTCATTATTCTTTTTAGCTATTATCTTAATAGCCGTTTACACAACATCCTTTATTATGAAGCAAGAAGATATTGTACGAGTAGATTTATTTTCCATTTACTCACCTCCTTCTGCTGAACATTGGCTAGGAACAGATTACGGCGGACGCGATATTTTTGGACAGCTCATTATCGGTACGCGCAACTCCTTTACAATCGGTTTAGCAATTACTGTTATTTCGTGCTTAATCGGTCTTACAATCGGTTTAATTGCTGGCTATTTTGGAGGAGTCGTTGACAATATTATTATGCGCATTATCGACTTTGTCATGGTGCTACCATTTTTAATGCTCGTTATCGTATTTATTACACTTGTTCCTAAGTTCAATATCCTTACATTTATTTTAATTATGAGCATTTTCTTATGGACAGGAAAAGCACGGTTAATTCGCTCCAAAGTATTAACCGAAAAAGAGCTCGATTATGTATCAGCGTCAAAAACATTAGGAACGCCAAACTGGAAAATTATCCTTTTCCAAGTACTACCTAACTTAAGTTCTATTATTATCGTCAGCGTTACTTTAAATCTTGCTGGAAACATCGGAATTGAATCTGGTTTAACATTCCTAGGATTTGGTTTACCAGAAAGTACACCAAGTCTAGGTACACTTGTTAGCTATGCTAGAAACCCGGATGTACTACAAGATAAATGGTGGATTTGGTTACCTGCATCAATCATGATTTTAGTGTTGATGCTGTGTATAAATTTTATTGGTCAAGCGCTCCGTCGTTCGGCTGATGCAAGACAAAGAAAAGGTTAAGAGGGGTGGAAAAAACGATGAAAAAACCAAAATTTTTTAAAGTATTAAGTACACTTGCTGTTTCAACGTTACTACTTTCGGCATGCGGAGGTAGTGGTGGTAATGAAAAATCAAGTAATAGTTCTAAAACAACTGATACAAAGAAGTTCAGTACCGCAGTCAAAAATGATAAAAAAGAAGTTAAAGATGGTTCACTGACAATTGGCTTAGTATCTGATACACCATTTGAGGGGCTGTTAGACTTTTCCGTATATGAAAGTAATCCAGATTGGAGAATATTAACCATTTTTAATGAATCTTTACTAACAAACAATGATGACTGGGAATATACAAATGATGGACCAGCTACATATGAATTGTCAGAAGATAAAAAAACGGTTACATTAAAAATTAAAGATAATGTGAAATGGCATGATGGAAATCCTGTTACAGCTGAAGATTTAGAGTACGCTTATCTCGTAATTGGAAGCAATAAATATACAGGTGCTCGATTTGATTCTCAGATGCAATTAATTGAAGGTATGGATGAATATCATTCAGGAAAAGCGGAAAAGATTTCTGGTGTGAAAGTCATTGATGACAAAACGATTTCGATTACTTTTAAAGAGCCAAATCCTTCTGTTAAAACAGGCCTTTGGACATCTCCCATTAACAAAAAATATTTAGGTGATGTTCCAATTGATAAATTAGCAGAATCTGATAAAGTACGGAAAAATCCAATTGGTTTTGGGCCATTTAAAATTAAGAAAATTACACCTGGAGAATCTGTTGAATTCGAACGTTTTGATGATTATTATGGCGGAAAACCAAAACTTAAAAATATTGTATTAAAAGTTGTAAATCCTTCTATTGTAAATGCATCTTTGAAAAAAGGTGATATTGATATTGCAGAAGTAAGTGCAGATCAATATCCTAACGTAAGCAAGCTTAAAAACATACAATTAATTGGTACAACGGATTTGTATTATAGCTATATCGGCTTTAAACTTGGACACTACGATAAAGAAAAGAAAGAAAGCGTAATGGATAACGACAAATTTAAAGATGTACGATTACGCCAAGCAATGGCTTACGCAATTGACCGTAAAGAAATTGGCGAAAAATTATATCACGGTCTACGTTATCCAGCCAATTCAGTAATTCCTCCGTCTCTACCAAAATACCACAACAATAAAGTCGGTTCTTATGATAAAGATGTAGACAAAGCGAAAAAATTATTAGATGAGGCTGGTTATAAAGATAAAAATGGAGATGGCTTCCGTGAAGATCCAAATGGAAAAGAATTTAAAATCAATTTCCTATCTATAAGTGGTGGTGATACAAGTGAACCACTTGCTAAATTCTTTATTCAATCTTGGAAAGATATCGGTTTAAAAGTAGAACTTCTTGATGGTCGTCTACATGAATTTAACTCATTCTACGACATGCTGAAAACAGATGATCCGAAAGTTGATGTATTCGCAGGTGCTTGGGGCGTTGGTTCCGATCCAGATCCTTCTGGTATCTGGGCAAAAGAGGCACCTTTCAACTACACACGCTGGGTCAATGATAAAAATACTGAATTATTACAAGAAGGAATTTCTCCAAAAGCTGCTGATGAAAAATATCGTAAAGATGTATACGACAAATGGCAAAAACTTGTTCACGATGAAGTACCATTAATTCCTCTTCATTATAAGTTTGAGCTAATCGGGGTAAACAACCGCGTAAAAGACTATAAATATAATCCAGAAGATCGATACAAATGGGGAAATGTTACTGTAACAAGTGAAAAACCAGAAGTAGAAAAATAAACGAAACTAGCCCTTCGCAGTCATCAATGATTGCGAAGGGCTAGTTTTCATTTCTGTATATAACTTGTTTGTCGTTTTTCATCATTTGTTCCTTTCTATACATCAAAATAAATGCTGCAACAATTTCAGTGCAACTGCCAATATAACCGTTACTAGAAATCCGCCTAAACAAATCAAGCTTACTCCCTGACTATATGATAAATGTTGAAATGCTTTCATTCCTCTCATCCTCTCATATATGTATCCAATATCTTTATTCTATCCATAAAAATAATTTTATAACATCGATTTTACTAACAACTGTCTTACATTTTTGTAAGATTAACAAAAAAACAGACAGTCTTCTAGCTGCCTGTTACTTTACAATCATCACGGGGCATTTCACTCGTTTTGCAACTTTATGACTTACACTACCAAGAACCATTTCCTGAAGTGTATTTAATCCTCTACTTCCTACGACTACAAGGTCAACATCTCCAGTATTTACATATTGCACAATTGTTTCTCCTGGGTCGCCATGTAGAATCGTAATTTTATAAGAGACTTCTTCTTGTTGTAACATCGTTTCTATTTCTCTTACTCTCTCTTTTCTACTAGCTTCTATTGTTTCTATATCTGTTTGCCCTTGAATAATATCTGATTTTGCTGTTCTATTATCAACTACATATACAACTTCAACATTTGCTTCTACATTGCATTTCGCAATATGTGCTGCATGCTTTGCCGCGCGAAACGCATGTTCCGAACCATCACATGCTAATATAATCTGTCTATACATATGCTGAATCCCCTTTCCGTATCATAATCGTATTATAATACAAAAAACCACCTTTTTGTTTTCAAAAAGGTGGCTTGACTTTAGCTAATGGCTTGTTTATTATGAGTAGCTAATTTTGTTATGAGTTTTAAACTACGCTCATTTAATCCTACTATATTCACCTGTATACCATTTTGCTCATATTTCATCATAACCTTATCAACTGCTGCTACAGCTGAATCATCCCACACATGTGCATGTGTAAAGTCAATCGTTACCTCTTGCACATCCTCTTTAAATTGAAATGCATTTATAAACTCTGTCGTAGATGCAAAGAATAATTGTCCATGAACTTCATAGATTTTCTTATTTTCAATATATAAATGTTTCACGTGAATCTTTGCCATATTTACGGCAAATAATACAGCGCTGATTACAGTTCCAACAATCACACCAAGCCCTAAATTATGTGTAATGAGAACAATAATAACTGTTACAATCATCACAAATGCGTCACCTTTCGGAACTTTATGAAGAGTAAATACAGATTTCCAATCAAATGTTCCAATTGAAACCATAATCATCACAGCTACTAACGCGGCCATTGGAATATGAACAACATAATCTCCTAAAACAAATAATAAGACAATTAAAAATCCGCCTGCTACAAATGTTGATAATCGTCCTCTTCCGCCTGATTTCATATTAATAAGAGATTGTCCAATCATGGCACATCCAGCCATGCCACCAAAGAATCCAGCAACAATATTCGCAATTCCTTGTCCGCGTGCCTCTTTATGCTTATTACTTGACGTATCTGTTATATCGTCTAAAAGAGAGGCTGTAAGCAATGATTCCAATAAACCAATCACAGCTAGCATAATCGAATATGGCAAAATAATTGCGAATGTCTCTAACGTGAATGGTACATCTGGAATATGAAAGAAAGGTAATTCTTTTGGTAAACTCCCCATATCACCAACTGTCCGTAACTGAAATCCACTTATAAGTGCAATACTTGTTACAGCTAGAATTGCAACAAGCGTAGACGGAACTGCTGTTGTCATACGTGGAAATAGATAAATAATGGCAAGACCTAACGCAACAAGTACATACATTTGCCAATTTGCCCGATGGAAATGCGGAAGCTGTGCTGTAAAAATTAAAATACCAAGTGCATTCACAAATCCGCTCATAACAGGACGTGGAACAAATTTCATAAGCGAACTTAATTTTAATACTCCAAAAATAATTTGGACAACCCCGGTTAATATCGTCGCAGCAAATAAATATTGTAGCCCATGGTCTTTTACAAGCGTCACCATTAATAGCGCCATCGCGCCTGTTGCTGCAGAAATCATTCCCGTTCTTCCACCTACAAATGAAATTGTGACTGCAATACAAAAAGCAGCATACAATCCAACCATCGGATCAACACCTGCAATGACAGAGAAGGCAATTGCTTCAGGGATTAAAGCTAACGCAACTACAATTCCTGATAGCACATCTCCTTTCACATTAGAAAACCATTCATGTTTTATCGTTCGAAACAAAATAACACTCCTCAACTCTTTTATTATTTAATTTTCTCCATAAGAAAATCAGGACCGACTGCACGAAGGCTATTATATAACAATTAGGGAATTTTATGCTATACAAAAATTCTCACCTTTTAATGGAAAGATGCTGTCTTACATTTCAAACAGGTAATAAAAATAGCAATTATAGCCGATGTAAAACCACTTCCACAAAAACCAGAAAACTATATCTATACCTTTATGAGCTTGCCTCAATAACTACATTCCTCTTTATAAATAGAAAAAGTGCTACTTTATAGCAGCACTTTTTCTATTTAGTGTTCCCCATGTCCCTTTCCATTCTCTTGCACAATCTCAAGTTTTTCATCTAATATACCTTGCGTTTCAAATGAAATATCGGTAGTGCTTCCTAATAAGAAAGCGTGGTTGTATGGACCTAATGTTGGATCATCTTTAAACTTGGGCTGGATAGTTGCCAATAAATCATACACTGGCTGGGTAACCTTTCCTTCCTCTAGCAAAAGAACTGGAGCATGCTTTCCCATATGCGAAAACGATGCACCAGCAATTGCTAAATCTGGTGTTTTTGTTGATAGAAATGAAATACCATGGCCCGGTTTTGTGAGCCCCCATCCAAACTTTGTTTTCCGATCTTTAAATGTAGCAAAGGCGATTGCATTTTCTGTAGGGGTGTCTCCGCTAATACGCGTTACTTTCCCATACTTCGCTAACTGTTTTTCTACTTCTTTTGAAATAATGGCTTCTGGTCCTAACACATATATATTCGCCTTATCTTTTCTCATTTTTAATGCTTCTATTGTTGCCTCTGGTACTTTATCTTTCCCTACATACAAAAGTGGTTCCGGCATATGTGCAATCCAATTTATCGCAGGTGTTGTATAAAGACGCCCTTCCTCTTCAAATGAACCAATAATAACATTGTCTGGATACCTACCTGCTATATCGGCATACTCTTTATCAACTTCTCTAGCAAATTTAGCTGGATCTGTTTCTTTTATTTGTTTTACTTTATATTCTTTTAATTGTTCTAAAGCAGAAGTTCCTACATCCCCCATCACCATAATTTGTGTTCCATCTTTTGTCCCAAGCGGTTGCAATCGTTTTATTTCGTTTAATGTCGCTTCTGGAATTCCATTTTTATCCACGAATAAAATCGGGCCATTGTTTGGATGATGAATGAGATCTGCACTCGCTATCCCAAGTTTCCATTCATTTATTGGTACTAAAATAACCGCTCCCGGCTGATTTTCTCTATGAGTCGCTGGCCAAATCATTTGTGATGTTAATACGGCCATTTGCACGGGATCATTTGTATTGAGCCTTGTACTATTTTTTAAACTCAACGTGTGTAAATTACTAGAGGCGTGCGCGTTCATTTCTTTCGGTGCCGCCGACTTATGAGTCATGCTCATTTCTTGTTTCTGCTCATTTTTCTTCTCATTATGTTCTGTATTTGCTTGTCCACACGCTGTAAGATTCACCGCTGTCATAATGGTAATGCCTAAAACGCAGGTTATTTTTTTCACTCGCTTCCCCTCCGTATCTATTATTCTCGAGCTAATATTCTTACCTAAAGTAGAACTTCACCTTATACAATAGCAATCAAATCTAAAAAAATTATGCAGATACATAATAATCTGCACCATTTCTTCACGATTTTGCATTACACTTTAAGAAATGAATAACAAATATGGAGGAAACTCTATGATTGATATATTACTTGTAGATGATGAACCCAAAATGTTAGAATTATTAACTCTTTATCTTACACCTAAGGGGTATAACTGCGTTTGTGCAACTTCAGGACAAGAAGCGATTTCTTATATCGAAAAACAAAATTTCAAATTCGTGCTTCTTGATATTATGATGCCAAACATGGACGGTTGGGAAACATGTAAAAACATCCGTTCATTCAGCCGTATTCCTATCATCATGGTAACAGCTCGTGATCAAAAAATAGATGTTGTGCATGGATTAAAGATAGGTGCGGATGATTATATAACAAAGCCGTTTCACGAAGAAGAACTGTTAGCGCGAATTGAAGCGGTCCTACGACGTACAAATGAGCATGAACAAATCCAATATAAAGGGATTTTATGGGATGAAGTAAAGCACTTCGTTTCTATTTATGAACAAGAAGTGTTACTCACCCCTATTGAATTTTCTCTGCTTGGGTTATTTTTGCGCCACATAAATTATGTACTTAGCCGCGATCAACTTATTGAGCGTATTTGGGGGTTAAATGCAAATACAGAAGATCGTACAATTGATTCTCATATTCGTAATTTACGTGACAAGTTACGAAAAGCTCGCTTCCCTATTGACATACATTTAAAAACGGTATATGGAGTCGGCTATCACTGGATTGATACTGAATAATAAGGAGTAGTCAGATGAAACGAATCTCTGTTCAACTAGGATTTTATTTTTTAATCGTCACACTTTTAATCGAAAGCGTTCTATTTATTCTTTTGTATTACAGCCTTGTTAACACGAGAGTAAATGAAGAAATGAATGCATTATTAAAGCGTGGCAATAGCCATCGTGATGTATTAGAAAAATATTTTGATTCACAAACAATTTCTCATGTTGCATTAATGGAGTCAGAAGCAGAGACAACTGCCGTTATTACAAATACGGATAAAAAAGTGTTAGCAAAGTCCAATTATATAGATTCCACTATAAAGATGTATATTACAAAAATGAAAATAAGACCAAGTCATAACGGAACGATTATTGAAAGCCACTGGAAAACTTCTAATTACATATGTACTGTTAGCCCTATTGTAATAGGAAAGAAAGTACAAGGGTACGTATATATGTTTCTCGGCACAAACTCAATTAAACAAATGGTCAATGGGCTAACAAAACAATTTATGATTGCAGGTCTCATTACTTTTCTATTAACAGTGATTACAATTTTTCTACTATCACGCTTATTAACAAAGCCTCTGATTCGTATGAAACATGCAACTGAAAAAATGAGTCGTGGTGATTTATCTATTTCTTTACGTACATCTCGAAATGATGAAATCGGTGAACTTGCTAGCGCAATTCAAACACTGGCAAATGATTTACATTATATGAAAAAGGAACGCAGTGAATTTCTAGCAAGCGTAGCACATGAATTAAGAACCCCGCTTACGTATGTAAAGGGCTATGCAGAGATTGCACAAAAACGTACTACACAGCCTACAGAACGAGAGAAATATTTGTCCATTATAAAAGAGGAAGCGGATTACATTACGAATTTAGTACAAGATTTATTTATACTTGCCCAGATGGAGAAACATAATTTTTTAATTGAAGCGAAAAGGATCGATTTAGAAAAGTTTCTAAATCGGATTGTCACAAAAGTGAATGGAATATATGTCCAAAAACATCTTACCGTCTCCTTAACATGTCCTCCATCACTTTTTATCACTTTAGACGAAAGACGGTTTGAACAAGTTATTATGAATATTTTAAATAATGCTTATAGGCATTCAGCAGAGTATTCAGTGATTACAATCACCGTCACAGCATATGTGTCACATATTAAGATTTCGATTCAAGATACAGGAGAAGGAATTCCGCCGGAAGATATTCCGCATATCTTTGAACGTTTTTATCGCGTTGATAAAGCACGATCACGTGCAACGGGAGGAACCGGATTGGGTCTGGCGATTGTGAAAGAAATTGTAGAACTACATGACGGTCATATTACTGTTAGCAGTAAATTAAATAAAGGAACATGTTTTACTATTACTTTGCCACGAGAAAAAGAGAGTACAATGATGTAATTGTACTCTCTTACTTTTTTTCTATTAACTCCACTGTTTCAGTAATCTGAATGCTATCTTTAACAGATTGTGCAATTGTACAATTTTTCACTGCAATTGCTAACGCCTTTTCGAGTTGCATGAGCGTAATTCCCTCTGCCCTTACTTTATAGTGCAGATGTACACTCTCAACAGGTCTTGATAAAGCATCACTGTGCTCAACTGTCGTTTCAATTGTAAATGTGTCATACTGAATACGCTTCTTTTCTAAGATCGTTCGAAAAACAATTGCACTACATCCTGCAATGGAAGAAATGAATAGTTCTAACGGGGAATACCCATTTTCTTTTCCAATTGACAACTGTCCATACGAATACTCAGCTTGAATATGATCATGCTTAATTGTTAGTCTCATACGCTTTATCCATCTCCACTTTCATCACTTTTTGCCGCTTCTTATTTATATAATAATACACATAGCAACAAATGATAAATGGAATACCGCAATATAAAGCCATCCGTTGTTCTGGAATAAACGCTAAACTAATGATAACGATACTATTTGTAACGAGAGCTAGAATTGGAACAATTGGATATAGCGGAGTCTTATATTTCAAGTCTTCTAACTTGCCTCCATCCTTTACATACTGACTTCTAAAACGAAGTTGTGATAGCGCAATAATAACCCAGCTAGCAACAGCAGATAATCCTGCTACAGACAATAGATACATGTATACTGTATCTTCTGCAAAGAAGCTTGTCAGTAAAGATAAACCAGCTACAGCAATCGTAACAATTAACGCTGTAATTGGAATACCACGTTTATTTACTTTTTTGAAAGAAGTCGGTGCCATTCCTTCATTTGCAAGAGACCATAGTATACGCGTCGCTGCGTATAATCCAGAATTTGCTACAGATAATAGCGCTGTAATAATGACAAAGTTCATAATATCGGCTGCATAAGGAATCCCAATTTTATCAAATACAACAACGAACGGGCTTTCAATAACCCCTGCTTCTTTCCATGAAATTAATCCTACTAAAATCGTCATTGTTAAAATAAAGAATAACATGATGCGCCATACTGTGTTACGAATGGCACGAGGAATTGTTTTCTCTGGCTGTTCACTTTCTCCAGCTGCTATCCCGATAAGTTCTGTTCCTTGAAAAGAAAAATTAACTGTAATCATTGTAAGAAGTACAGCAGCAACCCCATTTGGAAACAATCCACCGTCATTTACAAAGTTAGAAAAAAGAGGTGCTGCCGCTTTTCCATCATACGGTAAAAAGCCAAGCAATGCACAGCCTCCTAAAACGACAAATACAACAATTGTAATTACTTTTATACTAGAGAACCAAAACTCTAATTCAGCATAGCTTTTCGCTGAAATTGCATTCGAAATGTATAAAATAAGTCCAAAGATCAAACACCATACCCAAACATCTACAGATGGAAACCATCTTTTCATCATCAAGCCTATTGATGTTAGCTCTAATCCAACTGTAACAGCCCATCCTAGCCAATATAACCATCCAATCATAAAGCCTGTTCCCGGCCCAATAAATTTCGTCGCATATTTTTGAAAAGATCCAGAAACTGGCATCGCGACAGTTAGTTCACCGAGACAAAGCATCGTTAAATACATAATAAATCCACCAACTAAATAAGAAAGAATAGCTCCCCCTGGTCCTGCCTGGTTAATCGTATACCCTGATCCAAGAAAAAAACCTGTTCCGATGACACCCCCAAGCGCAATCATAAATAAATGTCTACTCTTCATCGTTCGATGTAATTTCTCGTTCGTTGTTTGCTGCATCGTAATCCTCCCCTATAAAAACCCTCTGTTTTGAAAATTTTCTGATAATAAAAATATACACGAAAGCGTTTACAATTTCTATATAAAATTAAAACTTTTCTGATAAAACTATACATTTTTTATTATGAACACAACTCATTTTGTATTCACAAGAGAAGATGGTTTTATTAGTAAAAAAACTCTTACATGTCCGTAAGAGTTAATGATGTTCTAATTTTCTTGATAAAATTGACAATTGATAATTTACAACAAAATATATACAAGCTACTAATACAAATGTAGGAATCATGTAATTCACATTTTGTCCATTAATAATTTGGGCATTATGCATAAGCTCCGGTAATGAAATGACAACTGCTAATGATGTATCCTTTAATAAAGATATAAATTGGCTCACTAGCGGTGGTACCATACGTCTCAACGCTTGTGGTAAAATAATGTACCAAATTGTTTGTATATATGACAATCCTGAAGCTCGCCCTGCTTCTATTTGCCCTTTCTCAATCGATAATAAGCCGCTGCGAACAATCTCTGAAATCATCGCTGCCTCAAAAATTGTTAAAGCAACAATCGCTGCTGTTTTAATCTCTAATTTCAACCCAGCTTCTGGAAGTGCAAAATAAGTAAAGAAAATAATTAAAAGCAATGGTAAGTTACGAATCATTTCAACAATGACGGCGAATATTTGCGATAGAATCGGTATTTTCGTATATCGTACTGTTCCCACTATACTACCGATAAGAAAACTAAGGAAAATAGAAATAATGGCGATTTCTAATGTGACAAGTAATCCTTTTAATAGGAAAACAATATGATCTCCAGTATAAGCTCCTTGAAAATCCATCTATACCGCTCCTTTCGCCAAGCGTTTTTCCAAGTAACGCACAAGCATGCTAAGTGGTACAGTTAAAAGTAAGTAAAACATCCCAACAAATATATACACATCAAATGTGACAAATGTTCTCGTTGAAATTAAATCTCCTTGATACATTAAATCTGCTCCGGCAATAATTCCAAGAATCGAAGAGTTTTTTACTAAATTAAGAAATTGGTTGCCTAGCGGCGGAATGACGATTTTAATAGCTTGTGGTAACACAACATAATACATCGCTTGTACGTATGTTAAACCAGAAGAACGTGCTGCTTCCATCTGTCCTTTTGCAACAGATAAAATTCCGGCTCGAATCGCTTCTGCAATAAAAGACGCTGTATATATAGTAAGCGCTGCTGTTCCTGCAACAAACCCACTTAATGTAACACCGACGACTGGAAAGGCAAAATAAAAGGCGAATGCAATTAAAACGATGGGGATATTTCGAACAAATTCTACATACGCTGTACCAATCCAATTTAACGCTCGAATTGGCGTAATTCGCATAACGGCTATAATAACACCGAGAAGAAAACTACCAATCAAGGCAATTACACTGGACAATAACGTATATTTAAATCCCTCCAAATACAAATCTATGTTATTTGTCAAAATTGAAAAGTCAGGCAAACTTCCACCCTCTTTCTTTATAAGAAGAGGATGAGCCAACCTCATCCCTCTCCTCGCAATCTACTATTTTTCTGGCTTTTCCCCAATCCATTTCTCGTATAACTTGTCATATTCTCCATTTTCTTTTATTTCTTTTAACAAATCATTGATCTCTTTCGTTAAATCCGTTGCTCCTTTTTGAACGGCAATGCCGTATGGCTCATTCGTAAAGATCTTACCCACTACTTCATAATTCGCATCTTGTTTGGCCATTCCATATAAAATTGCATTATCAGTCGTTAAGACATCTCCCTGTCCCGCCTTTAATGCTGTAAATGCTTCACTATAATTTTCGAATTCTAATACGGTTGCCTCCGGTGCTTTTTGACGAACATTTTGTGTTGATGTGGATCCTTTTACCGCTAATACTTTTACCCCTTTTTTCACATCATCAATACTTTTAATATCGCTTCCTTTTTTCACAAGCAATGATTGACCTGCTTTAAAATATACATCTGAAAAATCCACTTCTTTTTTCCGTTCTTCTGTAATTGTCATTGTCGCAATAATCGCATCAATATCTCCATTTTTCAGCATTGGAATACGCGTTTTCGAAGTTACTTCTTTTAGTTCTAGTTTCTTCTCATCACCAAGAATCCTTTTTGCAAGTGCTTTTGCCATATCAACATCAAACCCTTCTACTTGCCCTGTTGAAGGGTTCTTTAATCCAAATAAATTAGTATCATTCTTTACACCAACTACTAACTTTCCGCGTTTCTTAATTTGTTCGACCACTCCGCCACTTGTACTTGTTTCTTTCGCCTCTTCTTGTTTATTTCCACATCCTGCAACAATCAAAGTAAATAAGCACACAAAAACAATAAGAGTAAACCATTTTTTCATCCTTTTCATCATGCTCCTCCTCTAATGATTGAATACTCTTCTTAAAAACAGTCTCGCTCTCTCCTGCTCTGGGTTCACAAAAAACGCTGCTGGTATTGTATCCTCAATAATCTGTCCCTCATCCATAAATAAAATTCGATCTGCTACCTCACGTGCAAATCCCATCTCGTGTGTGACAACAACCATTGTCATCCCTTCTTTCGCTAGCGCTTTCATAACATCCAGCACTTCCCCAATCATTTCCGGGTCAAGCGCAGACGTTGGCTCATCAAACAGCATAATTTCTGGTTGCATAGCTAGCCCTCTAGCGATTGCAACTCTTTGTTGTTGTCCACCGGATAATTCATGCGGATATACCCCTGCTTTTTCAGGTATCCCCACTTTTTCTAAATAAAACATGGCTGTTTTTTCAGCTTCTTCTTTAGAAATTTTATTTACCTTCATTGGTGCTAATGTAATATTTTGAAGCACCGTTTTATGTGGATATAAATAAAAATGCTGAAAAACCATTCCAATATTTCGGCGCAATTTATTCATATCTGTCTTGGCATTGTGCACTTCTGTATTTTGGACAATTAATTCCCCATCCGTAATTGCCTCTAACTGATTGATACACCTGAGTAGTGTACTTTTTCCTGATCCCGAAGGTCCTACAATAACAACTACTTCTCCTTTTTGAATTTGAATATTAATATTTTTTAAGACTTGAAAGTTACCATAATATTTATTTACATTACGAAACTCAATCAACATACTCCCCCTTCCCCTAACAAAGCATGTACATTCTTTTTATATTCAAAAGGATCCTAAAAAATAACTTTGCCCCATAAAAAAGTGCTACAACTCGGAATAAGAATGCAATTCTAGTAACGAAATGATTGTAGTAATTCAACAAAAATCAAGATTTCCTGCATTTGATCTTCAACAATCAAAAAAAGCAAAGGGATTTCCCTTTGCTGTCTCATTGCTATTCTTTTATGATACTTCTTCTTTCTTATCTTTTCCGTATTCATGCTCCCAGAAATCTGCATTTTTAATTCCAAGTTCTCGCGGATGAAATACGGGGTCTTTCCCTTCTTTCTTCTGCTTCTCATAATCTTTTAATGCTAGAATGGCTGGCTTTTGCAAACATAAAATCGCAATAATGTTAACCCACGCCATAATCCCTACACCAATATCCCCTAAAGCCCAAGCTGTCTCTGCCGTTTTGACACAACCATAAAATACAACTCCTAAGAAAATAAATTTTAGTAACATCAACATCCAAGGGCGATCTTTCTTACGATTTAAGTAGGCAATATTCGTTTCAGCGATATAATAATATGCCATTACTGTTGTAAATGCGAAGAATAGTAAGGAAATAGCAACGAAACCGTTTCCAAATCCAGGGAAGACAGATTCAACCGCAGCCTGCGTATAACCAGGTCCCGGCTGTGCACCATTTAATTTATTGACAATAAAATTTTTGCCACTCGCATCAAATACGTTATACATGCCTGTAATGATCATCATAAATGCAGTTGCAGAACAAACAAATAATGTATCAATATAAACAGCAAATGCTTGCACTAACCCTTGCTTAGCTGGATGTGAAACTTCCGCAGCAGCCGCAGCATGTGGCCCAGTTCCTTGCCCTGCTTCATTAGAATAAATTCCACGTTTTACCCCCCAAGAAATAGCTAAACCGATAATTCCACCAAATGCAGATTCTAAAGCAAATGCACTTTTTATAATTAACATAAATGCTTCTGGTAACTTTTCAATATTCATTACAATAATCGCACAAGCTACGAGAATATAACCAACTGCCATAAAAGGCACTACAACTTGCGCTACATTTACAATACGCTTTACTCCACCAAAGATAATAAGAGCGACTATTCCGACTAATATTACTCCAGATACAGATGTATTCACACCAAACGCTGTTTCTAAACTTAACGCAATACTATTTGCTTGCACACCAGGAAGAAGCAGCCCCGTTGCAAGAATAGTTGCTATAACAAACAATAACGCATACCATTTCAGTCCTAGCCCCTTCTCAATATAATAAGCGGGCCCGCCACGAAATTGTCCCTTATGTTTCGTTTTATATATTTGTGCAAGTGTCGATTCTATATAAGAAGATCCCGCACCTAAAAAGGCCACTGCCCACATCCAAAATATGGCTCCTGGACCCCCAAATGCAATCGCTGTTGCGACCCCAGCAATATTTCCCGTCCCCACGCGCCCTGATAAAGACAGTGCTAATGCTTGAAACGAAGAAACACCTGCTTCTGACTTTTCCCCCTGAAATGTAAGTTTCAACATTTCTCCAAAATGCCTGAGTTGTAAAAATCTCGTTCGAATAGAAAAATATAAACCTGCACCCAAACATAAATAAACAAGCGCAGAACTCCAAACAATATGATTTAACCATCCTACGAATGCTTCCACAATTCCCCCTCCTTTTTATAAAGAATATTCAGAATATATAAAAATTATAAACTCATCCTCAAATCATGACAATATTATTTTAATAAAGCAAGCATATTTTTGTATAAAAAAAACAAAGTATATCGCTTTTTCATATACTTTGTCTCTTCAAATTTGTATTATATATTCACAATTGGCTGTTCTTTCATAATTCTCTTATATAATGAATCAGATAATGTATGAAAATACTCCGGCATTTCTTTTCCTTTAAATTTCTTTTGAATTGTACCATATAAACCGATATCACGAAGTCTTAAAAATAGTGATAAAGATTCATACCATCTTTCCTCTAATTGATGTTCTAGCTCATACCCTGATCGTAATACTTTTAATTGATGGCGAGCAAATGCTGTTTTTTCTTCCATTGCCCCATTTATTACCATCGCTGAATAATAGAGAACCATCGCTATATCATGTATAAAATAATTATACGTAGCATCATCAAAATCAAAAATTGTTAATTTTGTTCCATCATAATGAAAATTCCCTTGATGAATATCGCCGTGTATAAGTCCAAAACTTTTCTTTTCTATCGGCAGTTTTTTTATATGATTAATTAATGTATTCGCAATCTGTTTCAACGGTTCATCCTCTAAATCTTCTATAATCGCTCTTTCATCTACCTCCCATGTCGTACGATGTCTTGTTTCAGGGTAATCCATTGTAAGGCGATGAATTTGTCCAATTGCTTTTCCCCATGCTTGAAACAAATCATCTCCCCAATGTATAGAGGCATCATCTTTTATTCTTTCCCCTTGTGCATATGAAAAAAGGGACGCATAAAAGGTTGTTCCATCTGTTGCTTGTATTCCTTCTACTAGTTTTCTAGTTTTTGAATTATGTGGTCCGGCAATATGCGCTCCATGTTCTTTTAAATATTGCAAAAACTCTAATTCAGCTTGGACTTGCACCTCAGACCGATGAGAAGAATGAGTCAATCTCAACACATAGGATCCTTTCTTTTCATCCTCGGCATGAAAAATATAATTTTCGAAATCTCCAAGTGGTTTTTTTTCTACTTTCACATGAAATAAACTTGCCGCTTCTTCTAAAATAGTATCATTAAAGACCTGTTCTACAGTTATTTCCATATGTACAATCCCTCCTTTATATGTACTATATTGAATTCGGCATAAATGTAAGAAATACTCCCACAAAGTGAAACTTTAATGAACCCTCACCAATCGGGCTACCCTAAAATAGCGAGATAAATTTTTCATATTTTTCTTTTCATTCTAAAAAACATGTAGTATACTAGCTTCAAAATCAGAGGAGAAAGGGAGCAAAGAACTATGTTTACTTATAAATCTGTAGTTACATTTGCACAAAAACATCATCATCATACGTAAACCCTTGAAACCTAGCGGAAAAAATGACGCGTAGGTACAAGGGTTATTCCCGTTGTACCTACACTTTGCTAAAGAGCCATGTAGGTATTTTTTATCTACATGGCTCTTTTTTGTTTATAAAAAGCTAGTAAAAGATGATGAATAAGCAAAACTACTACAAAGGAGATCATAAATATGGAAACGAGAAAATGGGGTTTATGGATTTTAACAGCATTCGTAGTTGGGAATATGGTCGGAGGAGGCGTATTTATGCTACCGGCAAATTTAGCACAAGTATCAGGTCCCTTAGGTTCTACACTCGCTTGGAGTATTACAGGACTTGGTGTATTTACGATTGCACTTGTATTTGGAAATCTTTCCGTACGTAAACCAGAATTAAAGGCGGGCCCACAAAGTTATGCACAAGCCATGTTCCCTTCACTAAAAATCGGGAAAGTGGCTGGTTATAGCATGGCATGGGGATATTGGGCGGCAAATTGGGCAGCGACTGCTTCCGTCATTATTTCGTTTGCAGGATATTTATCTACGTTTTTCCCGATTTTACAAAGCAAGCAAATTCTCTTTTCCATAAGCGGCTCTTCATTGGAGCTTGGAAAAGGATTAACATTCGCGGTATGTAGCATTATGCTGTGGGGTATTCAATATATTCTATCTCAAAATATTGATCGAGCAGGCAATATGAATCTTGTAGCAACCATTGCTAAGATTATTGGATTTACGATGTTTATTGTGATTACATTATTTATTTTTAACGTCTCTAATTTGGGTGATGGACAAACTTTTATGAGTGAATCTGGAACATCAATTCCATTAGGTGGACAAGTCAATTCTGCTGCTATCGCTACACTTTGGGCCTTTATTGGAATCGAGTCAGCTGTTATGCTATCGAACCGAGCCAAATCACAGCGTGACGTAAAAAGAGCTACTATTTTAGGATTAATCATTGCTCTTCTTATTTATATGGCGATTACATTGCTAACAATGGGAGCTCTCCCGCAAGAAGTTTTGAAAGAGTCGCAAAAGCCGTTAGTAGATGCTCTAAACTTAGCCATTGGTAATCAAGGCGCTTACATTATGGCACTGCTTGCACTCATATCTCTATTCGGCTCTACTGTTGGTTGGATTGTTGTTAGTTCTGAGGTACCTTATCAAGCAGCAAAGAATGGACTTTTCCCAAAATTCTTTGGAAGAACAAATCAAAAAGGAAGTCCCTCAAAAGCGCTTCTCATTACAAATATTATGACACAAATTTTCTTATTTTCTACGATTTCTGGTACGGTTTCAGAAGCTTATCATTTCGCCATTGTCGTTGCCACTTTAGCCTATTTAATCCCATATCTTGTTTCTACACTATATCAACTAAAACTCGTTATAACGGGCGAAACATATGAGATACAAACTGGTTCTCGTATAAAAGATGGAATCATCACCTTACTAGCATTCTTTTATTCCACTTGGGTTATTAAAACAGGAACAGCAGACTTAACAACATTTTTCTTAGGAATTGGGTTATTTGTATTAGGCCTTATTCTTTATCCAATTTTAATGAAGAATTCACCGCCCCTTATTTCTGAACAACGAAATAACAAAGCAAGCTAACAAAAAGAAGCGGGAAATAACCATTTTTTTGGTTTACTCACCGCTTCTTTTCTCTTAATGACTTTTATAGTGTTCTACATAAGGCGAGATCGAATCCTCCCATTCCTAACATAACAAGAATGAAATAACACGCTCCCAAAAATAACCATTAAATGCACCGACGAAACTTGAATCACCGTTGTCTTCATTCCCACTGATTAAAAAACGATTAAGAGCCTCTTTTGCTTATCGATTTTATATGTAAGAAAGAATAAATGAAAGGTATAAATAGGAAAAGTCACTTCGTTCAGCTATTATGTATATTTACTACTAAAAAAATAATCTATTCAAATTCGATTGCTTCTTTGTTTTATAATGCCCGCTTCCTCCCTTCTCTTTCCTTTGCATACCATAAAAAAACACGTTATCATAAGATATATTGTTTTATTTTATGAAAATAATGTTAGGTGGGAAACACATGTTAGAACAATTGCATATACATGCTGATTTAAAGCAGCTACTAGCGGCAATTCATGAAAAAAATAAGCAAGCAGCTGGTGAAAATAAACATTTAATTGGAACAAAAGTGTATAAAGCGGCTGATAATAGCATTCTTGAAGATGCTATTACAGCTCTTTTACTTGGAAAAAATATTCTATTAAAAGGACCAACTGGTAGTGGAAAAACTGTACTAGCAGAGACGCTTTCTTCCTTATTTCAAAAGCCAATGCATAGCATTAACTGCTCTGTTGACCTAGATGTAGAAGGGATTTTAGGATACAACACACTACAGACAAAAGATGGTGCTTCTGAAGTTACCTTTATTGATGGTCCCCTTATGAAAGCAATGAAGAATGGTCATTTCCTATACATTGATGAAATTAACATGGCGAAACCTGAAACACTTCCCCTTCTTCATGGTGCATTAGATTATCGTAAAATGATTACAAACCCATTTACACAGCAAGTTGTACATGGAGATGAAGAATATCGTGTAATCGCAGCTATTAATGAAGGGTATGTTGGAACAAGCGAATTAAATGAAGCTTTAAAAAACCGCTTCGTTATCATTGAAGTTCCTTATATTCAAGGTGAAACATTAAAAGAATTATTATTATCTGATTCAAAGTTAAAAGATATGGCAACTATTGAAAAGTTTGTTGCATTTGCAAGTGACCTTATGCCTCTTGCTCGTGACGGTCGTGTAAGTGAAGAAGCAGCAAGTATTCGCGGTATTCTTGATGCATGTGATTTAAGTGTATATATCCCTGTTATGCGTGCAATCGAACGAAGCATCATTGCAAAACTAAGTGATGAAACAGAACAAATGACTGTCCGTGAATTAGCGGAGAGCTACTTCTTTGAGGGATAATTCATGAGACAAATTTTTAGTGACAAAAAAATTGATGCGTCGCTGTTTCTTCAAATGGAAAACTTAATGTATGCCCTTCTAAAAGAAGAGGATGCTTACTTAGAATATGGCTATAAAGCTTACTATGATGAAGTTGAACAAAAAGTTGTCATCAGTCATTTTTGGGATGATCGCAAAGAAGACGATATGATAGTCGGCTTAAAAAGCGAAGTATTTTTAAAGGCACTTGGCAATAAGCATTATTCCGATATGAGATTAATTCGATCTTACGCTATCGAATTACAAGAGTCTTCTCTTACAAAATTTCTAACACAATTGTTTATTCTACTGGAAGACTTACGCATTGAAGAGATTGTAAAAGATTTACGCCCTGGTACGAAGTATATTTTCAAAAGACGTAAAGAAATGTACCGTAATTATTTCAGTTCACAAAATGAAATCAATCGCGTTCGTAACTATCAAGCTGATCGTCTTTTCTGCTTATGCTATCTCTCACTCACAAGCGATAAATACGAAATGTTTCACAATGAGTACTTTGAACAAATTGAAACGTTGTTACACGATGTATTCCAAGCTCGTAATACAGAAGATATTATGTATATTGTGGAGAAAATTCGTTATCGTTTAGAAGGATTTCTTGAAAGTGATATGATTAACACCTACTTTGGGCATGCCCCTCTCTATTTATCTGTTATTGCTGATGAAAAAGATGGACATCCTGAAGACTTAGCAAATGATGATATTCAAATTGTCGATGACAATGAGAATAAAAGTAAAATGAATGAAAGCTTTTCTACATGGCATCGAGAAAACAAAAATAATGAAAATGAAAATTTCTTACGCTTTGAATTAGAAAGTGGAACAAAAACGAATATGATGGGTGATACAGCTCGTGAATCTGAAGATGGCGATCAAGCGCTCGGCTCCGTACAAGGAACTTCACAAAAGAGTACACAGTCCAACTTTGATGGAGCTGATGCTGAAGATGCGAGAGCGTCGCATGCTTCTAGCCAGCATGAAGGCACATACGGTAAATATAACGTCGGTGCTTCTCATACGTTTAAAGAATCCCGCAAGCCAAACCATGATGAAAAGAAAGACTATCAGGCCATCAAGTCGATTATCAATAAAGATGTGAAAGAATTAAAGAAAATTATTGAGAAAACGATTGAAAATAAAACAAATGCAAATAGTGATAAATATTATGGAAGACTTCATAAAAAGTTTTTACGTATTTATACCGAAAAACAGCCGCGAATGTTTTATAAAAAAGGACAGGAATCTCAAGAACTTGATGTAGCCTTTCAACTGCTCGTTGATTGCTCTGGTTCTATGTATAATAAAATGCAAGAAACAAAGAAAAGTGTTGTGTTATTCCATGAAGCATTAAAATCATTAAAAATCCCACACGCCATCAGCGGCTTTTGGGAAGATGCTTCAAGCGCTACCCCAGAAAACAAACCGAATGTCATTCATGAAGTTGTAACATACAAAAACTCAACACTTCCAAATGTTGGACCTGAAATTATGCAACTACGTGAAGAAGAAGACAATCGCGACGGTTACATTATTCGCATCGTTTCTGAAAAGCTCGCGAAAAGAACAGAAAAACATAAATTCTTACTCGTTTTTACAGACGGTGAACCTTCTGCACTAGATTATCAACAAGATGGTATTTTAGATACGCACGAAGCTGTTAAACTTGCTCGCAAAAACGGCATGGAAGTCATTGGTATCTTCATCGAAGAAGGCGAAGCAAAAGAAGCAACTTATCAATTGATGAAAAACATCTATAATCATCATTTCTTAATCGCCAATGATGCTGAAGATTTACGATTAAAAATCAAACCCTTATTGAAGAAATTACTACTGAAGACGATTGAATAGCAAACAGGGGCCGAACAGGGCCCCTGTTTTTAGTTGTGATTTATCGAACGAGCGATCCCCTGAAGCTAGCACCAAACAAAGCAGTCTAGATAAGAATACGGTAAAGTCCATATAACGAGAAACGTTATTTCTTTCCTAAACTACATTTAGGTATGATGACAAAAAAGAGCCAATCCATTCGAATCGGCTCTCTTCATTAACTCAGTACTAACTCATCTGTTAACTTTTTTTTTAATTTTGCTAGCATATCTGCTGTCATTTTATCTAAGTCATACTCCGCTTTAAAACCCCACTCTTCTTTTGCTGCTGTTGCATCAATTGAGTTTGGCCAACTATTAGCAATTGCTTGGCGAGCTGGATCTACTGCATAATCCATTGTAAATGTTGGAATGTGTTTGCGAATTGCTGCAGCAATCTGTTCTGGCTCGAAGCTCATTGCTGTAATATTGAAAGCATTGCGATGTACGAGTTTACTTGGATCAGCTTCCATTAATGAAATAATTGCTTGCAAAGCATCGGGCATATACATCATATCCATGTATGTTTCTTCTGCGATGTAGGAGGTGTATGCACCTTTTTTAATTGCATCATAATAAATTTCCACCGCATAATCAGTTGTACCGCCTCCTGGAGGAGCTACATAAGAGATTAAACCTGGGAAACGTACCCCGCGCGTATCAACACCAAATTTATGATAATAGTAATCGCACAATAATTCTCCTGCTACTTTGTTTACCCCATACATTGTAGTCGGACGCTGGATGGTGTCTTGCGGTGTAGCATCTTTTGGCGTTGTTGGACCAAATGCACCAATAGAACTTGGTGTAAAAAACTGACAATCTAGTTCCCGTGCTGCTTCTAGTGCATTGACAAGTCCGCCCATATTTAAATTCCAAGCAAACAGCGGATTCTTTTCTGCAGTTGCTGAAAGTAAAGCTGCTAAATGAATAATTGTATCTACTCCATTACGTTTTGCAATATCATGGAGTTTCTGACCATCTGTTACATCTAATTTTTCAAACGGACCAGATTTGACTACTTCACTGTCTTTTTCACGAATATCAGTTGCAATAACGTTTGATGTGCCGTATACATCACGAAGTTTCATGACAAGTTCAGAACCAATTTGCCCTAAAGAACCGGTTACTAAAATTTTTTTCATTTTCCCCACTCCTCATTTGCAAGCTTTCAAAAGATGTAAAAGTGTTAAATAATCCCCATTTCTTTTCCTACTTTTTCATACGTACGAATTGCTTCATCAAGCATTTCTTTCGTATGAGCTGCTGTTGGCATATTACGAACACGCCCTGTTCCTCTTGGTACAGTTGGGAACACGATAGATTTTGCATATACACCTTCTTCATTTAAACGTTTACTGAACTCTTGCGTTAACACTTCATCACCAATAATACATGGTGTAATTGGCGTTTCACTGTCCCCAATATTAAAGCCAAGATCTTTTAACCCTTGTTTTAAATAGCGACCATTTTCCCATAAACGATCATGCAGCTCCGTACTTTCCATTAAAATCTCGATAGATTTCTTGCAAGCCGCCGCATCAGCTGGTGTTAAAGCTGTAGAAAATAAGAATGGGCGTGAACGCACTTTTAACCAATCGATTAAGTTTTGCTTCCCTGCTACATATCCACCAATTACCCCAATTGCTTTTGATAGTGTACCAATTTGGAAATCTACTTTATCTGAAAGACCGAAATGCTTAACAGTACCTGCACCTTTTCCGAGCACTCCTGAACCATGTGCATCATCTACATATGTCATTAAATCTAATTCTTCAGCGATTTTAACGATTTCTGGTAATTTTGCAATATCACCATCCATTGAGAAAACACCATCTGTAATAACCATTAATTTGTTGTAAAGCCCTGATTCTTTGGCTTCGATTGCTTTTTTGCGTAAATCTTCCATATCAGAATGTTTATAAACGATTATTTTTGCTTTTGATAAACGAGATCCATCAATAATAGATGCATGGTTTAACTCATCAGAAAGAATAGCATCATGTTTATCCATTACAGCTGAAATTGCTGCCATGTTACAGTTAAATCCTGATTGATATGCAATCGCTGCTTCTGTATGTTTAAACTTTGCAATTGTTTCTTCTAATTTGATATGCAAGTCAAGTGTACCGTTAATCGTGCGAACTGCCCCCGCACCAACACCATACTTATGGATTGCACCAATTGCCGCTTCTTGCAGACGATTATCTGTTGCTAAGCCAAGATAGTTATTTGAAGATAAGTTAATATATTCTTTCCCGCCAATTGTAATCATTGGTCCATTTGGACTTTCTAGCGGATCAATTACGTTATAAAGTCCCTTTGCTTTCAAATCTTCTAAATTTTCTTCTAAAAATTTTGCAAGTGTTTTACTAGACATTGTGAAGCCTCCCATCATTCATGTAAGCGGATTATTGTCTCAATAATGCCAATACTCCCTCTATTAGCTTAACACGTTTTTTAATCTTATTATAGAAAAATAACATAAAGAAAACGCTTACATAATGTAATTATATATGATGCAACCAAAGAAATCTATCACTTGCTTTTAAAGTTTGATAGAAGAAACAAAATATGTAAAGGGAATGAGAACATGGCATTTATAGAATCTGAAGCGTATAATGAAGACTCTTTTTCAAACAATATATGAAGCGGAAATATCGACAAGATAACTCAAATGATATGATTGAAAACCCTGCCTTGTTACAACTTATCTGTGATGTAAAAGAAAAAATAATTCTTGATTTAGAATGTGGTGATACTCAGTTACGTACAGAGTTATTACAAAAAGAATGCGCGACCTATATAGGAATTCAAAATAGAAACAACCTCTCCTCGGAAATTGTTTTTATTTTGAATTCACGGAAATGTCACATTATTTTTTTGTATTTTTATACTTCATATGTTATATTGTAAAAATAAGTAGAATGCAATTTCTTTATATCAGAAAAATTGATTACTCTAAATTTTCCGACTTATCATTATTTTATTTTCTTTGAGAATTTAAATGTTGCATTTGAAAACGCTTATTAAGCAAATTTAAGGAGAAAATATGCTAGTGGATGAAGTTAAATGAGTTATTTCAAAAATTTTCTTTCTATTCCCATATAATTCTATTGACTTCTAAATATTTTGTAAATTAAAATGATTACATAAATATCCGTTATGTAAGATTAGGGGGACAACAAAATGGATGCAGCTTTAAAATTAGAAAAAGCTAAAGAACAGCAAACACCAAAGAAACACCCACCAGGATTATATTTATTGTTCTTTACAGAAGCTTGGGAAAGATTTAGTTATTATGGCATGCGTGGACTTTTAGTTCTTTACTTAACAACAGCTGCCATTAGCGGTGGTCTAGGGCTTGATAAAGGTTTCGCAGTGCAATTATACGGAATTTTTACCGCATTCGTATATTTTACACCAATTGCCGGTGGATGGTTAACAGACCACTTTATTACAAGACGTCATGCCATTACCGTTGGTGGTATTATTATGGCACTTGGTAACTTTGTATTATTTTCCATGAATACAAAAACCGGACTCTTTTTAGGACTAATATTATTAATTATTGGTAACGGATTTTTCAAGCCAAATATTTCTACATTATTAGGTGAACTATACGGCGAAAACGATTCACGTCGTGACAGCGCCTTTACTATCTTCTACATGGGTATCAACGTAGGTGCTTTTTTCGCACCGCTTATTTGCGGATACTTAGCTGAAGATTTCTTCAAGACAAATGTTGATGGCGTTATGGTAATGGGTTACAAATACGGGTTCCTTGCAGCTTGTATCGGTATGATTATTGGCCAAGTTGTCTTTAACTTACTAGCTCCACGTTACCTCGGTAACGCTGGAACAACTGTCGTTGGAAAAACAGCAAAAAATAAAGATACGAAAGCAATTGAGAAAAAACCTTTAACGAAACAAGAGAAAAAGCGCACTTGGGCAATTGTTATTTTAACTTGCTTCGTTGTATTCTTCTGGGCAGGTTTTGAACAAGCTGGTAGTTCTTTTACTCTTTATACAAATAAATTTGTTGATCGTACTATTTTTGGTTGGGAAGTTCCAACATCTTGGTTCCAATCTGTTAACCCAGCATTTATCGTACTATTAGCACCATTTGTATCAGCCTTATGGGTTAAGTTATCTAAATCTAAACGTGGTGATTTAAAAGTCCCAACAAAAATGGCTCTTGGAATGATTTTATTAGGAATTGGCTATCTTGTACTCACATTGGCAGTTTTAAAAACAGGCAGTGACGAAGCTCATATTACTGTAAAGGCTAATTTACTATTTATTGTTATCACATATATGTTCCATACGCTAGGTGAACTATTCTTATCACCTATTGGATTATCAATGGTAAGTGCGATTGCACCTGTGAAATTAGCTTCCCTATTAATGGGTGTATGGTTAGCAGGTACTGGTATTGCAAACTATATTGCTGGGGCATTAGCAGCATTCACGCAATCTCTAGGATACTTAGAAGTATTCGCAAGTATTGGTATGATCGTAATTGTACTTGGCTTAATACTTCTCATGTTCTCGAAAAAAATTGCACATATGATGGAATAGTAAAAAAGACTCTCAAATTTGAGAGTCTTTTTTTACTCCAAAAACGAATCTGTTTCTGCCTATATATTATGAATCCTTACATCGCTAAAAAAAGACGTGCGTTTGCAACATCATGCTTTTTTATTTTTCTTCTAACGCTGTAATATCAACCTCTACTGTTTCATGTGGTGCCGTTATATCATGAACTTGTGCAATTCCACGTCCTTCATCACAACTCTCAATCCAAACCGGTACACCTTGATAGGTAACATCTATTTGGCTCGAGGACGATAAAATTTGTTTTACCCGTTTTACATCCATTATGTATTCCTCCTTTTACAAAATACACTCCTCTCTATCTTTCCATATTTTTTTGAATGTATTCCATAAAAAAAGACGTATATTTCTATACGTCTTTCCTAAATATTGAAATTTTATGAAAATAATGTCTTTACCACTTTGCTTACTTTATCATTATGCACTTGGTAATATACTTCTAAACCTCGTCTTTCAAAACGAACAACCTTGTTTTGTTTTAGTTTCGTTAAATGTTGTGAAACAGTTGATTGCGGAATTTCTAATACTTCCTGCAATTGTGTTACATTGCACGTTCCACGTTGCATAAGTTCCATTACTAAGCGCAAACGTAATGGATGAGCTAAAGCTCGTAACATTTGAACATCTTCTTCTAAAATACGACAATCAAATTGGTTTTGATTCATAAAGTTCCCCTCATTTTTTCATTTTATTTTCTCTTTATTTATTTATATACTTGTTTTTATATTTCCTGTTACGACACAACTTTATCAACCTAAACGGTAAAATTATTTTCCTCCTTTTTAATCAACACAAAATACAAAAAACTCGCTGATTTTGAATATTATACTATATGATATAGAAAAAATGCAAAATATTTAAAGCTGAATACATTGCTTCTAAACGTTGATTTATCAACGTTTTTATTATATTTTCTCTCTCTACTTCCTTCTGTAATGGTATTGTAAAATACTGTTCTCAAATGATATATCCTTGTAAAGTTATTTGCCCCTTAGTAATCAGTTTGTTACGATAGAAAGAGTGAATTTTTGGTAAAAGAGCTGATTTCTAATAAAAAATGAATGATTGTCGCTGTACTTAGTATTGCACTCGTTTGGACGATTATCCATAATCTTATACCAATGGAACAAAATTCTCATTTACAAACAGTAGATGGGGATGAAATATCCTTGTCCGACTATAAAGGAAAAAAGTGACCTTGAATTTTGGAGCAAGCTGTGTGGGCCATGTAAAATCAAAACACCTAATATAGGAAAATTCTACCAATACTCAAAAATAGATGAAATTGAAATAGTTGCTGTAAACGCAAATCCTTTTGAAAAAGCCCCTAACTATGTAAAATAATTTCTTTAAGAGAATGATTTACTTTTCCTGTTTGACTTGATACAAAAGGACAAGCGAATACAACTTATCAAATTGCTAGTATTCCAACCTCCTTCATTCTAGCCAAAAAGGTATCATTCATTTTAAACATGTTGGACCTATGACATACGAAAAGATGAAGGAATATATGGAAAGGTGATCATTTTAAACTGTCTATTTTTCTTTTCTATTATTTATGAATAAAATATTGATAGAGTGCTCAAAATATATGAGCACTCATTTTGTCAGATTTATGAACAAAATGTAAGGTTTTGTTCACAAATAACACTATTGTGGAATAATTATACTTTTTCACGTTGACAATAGTGTTGAACAGGATTATACTTAACAATGTAATTTGATTGTGAATTATTTCACAAATAATGTGAATAACTTCACATAATATAGATAGGAGTTGTTATTCTCATGAATACTTGGACACAAATTTATGATCCACTAAACAACATTTGGCTTTCTGCACTAATAGCAGCTTTACCAATTTTTTGTTTCATCATTTGTTTAACGGGATTCAAAATGAAAGGTTATATCTCTGGTCTTTACAGTGTAATTGTTGCTGTTATTATTGCCATCTTTGTGTATAAAATGCCCACAACTGCAGCTGTGGCATCAGCAGGATTCGGTATTTTATCTGGATTTTATCCAATTTGTACAATTGTTATCGCAGCAATTTTCCTTTACAAAATAACTGTAAAAACTGAACAATTTAATGTTATTCGTGATAGTATTTCAAGTATCACAAGTGATCAACGCTTACAGGTATTATTAATCGCTTATTCTTTCGGTGCTTTCTTAGAAGGTGCAGCTGGATTTGGAGTTCCGGTTGCTATTACAGCTGCATTACTTGTTGGTATGGGCTTCAATCCATTAAAAGCAGCAGGTATTTGTTTAGTAGCTAACATCGCTGGTGGCGCAATGGGAGCAATGGGTATTCCAGTTACAGTACCAGCACAATTAACTCAACTTGATGCATTAACTGTCGGTCGTCACACTGTTACAATTCTACCATTTATTAGTATTATTTTACCGTTCTTACTTGTTGCAATGGTTGATGGTTTTAAGGGCATTAAAGAAACATGGCAAGGTATTCTTGTTAGCGGTGTTTCATTTGCCATTACTCAATTTACTGTAACATATTTCTTAGGCGCTGAACTTACTGATATTTTCGCAGCAGTTGTAAGTATGGTTGCTCTTACATTATTTTTACGAGTTTGGCAGCCAAAATCTTCTGCTAAAGAAGAAAAACAAGAAGAGAAACAATCTCATACATTCAATCAAATTTTATATGCTTGGTCTCCATTTGTATTCTTAACTGCATTTGTAACAATTTTTAATTTAAAACCAATTAAAGCTTTATTCGCTCCAAAAGGTGCACTTGAGAGCTTAGTATTCAATATTCAATTCCCTGGTCTTCATAATCAAGTTATAAAAACTGCACCGATCACAAAAGCAGATACACCTTTTGCAGCTATTTTTAAACTAGATGTATTCTCATCTACAACTACTGCCATTGTATTAGCGATTATTGTTTCACTTATCCTATATCGTGTAAATGGCAAAATGATTAAAGAACTTATAATTGAAACACTTAAAGAATTAAAAGCTCCAGTTTATACAATTTGTAGCGTTATCGCTTTAGCTTATGTTGAGAATTACTCTGGGATGTCATCTACACTTGGATTAGCATTCTCTTCTACTGGAAATGTATTCCCAATTCTTTCTCCAATCTTAGGATGGATTGGCGTATTCATTACAGGTTCAGTTGTGTCAAGTGGTTCATTATTCGCACCACTTCAAGCAGTAACTGCAGCTCAGTTGGATATTGTACCATCTACACTTGTTGCGTTAAATGTAGTCGGTGGAACAATGGCAAAAATGGTTTCGCCACAATCTGTAGCAGTTGCTTGTGCAGCAGTTGGATTAGTTGGTAAAGAGTCTGCACTATTTAAAGTAGCAATGAAATATAGCTTAATCTTCTTAGCTATCATTAGCTTACTTCAACTTAACTCCATATTCCATATTTTTTAACATAAAAGGCTGATGACTCGTTCATCAGCCTTTTATATCTCGTTGTTATATTATCTTTTGCTAAATAAAAAATCTTGATACGAACGTATCAAGATTTTTTATTTTTAAGTAATGATGCTCCGGCTATTTCAGGATGTGTCATTTCATATGGATCCAAAATAATATCCAGTTCTTCTTCTGTTAAAACACCATGTTCTAGGCAAAGTTCTCGAACTGATTTTCCTGTTGCGATTGCTTCACGAGCAATGCGAGAAGCAGCTTCATATCCAATATGAGGATTGACTGCTGTAATAATCCCAACACTTCGTTCCACATATTCTTTCAATAGTTCTTCATTCGCCGTAATACCTTCAATGCAATATTCACGGAATACACGAAATGCATTATTCATAATACTAATAGATTGGATTAAATTAAATACGAGAACTGGCTCCATTACATTTAATTCTAATTGCCCTGCTTCAGATGCTAAACAAATCGTATGGTCGTTCCCAATCACTTGGAAGGCAACTTGATTAATCACTTCAGCCATAACCGGATTAACTTTCCCAGGCATAATAGATGAACCTGGCTGACGAGCTGGCAATTGAATCTCTGCTAATCCAACTCTTGGACCAGAAGCCATAATACGTAAGTCATTTGCAATCTTAGACATATTCATCATACATACTTTAAGCGCTGCGGATACTTCTGTATATGCATCCGTATTTTGCGTTGCATCTACTAAATGCTCCGCTCCTACAAGTGGAAAACCACTTAATTCTCGTAAATGCTTTACAACTTGTTCAATATACATTGGATTTGCATTTAATCCTGTGCCAACAGCTGTTGCGCCCATATTAACTTCATATAAATGCTGACGAGATTGTTTAATTCTTTTTATATCACGTTCTAATACACGACTATATGCGCTAAATTCTTGTCCAAGTCGAATAGGAACAGCATCTTGTAAGTGCGTACGTCCCATTTTAATGACATGATCAAATTCTTTCGCTTTCTTTATAAATGCACGATGAAGCTCTTCCATCGTAATAAGAAGCTCCTCTAACATCATTAAAGTTGCAATATGAATTCCTGTTGGAAATGCATCATTTGTGGATTGTGCCATATTGACATGTGTATTCGGACTAATTTTTGCATAATCCCCTTTTTCATATCCCATCCGTTCTAATGCACGATTTGCAATTACTTCATTCGCATTCATGTTAATGGAAGTTCCAGCCCCACCTTGAATAGGATCGACAATAAATTGATCATGAAGTTTACCATCCATAATTTCCTGAGCTGCTGCTGCAATTTCCTTACCAATGTTCTCTGGTAAATAACCTGTTTCCACATTGGCAAGCGCTGCCGCTTTCTTTACAATCGCCATTGCAGTGATGAGTGAATCATGTATACGATATCCTGTAATTGGAAAGTTTTCCACAGCACGTAAAGTTTGAACTCCATAATAAGCTTCATTTGGTACTTCTTTCTCACCTAAGAAATCTTTTTCTATCCGTATGTCTTTTGTCGCTATCATATTTATCACCTATGCTTTTCGTTGTATATCTTTAAAGTTTTAGCATTGTTTCTATGAAAACATCATTTTCATAGAAACATTTCCATCTCCATCCACTATATAGCACCTTATTTGAAAGCGCAAACATTATGTTTTTTATCCCGCTATTTTAGGGCAGCCCGATTGGTGAGGGCTCATAATCAGTAGGGGATGAAGCCCCCACTGATTAAAGTTTCACTTTATCTAATCCTTCCTCTCCTTAAACGCCCCTTTTTCTTCTTTTCTCATAATTTCTACTCGTTTTATTTGATGCATGTCTTTTTCCAGGACTTTGAATACTAATCCATTTGTTTCAATATAATCCCCTTCTGTAATCGTTTGTTTCTGCATCATAATCCAGCCACCGATTGTATCGACATCATTCGCTAATAGCTGTAGTCCAAATAAATCATTTACTTCGCTAATACGTACTTTTCCATCTACAATTTTCCATGTTTCACTTATGTGCTCTATTGGTGGATATTCATCCTCATCATACTCATCTCGAATTTCCCCAACAATTTCCTCTAGAATGTCTTCAAGAGTTACAATACCAGCCGTCCCGCCATACTCATCATATAAAACAGCCATTGGAATTCTTCGCTTTTGCATCTGTAACAACAAATCGTGAATCGGAATGTTTTCTAACACTTCAATGACAGGTCTTGTATACGGCGTAATAGAACATTCTTCCTCTCGTCCTCCATCCATATAGCGAATGAATAAATCTTTTACATTCACCATCCCAATAATTTCATCTTTATCTTCTCCAAATACGGGATATCTTGTATATTTTTCCTGTCTAATAATTTGAATATGCGTCTCAAATGGTTCATCTTCATATAATCCTACAATTTCCGTACGGGGAACCATAATCTCTTTCGCTAATCGATTGTCAAATTCAAAAATGTTATTTACATACTTAAATTCTGCTTGATTAATCTCCCCTCGCTCATAACTTTCCGATAAAATGAGACGCAATTCTTCCTCTGAATGTACCACGTCATGTTCAGAAGCAGGTTGAAGTCCAAATATTCCTGTCACAAAGCGTGAAGACCCATTTAAAGCCCAAATAAAGGGGTACATAATCCGATAGAAATAAATAAGAGGCTGTGACAGTAACAAGCTAACTTTTTCTGCTTTTTGAATCGCAAACGTTTTTGGAGCCAGCTCTCCAGCAACGACGTGCAGAAATGTGATGACTGCAAATGCAATAATAAATGATACTGTACTTGCAGCTACTGATGAAATATTCATTCTCAAAAATAATGGCTCTAACATATGTTTAACTGTCGGTTCACCTAACCACCCTAATCCTAAAGCTGTAATTGTAATTCCAAGCTGACAAGCGGATAAGTATTCATCTAAATTCGAAGTGACTTTCTTCGCCGCTAATGCCCCTCGTCTTTTTTCGATTACAAGTTGATCGATACGACTACTTCTCACCTTTATAATGGCAAATTCAACGGCAACAAAAAAGGCTGTTAAAGCAATTAAAATAGCAACCATAAGTAATTTTAAAATTCCCACCAAAATCCTTTAGCTTTCTCGCTAAAGTTACACCTCCTTTTTAAAAGAAGTTTTCCTTTAGTTTCTTCATTTATTGAAAAGCAAATCTAGATAAAATTCCCCAATTTTCATTCCTCATATCATTCTAATGGAAGTAAATCTGGATTTTGGAAAAACAAAAATTTTTTCCCTGCTATTTCATCGACACATATCGGCTCTGTCTCTACTCCATATCGTTTTAAATGTGCAACCGCTGCTTATATATCCTTTAACAGCAAATATTAAAGGTTTAAGACCTGTTATCTCTGGGAAGCTTAGACGCTTTGGTGGATTTAAAAAAAATCATTTAATTTGCTATTCATTTCCTACACATAAATCGAATTTATAAGAATTCCTATCTTCTCTGTATACTTCATTTATTATTTAAAATCCTAAAATTTTTGTATAAAACTACTTAGATATCCCGAATTTAGAACAAATAATTGCACCGTAGTGAACCCTAGACATATCCATTTTTCACACGTTCTTCTGGAAATCCATTGTAGAAACTTAACGAAGTTATATCGATATGGCAATAATCCCACTATTTATGATTACAGATTCTTTCTTGTTACAATAATGTATTCCTCATTTTTTGCACACAATAATACAAACGTAAATAGATACCTCATAAATAATCGCGATATCTATTTTTTATACATGTACAATCTCCTCTATTTAGCGTACAATATTTTTTATGTGTCTTATCTATATACGCTACTGAAGAATATATTGATTAATTTAAAGGAGAGCAACAAATGAAATTTGATTTAGAGAAAAATAGTAGAACCTCAAAGCAGCACGCTAAAAAAAGACGTCTACTTTGGTTCATTGTGATTCCATTACTCATCGTTACGCTTGGAAGTGGAAGCTACTTCTTCCATCTATATAGTAAAGCAAAATCTATTGTGAATAATGCTTACTTGGAATTAAACCGAGGCGATAAATCAAATAAGCGAGAAAAAGCCGTAAAACCTATGACAGATAATATTTCTGTTCTTATTATGGGAGTAGATGAGAGCGATATTCGCGAGAAAAATTACGGTAAAGCGACACGTACAGATGCGCTACTACTTGCTACAATTAATAAAAATGACAAGTCAGTCAAGCTTGTTAGTATCCCTCGGGATTCCCGTGTATATATTAAATCACGCCATAAAAAAGATAAAATTACACACGCCCATGTATTTGGTGGTGTTGATAGTACCATTGATACTGTCGAACGTTTTTTAAATGTTCCGGTTGATTACTATGTTAAATTTAACTTTACATCTTTTATCAAAATTGTCGATTCACTTGGTGGTATTACTGTGGACGTCCCAGTAGAATTTACAGAACAAAACAGTAAAGATGAAGCAGAAGCAATCCACCTCAAAAAAGGGCGTCAGCATTTAAATGGTGAAGAAGCACTTGCCTTAGCAAGAACTCGACATATTGATAGTGACTATATGCGCGGGCAGCGTCAACAGCTTGTTTTAGAAGCAATTGCTCAAAAAGCATTATCTATCAATTCTATTAACAAACTTGGCAGTTTATTAGATGCCGTTGATCGCGATTTAAAAACGAATTTAACTTTTGATGACATGATGACAATTACAAAGCATTCAATGGGCTCAGATTTAAAAATGGACAAGCTTCAAGTAAAAGGATCAGATAAATATATAGATGGTATTTATTACTATGTCCCTGATGAAAAGAGCGTTCAAAATATATCTGTTACTTTACAAAAACATCTAGAGGTTACGAATAAAAGTGAACATAAAAAATTATAATAAAAAGGCTGCTAGAACTTTTCTATGCAGCCTTTTTATTATAATTATCCTTCCCCATTCTTAATAGATAATAATTCCCAAAAATAGGTTATTATTACATAATTGTAACATTATTTATATAAAGATTACACTTTCATAAGAATAATAGTATACTGGTACATACATAATGCTATTTGCATCATTCTTATGTAAAAAACAGAATACATATCATGTTATCCATTCATTACTAAGGGGGAAAACAAATGAAACTGCACCAATTCCTTATTTGTTCTGCTATTACTGGTGGTATCTTACTTTGTGCAGGTGGAATCAGCGGCTATCAGTACATATCAAAACTAAATAAAGAACTAGATACTACTGCATTACCACATACTACATTTGAAGGGATTCCTCTGGATGGAAAAAATAAGCAAGATATTCAAAAAATTGTGCAACAGAAAGTAGAGGAATTAAATAAAAAATCACTCAACTATGTATTTGAAAACAATACACAAACATACACATGGAAAGATCTCGGTGTAGAATATAAAGAAAAAGATATCGTTGCGAATATTTTTAAAGAACAGCAAGGAAACATTATAGATCGTTATAACATGAGAAAAAAGGCGATACATGGTGAATTAAAACGCGAGTATAAGCTGAAGCCACAGTTAAACTCTACTGCTTATGAAGCCTTTATGGAGGATAAATATAATGAAACTTTAAAGAATCCTGTTAATGCTGAATTAAACATTTCAGGAACTACTGTAAATATTAGCGAAAGCCAGAACGGTGAAAAAATTGATAAAGAGCAATTAGCAATCTTAACAAAACAAGCCATTGCTGCAAATACACAAAACATCAAACTTCCTATTGCTTCTATCAAACCTGAACGTTCTACAGAAGATATACAAAATATGGGGATCAAACAAGTGATTGCAGAATATTCCACGCCTATGACTGGACGAAATGGAAGCCAGTCCTTTAATGTAAATAAATCTGCCAATACATTAAGCGGAGCAATTGTAGCACCAGATGAAACATTTAGTTTCAATGGACGTGTCGGAATTACAGATGCTGCACACGGCTATAAGTCAGCTGCTGTCTATTTACAAGGAAAGGTAGTTCAAAGTGCCGGGGGCGGTGTTTGTCAAGTAAGTAGTACTTTATATGGAGCTGTACTACGTGCAGATTTAGGAGTTGTTGCTCGTAGTAATCATTCTATGCCTGTTCACTATTTACCACTCGGACAAGATGCGGCTGTAGCTGATTACGGCCCTGACTTAAAATTTAAAAATAATACTGGGCATTATATTTATATTCAAGCATTCTCTGATGGTAACCGGATTACGACTCGTATTTTCGGTACGCCAACTGGTAAGAATGTGGAAGTTTCCTCCAAAGTCATCAGCAATACTGGAAATAAAATTACTGCCGTTACATACAAAAAAGTAACAAAAGATGGGCAAGTCATTTCAAATGGTCAAATTTCAAAAAGTGTATATAAAAAGGCGTGATTCATCACGCCTTTTTCGTATGCAACAATTGCATGAAGATCTCCAAATGATTTTTCGTTTCTTCTAAAGACCATATACGATTTCCATACTTGGCAGCTAATACACACCCTTCTTCCCACGCTTCATCCTCACATATATGTAATAGCTCCTCTTGTAAATTTTGAATATTTTCTTGTTCTTCTTGCTCCAAAAACTCTTTCATTGCCTCTGCTATTTCTTCTTCATGCACGCTCAATGTGCAATATGCTTTAAAAAAATATTGAAGTGTTGAATACATATTGCCCCTCCTTTTTTATTTATCTGATGGGTAGGAAGTAACTATTTTAAAACCTAATGATCCTGATTTATCTCTTGCGAGAACTGTAACTGTATTCATAAGTTTATCCTTTACACTCATATTCTTTTTTAATACCGTTTTTCCAACAGGGAATGAATGTTTTGTATGTAAGACAAGACGATTTTCTTTAGAGTTCTTTAACCACTTATCAATTTCCTGCTCATGTTGCTTTATACTATCTTTTACAGCTTTTGTAGCCGTTTCTTTATCATAATATGTACTTGCTGCAGATACTTTATCAGTACGCAAACGTTCCTGTAATTGTTCTTCTGTTTTACCGACATGTCTTTCTATCGTATGACCATTTTTCGGTGGTCCTTCCATTTCGTCTAAAATATTGTCACTCACTTTTTCGATGGATGCTGAGTTGTTTCCTTTTTGTTCTACTTTCTTTTGCTCTTTCCCAGCACATCCACTTAATATAAGAATCATTGCCAGTAAACTACTTAACAATATGTTGCCAAATCGTTTCATTCTATCACCTCTTCCATGATTATTATTGTAACTGCACGAAAAGTCAATTCATAAAAAAAACGTGTAGAATGATAAAATCCACACGTTTTTTTATGAATATCTATACAATATCATAACCTTGTTCTTCAATTGCATCTTTTAACTGCTGAACATTTACTTTCGTTTCATCATATGCAATTTCTACTGTACCTGCCTGTAACTCAACTACTACACGACTTACACCATTTATCTCTTGAAGGGTATTTGTTACAGCTGCTTTACAGTGATTACATGTCATTCCTTTTACATTTAATGTTACAGTCATTTTTATTTCCTCCTTCTATATCCTCTTGTATTTATAAAAATAAGAACTTTAGTTTCCATTCTATTTATATTTTAACACGTTTCAAACGAAGAGCATTTGTTACAACAGACACAGAGCTAAATGCCATCGCCGCACCAGCTACCCAAGGCTCTAACAGACCGCTTGCCGCAATTGGTATACCAATTGCATTATAAAACAGAGCCCAGAATAAATTTTGGCGAATATTTTTCATTGTTTTTGTACTTAGCTCAATTGCTTGCGGGATATGTTTTAAGTTCCCACCGACAAGAGTAACATCTGCTGCTTCGATTGCTACATCTGTTCCTGTTCCAATCGCCATCCCAATATCGGCTTTTGCTAAGGCTGGAGCATCATTCATCCCATCACCAACCATCGCCACTTGTTTCCCGTTATGCTGTAATTCCTCCACAATACGTGCTTTTTTCTCGGGTAACACTTCCGCATACACATGTTCAATTCCTACCTGTTTTGCAATTGCTTCTGCTGTTCGCTGATTGTCACCTGTTACCATGTATACATCGATTCCAGCAGATTTCATCTCATGAATCGCTTCTTTTGAACTTTCTTTAATTGTATCTGCTACAGAAATCATTCCTGCGAATTGATTTTCAATCGCTACAAGCATAACAGTTTTACCATCAGCTTCCTGAGCGGCCATGTGCTCTTCAAACTGACCTATATTCACACCATGCTCATTCATTAATTTTCGCGTTCCAATCACAATGGACTGTGCTTCAATCCTAGCTTCAATACCGTGTCCAGGTGCCGCCCGAAAATCCTCTACAGGTAAGAGTGTAATTCCTTGTTGTTTCCCGTACTCAACAATTGCAGCCGCTAATGGGTGTTCTGAAACATTTTCTGCTGAAGCGGCAAATGCGAGCATATTATCTTGCAAGCTTAATACATCTGTAACTTCTGGTTTTCCCTTTGTAACAGTACCAGTTTTGTCTAGTAACACAGCATTAATTTTATGTGTCGCTTCTAAATATTCTCCGCCTTTAAAAAGTATACCTGCCTCTGCGCCTTTTCCAGTTCCCACCATAATTGATGTTGGCGTAGCAAGACCAAGTGCACAAGGACAAGCAATTACTAATACAGCTATGGCGACTTCTAATGATTGTGGTAAATCATTAGGAGCAATAGCAAAATACCAAACAAGAAAAGCAACTATCGCAATCGCAACTACTATCGGAACGAAAATGCCAGAAATGATATCTGCCATGCGCTGAATTGGTGCTTTTGACCCTTGAGCTTCTTCAACGATTTTAATAATACTTGCAAGGGCAGTATCCTTCCCTATTTTTTCAGCACGCATTGTGAGAATACCATTTTTATTGATTGTCGCTCCTATTACAGCATCACCAACTTGTTTTTCAACCGGGATAGATTCACCTGTAATCATCGCTTCATCAACTGAGGATATACCTGATAATACAATACCATCCACAGGTATTTTCTCACCTGGTTTCACTATAATTGAATCGCCAATCACAACATTTTCTATAGGAATTAATATTTCATTTCCATCACGAATAACCAAGGCATCTTTCGCTTGTAAACTTAGTAATTTTGAAATAGCCTCTGTTGTTCTTCCTTTTGCAAGCGCCTCGAAATACTTACCAACAAGTATTAGTGTAATTAGCACCGCACTTGTTTCAAAGTAAAGCTGAGGTAAATAAGATGGTTCCTGTATTGTTTTGATCCCTTCGTATAAGCTATAAAAATATGCAGCCGATGTACCAAGTACAACAAGTACATCCATATTTGCACTTTTATTTCGCAATGCACGATATGCACCGCTATAAAAGTGTGCACCAATATAAAATTGTACCGGTGTTGCAAATAATAATTGCACCCATGGATTCATTAAAAAATGCGGCATTGGTATTCCCGTTTCAAACGGCAAATGTGCCACCATCGTATAAAGAAGGGGAAGTGACAATAAAATAGAAAGAAACAGTTGTTTTCTTTTCTTTTTTAGTTGCTCTTCTTTTTTCGTCGATCCAACGTCTTCTTGCAGTTTACCTTTATAGCCTAATTTCTTTATTTTATCGAGAATCGCTTCTATTGTAAGAAGACCATCTTTATAGACAATCGTTGCAGTGTTCATAGCTAAATTAACGGTAACTGTTTCAATTCCTTCCATTTTGCCGATTACTTTTTCAATTCGATTTGAACATGCAGCACATGTCATACCTTCAATATCAAAATTTACTTTTTTCGTTCGAACTTCATATCCTAATTTCTTAATACGATTTGTAATTGCTTCTATATTTTGTTCCTCTTCATCATATTGAACCGTCGCTTGTTCCATTGCTACATTCACATTCGCTTCCACACCATCTAGCTTATTTAATACTTTCTCAATCCGCGCGGAACAAGCTGAACATGTCATTCCATCAATACCAATTGTTATTTGTTTTGTTTTCCCCATACAGTTCGTCTCCTTTCTATTTCGAGAACTGTTTGTTGACTCTCATTAAAACTCTTTTATAAATACATCCCCATTTCCTTCTTGAACAGCTTTTTTATACAACGATTTGCATAACGTTCTAACAATGAAAAACGAACTTTATTTAACGTTGCTTTGCACTGCAGAAATTTGAATGAATACATCAATACAATAGCGATTATCTTCCATCATCTTTTGAATGCCCCTCACTTGGCCTTCAATTCTTTTTAAACGATTTACAACTTTTTCAATTTCTTCATCTGTTCTAGGTACCATCTTTTCTTGATTCACGCAATGGCCACCAACATACCCCCTCCCCTTATATATTATACCCGTAAGGGGTATAATGTTGCAAATTTTTAAAATAAAAACTATGTATTTTACAACAAATCCACCCTTGCCTATCTTCCTGAAATATGGTGTAATGCTAAAAAAGATAAAGGATCTATCACTATGGACGAACTTATTTACGATACATTAAAAGAGCATGATACCATCGCCATTCCACTTAGTATTCTATTTAATATCGTTATTAGCTTACTTGGACTCATCCCTAGCATATTTTTAACAGCGATTAATATACAATTATTCGGTCTACTAGATGGAACAATGATTTCAATCACAGGAGAAGCTTTAGGTGCAATTGTTTCATTTTATCTTTATCGTTTAGGATTACAAAAATTTACACACGATAAAATAAATGCTTATCCAAAGATAAAGCGGCTCCTTTACGTAAAAGGGAAAGAAGCATTTTTTCTTGTCTTATCATTTCGACTCGTTCCATTTATTCCATCAAGCATCATCACATTATTTGCTGCATTAGGAAAAATATCATTATTATCCTTCAGCATTGCAAGTACAATCGGAAAAATACCAGCATTGCTCATTGAAGTATATTCTGCATATCATGTTATGAATGGAACGAATGAAGCAAAATGGATTATAACAATTGCTAGTTGCATCGGAATCATATATATATGGAGGAAATGGAAGAAAAAATAAAAAGGAGCATATCGCTCCTTTTTATTTTTTCTTATTTTACTCCAACTGCGTCATATGATTGTTTTACCGCTGTTACCTCTGCAGAATTTGCACCGTATAAATCAGCTGCTGCTTGTACTAAACCAGCACGAGCTTGACTAAATGTAGTCGATTGCGTGAAATATTGCGTATTTGCACGATAGTAAATTGCTCCTACTTTATCCTTGCCAATACCATTCACTGTCACTCCATAATGTGTGCCACCATTTGCTAATAAATAAGCCGCTTTGTTAATAATTCCGCTGTTTGTATGAACTCCACCATTATCACCAGAACCAGTGTAGCGTTTCGAATAATGATCTGGATCACCATACTTTGTCGGATCACTCATAGAGCGAAGTGCATCTCCGGCTTTTCCAGGTGTATAAATATCTTCTCCAATTTCCCAATCTGGATTACGATTATCATAGTATTCTACCAATGTACCAAAAATATCAGAAATCGCTTCGTTTAATGCACCCGACTCATATTGATAGATTAAATTCGAACTATATTCTGTCACAGCATGTGTCAATTCATGCCCAATTACATCAATTCCACCAGATAACGAAGTAAATGTTACTCCATCACCATCTCCATATACCATTTGCGAACCATTCCAGAAAGCATTATTATAATTACTTCCATAATGAACTGTTGATTTTAGCGCAGCTCCTGCATCGTTAATAGAATTTCGATTAAACGTATTTTTATAGTAATCATATGTGACGCCCGCATAATAATGAGCATCTACTGCTGCTGCATCATACTTTGCATGAAATGCATTATCAACATCTGCCCATAACGTTCCTGGTAAAGAAGAACGATTTTTCGCATCATATGTGAAAATTTGCGCCCCTCTCGTATTATCTTGTAAATAATACGTAGATCCAGATAATGTCGTATTTATTGATTTTTTATCTCCTAATACACCTGTACCTGTCCCAACTGCATTCGTTCCCGTTACAGGTTTGATAGCTCCTTTTTCTTGTTTTGTAAACTCTTGATTAACCGGTACTTTACTTTCTTCAGTTACATGATCTAATGTATTGTATTTATTTAATACTTTACCGCTTTCTGCTTCAATAAAATAATAATAGTTTCCTGGTTGCGGATCTAAGAAATTTAAATTTACAACATAGGCATACGTTGTTTCATCGCCATTTTGATAGACATGTAAATGAGCTTTGGGCTCTACTTCATATTTTGGTTTTAACCCTAAGTCTTGTTCAGCAATGGCAATTGCTTTTTTCTCCTCAATCTTATTCGTATTTCTTAATTTCTCTTTTTTATCTAAATCTGGTACAACCGTTCCAGACAACACCTTCAATGAGCCATCTTTACTTACGTGAGCCACTTGAGTAGACCCCCATACAGGTGTCCCTTCAAATACTTGTTGCATACGTACGACTGTCGAATCTGTTACCGAATCCTTTTTCACTTCTTTAATTTTAAAAGAATCTTCGGCATTTTTATTTCCTAACTTATAGTCCCCTTTGGCCGCATTTAAATAATCAAACACGACAGATTCTGCTTTCTTTCCAGTCGCTCCAGTCAAATCACCTGCTACAAACTCTGGCGATTTAACGGCTTCATTGTACTTTTTCGTAGAGAGCACATTCTTTGAATCTGCAAACGCAGAGCTCGTCCCTCCAAATGTCGTCACAGCCATCCCTGCTGCTAATACAAAAGCTAAACTCTTCTTTTTCATTCAACCTTCCCCCTAAATAAAAATTTTTAAAAAGAGTAGCTTTATATTATCATTAAGTTTTCGCTATGAATATACAAAAAAATCAAATAATTACTTTCTCAAGTTTTGTAGAATTTTGGAGAACAAATGTTGAGAAAGGCCCTTTTTCGTTTGAAAAGAGCCTTTCTCAATGGTATTATAAATTTACTTTTTCTACTATATTTCCTTCTCCAATGGACATATCTGGCCTCCAACCATATTGAGGTTCTAGTACCGCAATCAACAATGCTGCCAATACAATTCCACCAAAAATCACCTTTTTCATATTATTTTCCTCCTTCTTCTTCTAATAATTTCACAGCTAATTTATAATAATGACTACTTTCTTGGAATTCTGATAATTCTTCGAAACATTCAGCTAGTTCTAAGTAAACCTTTTTTAAATCTTTCGTATTTTCTTCTGCTTTAAAAAAAGGAATGGCCTCTGCTTCTAAAAATCTTTTGTACGCTTCTTTTTTTTCAAAGTATTTATATTGAAGTATTAATAATAAATACAGCATTCCCTTGTATCTTTCATCTTTTTTCGCGACAATTATGCCTTTATCAATCCATTCTCTTGCCTCTTCAAACTCTTGTAATTGAACACATTGTAAGGAAATTTCATATACAGCATCAATATAATTAAGGTCTTCTTCTTTTTTTCTTTTTTATACTGTAAGCACTGCAAATAATATTCTTTTGCTTTTTTATACTCTTTTTTATGATAATATAAATAGCCCAGATTATTTAATACTATTGAAGTAATAACGTCTTTATCCGCAAAAGAAATTGCTTCTCTTGAAATATTATTATACATTTCTAAAGCTTCATCATATTGTTTTTTTCGAATGTAACTAAAAGCAATAATCAATTGACAATTAATCACGTTTCGGAATTTGTATTCGCTTCGAAATCCTTCTAATGCAATATTAGCAAAATATATAGCCATATAATCAAGTTCTAAATAACTATATACAAGTGCCAAGTTATAATAAATACCTGTCTCATAATATCCTTGTTCTTTTGCCATTAACTCTGTCTGAACTAAACACTCAAGTGAATCCTTATATCTATGCTTCATAAAGTACATTAAAGCCCTACTATACGTATATAGCAACTTCTGAAACGGAGAATACTTCTTATACACCTTCTTCAATTCCTCCAGCTCTTCTTCCAGTGCTGGAAGATCTCGTTTCATGATTAAATAACGTGTATAAAGTAATTTATAATAGTTGATGATTTCAAAATCTAAAACTTGATTCATTTCTTCTTGCAATTCTTTATAAATCCGTTCAACTTGTGGTTTATCTAAATGAACTAATGCATTTAACCACTCATCCAATTTGTCTTTCACTTCTTCTTCTACATCTCGTAAATCTGAAACGGCAATCTCTAACCTTGTGCAGAGTAGCTGCAAGATTTCCTCCGATGCTTCGATTTTTCCATTTTCAATCTTACTTAAATATGAGACGGAACAAATGCCCTGACATAATTCTTCTTGTGTCATTTTTTGCTGCAGTCGTTTATAAAAAACTTGTTTGCCGATTTTCTCTAATGTTTGTTGCATTGTCCTCCTCCATTCTCATTTACCCTCACTACTTTAATAATACATAAAATTAAGAGAAATATAAATTGATAAATTTAAATTTTTTAAAAAAATTTAATATTCCCTTTTATATTTTCTTCGAATATATAATTAAAATAAAAATCCTTTTTTTGGTACAAAAATAAAAAAATTGGTATACTATAACCAAATTACGGAGGTGTTTTTCGCAATGAATCATTATAAAGACGATAGTTACGCCTTACATACTGATTTATATCAAATCAATATGGTTTATACATATTGGAAAGACGGGATTCACAATCGCCGTTCTGTTTTTGATTTATATTTTCGAAAGCTCCCATTTGAAAATGGCTATGCAGTTTTCGCTGGTCTTGAAAAAATTATAGAGTATATAGAAAATTTCCGTTTCACTGAAAGTGATATTGCATATTTAACTGAATTACAATTTGAAGAGGAATTTCTTCGTTATTTACAAAATATGAAGTTTACAGGGACTATTCGCAGCATGCGAGAAGGTGAAGTTGTTTTTAATAACGAACCTTTATTGCGCGTTGATGCGCCACTTGGCGAGGCACAAATTATTGAAACAGCTTTATTAAATATCGTAAATTATCAAACATTAATCGCAACAAAAGCAGCTCGTATGAAGCATGCTGCTGGTAATGATGAACTATTAGAATTCGGAACACGGCGCGCTCATGAATTTGATGCTGCTCTTTGGGGAACACGCGCAGCTTTTATTGGCGGCTTTTCTTCCACAAGTAACGTTCGTGCTGGCAAACGATTTGGAATTCCTGTAGCAGGTACACATGCCCACTCCTTCGTTCAAGCCTATCGGGATGAATACGTTGCCTTTAAAAAATATGCAGAAACACATAAAAAATGCGTCTTTTTAGTGGATACATATGATACATTAAAGTCTGGTGTACCAAATGCAATTCGAGTTGCCAAAGAGTTTGGAGATCGCATTGATTTCTATGGCATTCGTCTTGACAGCGGGGATATGGCATACTTATCTAAAGAAGCTCGTAAACAGCTTGATGAAGCTGGATTTACGAACACAAAAATTATTGCTTCTAGCGATTTAGATGAATATACAATTATGCATTTAAAATCTCAGGGAGCCAAAATCGACGTCTGGGGGGTTGGAACAAAGCTTATTACTTCTTTTGAACAACCTGCATTAGGAGCCGTCTATAAACTTGTCGCGATCGAAGATAAACAAGGGCTATTAAACGATACCATTAAAATTTCTTCCAATCCAGAAAAGATTACAACACCAGGACTCAAACGAGTTTATCGAATTATCAATCGCATGAACAATCACGCTGAAGGAGACTATATCGCATTAGAATCCGAAGAACCTGGGCAAGAAAAGCGTTTGAAAATGTTCCACCCTGTCCATACGTATATTAGTAAATTTGTAACAAATTTTGAAGCACGCGAACTCCATCACGATATTTTCACAGATGGAAATAGAGTATATGAATTACCTAACATACTAGATATCCAAAAATATACTGCAAACAGCTTAACATTATTTTGGGAAGAATATATGCGAACACTCAATCCTGAAGAATATCCTGTCGATTTAAGTCAAGAATGTTGGAATCATAAAATGAAGTATATTCAAACTGTAAGGGAACAAATTACAAAAAATATCCAAAAGTAAAAAGAGGAGTTTTCTTCACTCCTCTTTTTACTTTATAAATTTTTTACTCTAAGCGCACGCATTGCATTTAATACAGCAATTAATGTAACACCGACATCAGAGAAGACAGCTTCCCACATGGTTGCAATTCCAAATGCCCCGAGTAGTAACACAAGACCTTTTACACCAAGCGCAAAAATAATATTTTGCCACACAACGCTACGCGTACGTTTGGCAATTTTTATAGCCGTTGCGATTTTAGAAGGTTCATCTGTCATAATGACAATGTCTGCCGCTTCAATCGCTGCATCAGATCCTAAACCCCCCATCGCAATCCCAACATCCGCTCTCGCTAATACTGGTGTGTCATTAATACCATCACCAACGAAAGCAACTTTTTCTTTCGACTGTTTTGCCACAGCAATTTTTTCAATTTCTTCTACTTTTTGCTCTGGTAATAGTTCCGCATGTACTTCATCTAATCCAAGCTCTTTTCCAACAGCTTCTCCAATCCGTTTGGCATCACCTGTTAGCATAACTGTTTTCTTAATACCGAGCTCTTTTAATTTCTGAATCGCTTGTTTTGAATCTTCTTTTACTTCATCTGAAATTACAATATACCCAGCATATCTTCCGTCAACAGCAACATGAACAAGTGTCCCTACCGTTTCTGGCTGCTGGAATTCAATATTTTCTTTTTTCATTAATTTTGCGTTACCGGCAAAAATTTCTTTTCCATTTACTTTTACTACTGTACCATGACCAGAAATTTCGTTATAATCCTCAATATTTTTTTCATCAACTGACTTTCTATACGCATTTCGAATGGATTGCGCAATTGGATGATTTGAATATACTTCTGCGAATGCTGCATATTCAAGAAGTTCCTCTTTCGTAGTCGTGCCAGCTGGCTCCATTTTTGTTACTTTAAAAACACCTTTTGTCAATGTTCCTGTTTTGTCAAAAACAATATGTTGTACATCATTTAATGCTTCTAAATAGTTACTTCCTTTCACTAAAATACCACTTTTAGATGCGCCGCCAATGCCACCGAAGAATCCGAGCGGAATGGATACGACTAATGCACATGGACAAGAAATAACAAGAAATACTAACGCACGATAAATCCACTCTGAGAATGTAGCTCCCTCTAAAATAAGAGGTGGAATAAATGCCAATACAGCTGCTGTAATCACGACAACAGGCGTATAGTAGCGAGCAAATTTTGTAATGAAATTTTCTGTTGGTGCTTTACGGCTACTTGCATTTTGTACCAAATCTAAAATTTTAGATACTGTTGATTCCTCAAACTCTTTCGTTACCTCAATGGTTAATACACCATTTTGGTTTACGAAACCGCTTAATACTTCATTCCCAACTTCTACTTCTCGCGGTACAGATTCACCCGTTAATGCTGAAGTATCTACCATTGATGTTCCTTCAATTACTTTCCCATCTAACGGTACTTTCTCACCTGGTTTCACAATAATATAATCACCAATTTGTACGTCTTCTGGTGAGACTTGTTTTGTTTCATTTCCGACTTTAACGTTTGCATATTCAGGACGAATATCCATTAATGAAGTAATTGATTTACGGGAACGATTTACTGCAATACTTTGGAACAATTCACCTACTTGGTAGAAAAGCATAACTGCAACTGCTTCAGGATATTCACCAATCGCAAATGCACCTAACGTTGCTACAGCCATTAAAAAGTTTTCATCAAACACTTGGCCGCGAGCTATATTTCTTACCGCGCGCCACACGATTTCCCCACCAATTAGTAAATATGCGATGATGAAAAGAGAAATACTCATTGCTTGTGGTAGTCCTGCAAGCGCTGCTGCTGTTAATCCCCCACCTATCGCTAAGCGTACAATCATTTTCTTTACATTTCCTTCTCCATGGCTATGATCATGATGATGTTCTTTTTTCCCCTCACGAACAACTTTTACATCTGGCTCTAACTTATGAACAACATGTTCTACATTCGCTACTACTGTTTCTAGTTCTTTTTTATTCGTAACTTCTATTTTTAATTTTTTCGATACGAAATCAACTGTAGCTGTTGAAATACCAGGCATTTCTTTTACATTCGTTTCAATTTTTAATGCGCAATTTGCACAATCTAACCCATTTAATACCAATACTTCTTTTACGCTTTTTTTGTTTTGTTCTTCCCGTACTTTAATGTGCGGTTCTAATTTCGTAACGAGTTGTTTTGCTTCCGTAACAACATGGCCTTCTTTATTTTTCTCTGTCTCTAAAACCATTGTCTTCGTTGCAAAATTGACAGAACAAGACGATACGCCTTCTAAATTTCCAATGCCTTTTTCGATTTTCATAGCGCAATTCGCACAATCCAATCCTTCCAACACAAGTTTTCGTTTCACAAGTGCCTCAGCCATTTTTCTCCCTCCTTGCGCTTTTTCTTTTTAATCTTCCTCATTTACGTGTTCGAATGCTTGTTCAAAAATACCGATTACATGATGGTCAGCTAATGAATAATAGACAACCTTTCCTTCTTTACGGTTTTTCACAAGTTTTGCTTGTTTCAATACACGAAGTTGATGGGAAATAGAGGATTGTGTCATGCCGAGTAAATAAGCTAAATCACACACACACATCTCCGCTTCAAATAACGCGTGCAAAATTCGCGTGCGTGTACGATCACCTAACACTTTAAATAATTCTGCTACTTTACTTAAACTTTCATCATTTGGAATTGTTTGTTTTACTTGATCTACAACTTCTTCATGGATAATTGTTTGAGAACATGTATCCTGACATGTTTCTACTTTATTTTCAGCCATTATAGCTCACCTCTTCACTTGAATATATGAACAATCATTCATATATCTTATGCTTTTATTATATGAACATCCATTCATATGTGTCAATGAAATCTGATACATTTTTTCGAACATTTCGTTCACATTTTAACAAGACATACGCCTATTTCCCATATCCATCACATTCTCATACAAAAAAGGCTGTACACTTTGTACACCCCTTTCCTACTTACTTTTCATTTTCACGGTATCCACAATTAAAGAAACAAACCCTAACTTATTAACCTGATTTCTATGATCAAAACGTTTCGCTCGATAAATTTAATTCTTCCTCATTTGTATGTAACCAACATGGATTATTATCCCCTTCGGCACCAACAACAACCTTCGCCTCTAGCATTTCTCTTCCATCCCTTTTTATATTCCGACATAACAACTCGACAAAATAACATAGGTCCTCTTCATTTGCACAAAAAAGCCTTGCACGCTCCCTAGACGCACAAGGCTTACATGTTTTATATCCCTTTAGTTAGCTTTTTCTAAACTATCTTGCGAACTTCCATCTTCTTTTAAATGACTATGTTTTTTCGAATATACAAAGTATACACCAACTCCAATTGCTAACCATGCTCCGAAATACATCCACGTTGTTAACGGTAAGTTCACCATTAAGAATAAACAACATGCAATTGAAATGATCGGTATAAGAGGTACAAGCGGTACCTTAAATCCACGATCTAATTTCGGATGTGTTTTACGAAGGATGATAACCGATACACCTACCATCGCAAATGTTAATAACGCTCCAATATTCGCTAAATTTGATAATTCTTTCAAATCAATAAATCCAGCAATTAAAGCACTACCAATTCCTGTTAACCAAGTCGAAAATGTTGGTGCTTCTGTCTTTTTGTTAATTTTCGCAAAAGATTCTGGCAATAAACCGTCACGGCTCATTGCAAAAAATACGCGCGTTGTCGCATAAATATAAGCGAAAATTACAGCCATAATCCCAATTACAGCTCCAACTGCGATTACACCTGCCACTTTATCTTGTCCTACAACTTCTAATACATAAGCCATCGCTTCTGGTACATCTAATTCCTTATAAGAAACCATGCCCGTCATAACAAGACAAACTGCAACATAAATGATTGTACAAATGATTAGTGAGGCAATAATACCGATTGGAAGATCACGTTGTGGATTTTTCACTTCTTCTGCTGAAGTTGCTAATGCATCAAATCCTAAGAAAGCAAAGAATACTGCTGCTCCTCCAGCAAAGATTCCACTTAAACCATATGGTGCAAACGGTACCCAATTTTCTGGTTTTACGTAAAATACACCAACAGCAATAAATAGAACAACAATGCCAATTTTTATTAACACCATTGCGTTATTTACACGTTTACTTTCCTTTGTACCACGCGATAATAACCAAGTCAGTACTAAAGTGATAACCACCGCTGGCAAATTCACTATGCCGCCTTGCGCTGGAATCGTTAACAGTTCCTTTGGAATTTCTAATCCAAATCCACTTATTAAGTTATGGAAGTAACCTGTCCATCCACCAGCTACCGCAGCAGTTGTTACTACATATACGGATAGCAATGTCCATCCCATTAAATGGGCAATAAATTCACCAATCGTTGCATACGAATATGTGTATACACTACCTGAAACAGGCAGAGTCGAAGCAACTTCTGCATAACATAATGCTGCGAATCCACAAACAACAGCCGCAATCATAAATGAAAAAATAACGGCTGGACCAGCATCTCTTGCTGCTACTAATCCAGTTAATACAAGTACTCCTGTACCAATTATCGCACCAATCCCTAGCATCGTTAGGTCAAATGCCCCTAGTGTTTTCGTTAAAGTTTTACTTTTACTTTCCCCTAACAATTGCGTAACGGATTTCTTTTTAAATAGGTTGGCCACGATGTATGCCCCCTTTTGCTAATAAGAGCTAAGAGGTCTTCACTCTTAGCTCTTATCATGTTGTATGAAATATTGTTCGATTATTATTTTGTATAATGCTTTTGTTAACAAGATACTGTTTCTGCTTCTAATAACTCTTTTGCATCTTTGTATGCTACACCGTGAGCTTCTGCAACTGCTTCAAATGTTACATAGCCATCTAATGTATTAATACCTTTTAATAACGCAGTGTTACCTAAGCAAGCTTCTTTATAACCTTTGTTCGCAATTTGTACCGCATATGGTACTGTTACGTTTGTTAATGCAAGAGTTGATGTACGTGGAACCGCACCTGGCATGTTTGCAACTGCATAATGCACAACACCATGTTTTTCATAAGTTGGGTTATCATGAGTTGTAATGCGATCCGTTGTTTCGAAAATACCACCTTGATCAATCGCGATATCCACAACAACAGAGCCAGGTTCCATTGATTGAATCATTTCTTCTGTTACAAGTTTTGGCGCTTTTGCCCCTGGAATTAATACTGCACCGATTACAAGATCAGATTCTTTTACAGCTTGTGCAATATTGTAAGGATTAGACATTAAAGTTTTTACTTGATTTCCGAAAATGTCATCTAACTGACGAAGACGTTCTGCACTTAAGTCGATGATTGTTACATCCGCACCTAGTCCAACTGCAATTTTAGCAGCATTTGTACCAGCTTGTCCACCACCGATAATTGTTACTTTCCCACGTTTTACTCCCGGAACGCCTGCAAGTAAAATACCTTTGCCGCCTTTATTTTTCTCAAGGAACTGTGCACCGATTTGTGCAGCCATACGACCTGCTACTTCACTCATAGGTGCAAGTAATGGTAAAGAGCGGTTTTCTAATTGTACTGTTTCGTAAGCAATAGAAACCACTTTCTTTTCGATTAAAGCTTTTGTCAATTCTGGTTCTGGAGCTAAATGTAAATATGTGAATAAAATTAAACCTTCTCTAAAATATTTATATTCGCTTTCAATCGGTTCTTTAACTTTCATAACCATATCTTGATTCCAAGCTTCCTCAGCTGTTTCAACCATTTTCGCTCCTGCTTCAACATATTCAGCATCTGTAAAACCAGATCCTAAACCAGCACCCTTTTGAATAAATACCTCGTGATTGTTACGAACTAAGTGTACAACACCAGCTGGTGTCATTGCTACACGGTTTTCGTTGTTTTTAATTTCTGTTGGTACCCCAATACGCATAATGAAATGCCCCCTTATAATTAACAGAAAAAAGAAATCCTTTTTTCTTTTTTAAATAATTAATAACTTATGTCCTTATTCTAGCATAATTTCAAATCGATGAAAACGCTAACATACAGAAAATAAAAAAGTTTATATATTTGAAATAGTGTAAATATATAAAACTTTATACCATAAGAAATAAAAGGGGAGGGTTCTACTATCTATCATTCTACTTTTATTATACAGAGATTCACCCTTTATTATTTGACAATAATATAACAATGTGAGAAATCAATAAAAACTGCATACGTATACATTTTTTTAATACTGCAATATTTTAGAAATATATTCTTTTCAATCAAAAACCATTATAATTTCTCACCAAAAGTTTTTGAATCGTAAAACTTATTCTTCTTTTGTTTTAAATTGTGAAATTTGTTTTTGTAATTGATTCATTATTTTAATCGTCTGTAATGATCTTTCTTCTACTTCTGACGCCGATTTAGCCTGATTATTTGTCACTTCAAATACTTTTATGTTTTCTTGTGTAATTGTTTGGGAAGTAGACGAAATATCTGAAAAAGAAACGCTTACTTCCTCAATACCCGCAGACATTTCTTCTGTTGAAGAGGATACTTCTTGTATTTGAGTTACGACTCCATTAATATGCGTTACAATATTATCGAACGTCTGACTCGTTGTTTCAATTGCACTCATACCTTTTACTGTTTCTTGCTGTCCTATTTGCATTTCTTTCGCAAAATTCTTTACATCCATTTCAATTTCTTTCAGTAAGCGATTAATCTCTATTGTTGAATCTTTAGATTGTTCAGCAAGTTTGCGTACTTCATCAGCTACAATTGCAAAGCCTCTACCATGCTCTCCCGCTCTTGCTGCTTCAATACTTGCATTTAAAGCTAATAAATTCGTCTGTTCAGCAATATAAGCAATAGCTTCTATTGCTTTGTCAATATTTTGAGTACGCACTTCCAACCCTTGAACAGCATGTAAACTTCGTTTTACAACATCATGAATTTCCTCCATTTGTACAATAGATTTGTTTACAATCTCTTTACCTGCGTTTGCATCCTCATTCATTTTTACCGCAAGTTCACTAACTGTTGCTGCTGATTCCGATACTTGCTGCACACCTATTGCCATATCATTCATCGCAGCTGCATTTTCTTGGATTCCATGATCCTGTAATTCTAGATGTTTATTGATTTTTTCCATTGTATTTCTTACTGTAGTTGCTGTTTCTGAAACGTTTTTTATATCCAATAACATAGAATCAGTAGAACTTCCTGCATGATATACCGTTTGTTTCACCACTCCTAATATCTCACTTAAACTCCGCATTGTTTCATTAAATGACTCAGATATATGCCCAATCTCATCTTTAGATTTATATGTTGCTCTAGCTGTTAGGTCTCCTTTTGCAGCCTTTCCTATTTCGATCTCCAAGCTTTGAATAGGTCTTGTAATCATTTGAGCAACAACATAGCCTAAGATCACTAACGCAATAATCGTTGACAAGATAACTAAAATAAATGTTGTAAGCGTATGTTTTGCAGATTGTTGCGTGACTTCATATGCTTGTTGAGCCATCTTCTCGTTAATTTGTCCAACATGCTTTAAATTTTCTGTAACGCTTTTTTTTAGAGGAAGAAGCTCCTCTGTATGCTTTACGTGTGCATCTTCATTTCTATTTTCTAAGCCTAATGTAATGATTTCATTAACTTTTTTAGCATATACAGTTAAGTCTGACTTAAAAGCTTCATAAACCTTTTGTTCATCAGATGTCTTCTTCGTCTGTTCATAAAGTTTCATCATCTTTTCATTATCTTGAATATTCTTCTGTAATTTCTCATTTAGTTTATTATGTTTTTCCTCATCATTTGTCATGACAAACTCTAACAAGTAAGCATCTTGTGCATGAAAATTCGATTCAATATTATCCATTGTTTGTACAGACAACATACTATTATTGTAAATTTCATCTATATGTTTACTCATTTTGTCCATTTGTGAATATCCAATGATTCCGATAATAATCATTGAAATAGTAGAAATGAAAATAATAAATGACAATTTGGATGAAACTTTTAAATTTTTAATTTTAACCATCTCTTTTCCCTCTCTTTACATTTGATTATATTAATTAATAGATATATTTGATATTCCCTCCATTCCCTGCTTATATAGCAAGACTCAAAATTAAGCTCCAAACACTATATAAAGACTTTTGTTCATCATTATAATACTATATAATGATGAATGTAAATGTTTTTAAACATGTATGATAAATCTGAATTACTGCTTTCCAAACAAAAATGGTAATTCAAAAAGAAATTACCATTTTGTTTGGAAGCTTGTATAGATCAAAACAACTTAGAAAATAAATCTTCCGTTGTTTCAATAACTTTATCGATCATATCATTTTCATTTTCTTCTTGTTCTTTCAACATCTTAATCGTTTCTTTTGCATCTACAGGATAATCTGTAATAATTCCATCTACATTCAATTTATAATATTTCTTTAAATTCTCCATATCATTTACAGTCCAAACGTAGATTGGTTTATTTAATTTCCTTGCTGATTTTACGATTTGTTTATTTATCATATATTCTTCCGCGACATAAAAATCAGCTTGTACATATTTTAAATTCGCTCTACTTGCATATAAAATATATCCTACTTTTATATTTGGATTTTCACGCTTAAACTCTTGAATAAGAGAATAATGTAACGTTTGAATAACACATTGTTTTTCAAACTCATTCTCTTTGATTGTCTGTAGTACCTTTTTTACAAAGTCTTTTTCATTTCCATGTAACTTTACTTCTATATTGAGCTTTATATTATTTTTTGCAAGCTTTATAATCTCATCTAACGTACTAATTTTTCCTGTAAACCCATCTTGTCTTAAGGTTAGCTTACGGAGTTCATCCATTGTCAAATCAGCAACTTGTACATTCTCATTCGCAAGACGTTTTAATTTCAAATCGTGTATGACCGCTAGTTGACCATCCTTTGTTTGTAACACATCAATTTCAGCATAATCTGCCTTTGCATCAATCGCACCTTGTACAGCTTCTCTCGTGTTTTCTACACCTTTTGAAATATAACCACGATGTGCCATAATAATTGGTTCTCTATACGTATTAGAAATGAAAGTGACAATGAAAGCAACGACCATTCCTAATGTAAACACACCAGCAATATATACACCAATGAATTTAAAGCGATGTTTTTTAAAAAAACATTTCTCAGCTCTTGCTTTTGAATAATCTAACCCTTCTTCTAACAAAACATCTTCTACTGGAACTTTCTGCAAATAAAATCTAGTCAATGCCATAATATAAAATGGCGTCATAATAAAACTAAATACATATAATGTACTCGTTAAAAATACTGACAAAGTTGATTCAGCTAATAAAGCAAATGTCCCTTTTGGATTTGTAAATTCATATATTCCCCATATCGATAAAAAGTATATTCCCGCAAATAACAAAAATACAATTCCTATCGATACTAAAAAGCCTATTAAAAAGAACAATACTTTCAAGAAATTTGTTCTTACTAAATTTGCACTTTTGCGTGCAGCAATTCGAAATGACTTCTTTTCTAATACCATAATAGGCAACACAAATATCCAGCGAAGATTCATATAAGCGACGATAGCAAAGAAAGCGTAGTACCCAACTTGCCCCATCGTCGTTTTAAATAATTCCCCTGTTATAAAGTTCGGAATTTGAATGTCTGGGATAAGTGCAGACTGATATCCGAATCCGAATAAAGGTAACAATACAACAGCATACAAAATAAATCCTGGTAAGCAATACGTGAAAAGAGAAGATAAATATGTTACCGTCTTATATAAAACTGGGCGCAATTTTACCTTTTGACGTTTATGTGCAAAATAAGAAAGAATAATAAGCACTGCAAACTCTGTAAAGATAAGAAACAGCGCCAATATTGATAAAATAGCAACAGCTAATATTCCATATGGTGTTTTCAAAAATGCTAATAATTCATCATTTGTAGCATTTGCATAACCACCCCAGTATAATAATTTATTGAAAATCATACCAAATAGCGGTATAAAAACAATCGCAGCTAATAATTTATAAATGAGTTGAAAAGCCAACACATTCCAAAAAGCAAATTGTACCGTTTGAAAGGAATGTTTCATGACCCCTAGTATAGATAGCTTTTTTCGGTGCAACATAAAGTCCTCCAAATTCTAAAAATGATGTTTGAAATGGATTTCATATTTCTTATCAGAAGTCCATCTTTTCTATACTAATCATATATTCTAACGAACGCAAACACACTTATTCGTTTCAAAAAGGAGTGATGGCTTTTTTCCATCACTCCTTTTCTTCTCTATTTCTTATCTAATCCTTGCCCAAATGCCTTCAGAAAGCTAAATCCAAATGTAATTGCTCTATTAATGTCTGGATCCTTGAGCACTTTAAAAAAGTCCATTACTTTTGTTTTCTTTCCTTTTTTTAATTCATCTGTTGCAAATTGTAGTCCTGTAACTAAACTAGAAGTTATTTGCTTTGTCAATTCCGGGTCTGCTGAAGATAATGCTTCCCCTGCTCCCATCATATTGTTTAATACGTTTTTTACTGGTTCACGATTTAATTGTTCAATCGCAATTTTCGAAACGTCTTCTTTAGCAGCAAGCAAACTAATTGCTGCATCTAAAATACCAGCTTGCTGCAAACTAGCTAGCAACTGTATCGTTTCTTCAACCGCCTCACGATTTTCTTCTAATTGTGTTAAGAGCTCATCTGTTAACTGGTGTTTCTTTTCTTCCTCTGTTATGACTTTCTTTTGAATCACAGTAATTTCTTTTGCCACGTTCTTCGCCCCCCTAATTCTGATCCACAAGTGATACGTATTGTTTTCTTTGCCATTTTTTCTGGATTTCAACCCCATTTTGTGGATGACGTTTTTTATTTCTTGGGTTTGAAGCAGGGAGTGGACGCTTTCCTTTTTCGCGTAGTACGCGCATTTTCACCCTTGTTTGTTTATAAGCTGGTGTACATGTATAAATATCAGTTGCCGTACCTGTTAAAATATTAATTGCTTCTTCATTCACTGTTGCATGCATTGGTAAATATAGCTCATTACCAGTAACGCGATCTGTAATAAGTGCCTGCACTTTAATTTTGCCAAATGGTGAGGTAAGCTCAACAAGACCGCCATCTTTTACATTCCGTTCTTGAGCAAGTTCCGGCGAAATCTCTACAAACACCTCAGAAATTTTTGATAGAATTCCAGCTGATTTTTTCGTCATATTCCCTTCATGGAAATGTTCTAATACACGACCATTATTTAATAATAAATCATAGTCTTCTGGTGCTTCAACTGGCGGCACCCATTCATCTAGTGATAAGCGAGCTTTTTTATCAGGAAAATTAAAGCCATCTACATATAACAGCGGTGTATCTTTACCGTCATGGCTTCCCCAACATAAACTATTCCATCCTTCTAGACGATCATATGTTGCTTGTGAATAAAGTGGTGCAAGCGATGCAATTTCATCCATAATTTCACTTGGACTCTCATAATTCCAATCGCCACCAAGAGCGCGTGCTACTTTTTGTAAGATCCACCAATCAGGCTTCGAATCACCAAGGGGTGGCATTACTTCGTACAACCTTTGAATGCGGCGCTCCGTATTTGTAAATGTTCCTTCTTTTTCTAAGCTTGGTGCTGCTGGTAAAATGACATCGGCAAAGCGAGCTGTTTTGGATAAAAACATATCTTGTACAACAAGGAAATCAAGATTTGCTAAAATATGTTGTACGTGATTCGCGTTCGAATCCACCAATGCCATTTCTTCTCCCATTACATACATACCACGTAGTTTGCCTTCTTCTGCTGCAACAAGCATCGCAATGTTATTCAATCCTGGCTCTTTCGGAATCGTAGTTCCATATGCTTTTTCAAATTTCGCACGAAGCGCATCATCTGATACTGCTTGATATCCCGGAAGCCAGTTCGGCAATGTTGCCATGTCGCAAGCACCTTGTACGTTATTATGCCCGCGCAATGGATATGCACCTCCACCTGGACGACGATAGTTACCTGTTACAAGAAGCAAATTAGAGATTGCTGCTGATGTTGTACTTCCTCCTGTATTTTGTGTAACTCCCATACCCCAAAGCACGCAAGTTCCATCTGCTGCATAAACCATACGTGCAATATCTTTTAATGTATCCTTAGAAATCCCTGTAATTTCCTCCGTATAATCGAGTGTATACTTCTCTAACATTTTGCTATATGCATCAAAATTCTTTACATTTTCATTTATGAAGGATTGATCATGCCATCCTTGATCAATAATATATTTTGTTACTCCAGCAAGCCATACATAGTCGGTTCCTTGGCGCGGATGAACAAACAAATCAGCCCGTTCTGCCATTTCATGTTTCCGAAGGTCTGCTACAATAAGCTTTTGTTCATGCAATTTATGAGCACGTTTCACACGCGTTGCCAGCACAGGATGACCTTCTGTTGGATTTGCTCCTACGATAATAACAAGTCCAGCTTCAGCAATATCCTGTATTGTACCAGAGTCTCCCCCCATACCAACTGTTTTAAATAAACCGTCTGTTGCCGGTGATTGACAATAACGGGAGCAGTTATCTACGTTATTTGTTCCATATATTTGCCGAGCTAATTTTTGCATTAAATAGTTTTCTTCATTTGTTACTTTGGAAGAAGAAATAAATCCAAATGCATCGCTTCCATATTCAGATTTGATACGTTGCATATGAGATGCAACTACTTCTAAAGCCTCTTCCCATGAAGCTTCAACAAACATATCCCCTTGACGAATTAACGGTTTTGTAATGCGGTCTTCACTATTGATAAAGTCCCAGCCAAATTTCCCCTTCACACATGTAGAAATTCCGTTTACTGGCGCGTCTGATACAGGTTGTACTTTTAAAATTTGACGGTCTTTCGTCCATACTTCAAATGAGCAACCAACGCCACAAAATGTACAAACTGTTTTCGTCTTACGAATCTTCGTTTTCCTCATTGCAGCTTCCACTTCTGAAACTGCTAAAATACTACTATATCCTGGTTCTACATCTTTCACAAAATCAATCATTGGATCTAGTACATCCGGCTTAAGCCCTGTCATAAATCCAGCTTCTCCGAGCATCGTTTTTTCCATTAATGCATTACAAGGACAAACTGTTACACATTGACCACAACTTACACACGATGAGTCATTAATGCTTACACCGTTATCCCAGATTACGCGCGGACGCTCTAAACTCCAATCAATAGATAATGTTTCATTCACTTGCAAGTTTTGGCACACTTCTACACATTGACCACATGCAATACATTGGTTCGGGTCATAACGATAAAATGGATGTGACATATCCACTTCGCTTGGGCTGACTTTCGGTTTATATGGATATTTCTGCTCTTCAATTCCCATCATATGTACCGTATTGTGAATCTTACAATTCCCATTATTGTTATCACAAACTGTACAATATAATAAATGGTTCTCTAATATGCGGTCCATCGCTTCAGTTTGCGCTGTTTTAGCACGTGCTGATTTTCTTTCAATATGCATACCATCTTCCACTTTTGTAGAACAAGCACGCATTAATTTTCCATCTACCTCAACAATACATGTGTCACAAGTTTGAATTGGATCTACTTCTGGCACATGACAAATTTGTGGATGCTCTAAATTACTTTCGTTAAATAATTGTAGTATCGTTTTTCCATCAGATGAAACGAACTCTTGCCCATCAATCGTTACACGAACTGTCTGTTCAGCCATACTTTCCCCTCTCCTTACCACTCACTGCACAACACAAATATGAATCCGTTTTCATTTTATGTTGTTATACATATTTTGAAATACCTTACATCCTATCTAAGATGGTCAATTCTATGGTGCTATTAACATATAATACGAAAGTCAAAATGACACTATTCTACAGCTCTATTATATCGTAAATATACAATAATAACCAAAAGAATCTTATAATGTAAGTAGTAGTTCAATATTTCATGATGAATAAGAAAAAATACATAAAAAGGGGAAAAGAATATGGGTCCTGTCCAAGAAACATATAACATGGTGCATTATCAAGATGGCATGTTCTCTGAAAAACATGATGAAATTGTTACCGAAACTCCGATTACAATTAAATTAAACGGTGAAGAATATGTTACTGTAGTATGCACTCCAAATTATATTAAAGACATGGTAGTAGGCTTTTTAATTTCGGAAGGCATTATTTCTTCTTACCAACATATTGAAGAGTTATGGATTCAGAAAGATCAGGGAATCGTTCATGTAAAAGCAAAGCAAATTAATCCTCTTTACCAATCTTTATATAATAAAAGATATGTTACCTCTTGCTGTGGAAAAAGTAGACAAGGCTTTGTTTTTGTTAATGATGTAGCCAAAGCAAAAAAATTACATGATGTACATATCACACTTACTCCTGAAGAATGCTTTTATTTAATGACTGCCTTACAACAGTCTTCCACTACATTCCAACAAACCGGGGGCGTTCACAATACAGCCTTATGTGATCGAAATAGCCTCATTTTATCAAGAATGGATATTGGAAGACATAACGCATTAGATAAAATATATGGCTATTGTTTACGCCATGATATACCCGTCACAGGAAAAATCATTGCATTTAGCGGCCGAATTTCATCTGAAATCTTATTAAAAGTATCTAAAATCGGTTGTGAAATTATCCTTTCTAAATCCGCTCCAACAAAATTAGCATTACAACTCGCACATGATTTAGGCATTACTGTTGTCGGCTTTATTCGCAATAACTCTTGCAATATTTATACACATCCAGTGCGAATTGAGGGTTATATATCTTCAAAAAAATAATTCCTGTTTTATATAAACATGGAATTGTCACTATTCGCTTCCAAAGCATCTTTGTTTCATAAAAGATGCTTTTTTCTTACAACAATGTAATGTTTACGTCATCTTTATCGATCGTTCTTTCCCAACCAATTCGCTATACTAAAAATATAAAATAATAATCCAAAATATTCAGCAATGATGCAAGCAATAAAGCGAAACTTTAATCAGTGGGGGTTTTCTTCATCCCCTACTGATTATGAACCCTCACCAATCGGGCTGTTACGGGCAGTAAGACTCCCACCTATCTTCCTTGTTTCTTTCTGAATCTTGAGGTGGGAGTCTTACTGCCCCAAAATAGCGGGATAAACCAATTGTTATATAATTTAAATCCATAATTAGAGGAGTATACAGAATGAAACAAACAAAATATCGGATTTTTTTTATTTGCAGCATGGTAATTGTCACTTCAAGCTTAGCTATTCTTCCGTGGTTTATCATATAAATTACAATCTTTCTCTTGATTATATAAATCAACGCATCCTCACTCATTATTAGCCTGAATTATTTTTCGTGGGATAGCTCTCCTCCCGCCTAGCACCTTTGTTTTTCGCTAAATCTTTAATAATGGGATTAAAAAAAAGCGAGTTGCTTCTAGTTACAGAAACAATTCGCTTTTTTATTTATTATTAAATCCCGAAAAATTTATTTACACACGTTATAATGATTCATGCAGATACTGCAATACATATTATAATTGCATTACGCCTTGTTTATAAACAATCTTCTTTTTCATCTATGTGCACGAAGTCTCCTGTATAAAAAAGTGTGAGATAGGAACCTTTTCTTATCCGATGCGAGGTGAATACGAAAATCCTCACTATCTCACATACACAATAGAATGGAATTGTCATTTTATAATTAAAATGACATGACGTTATGTCGCAACATAGGGTATTTTGTGTCGCTACGTTTTCATTATAAAAAAGAGTTGTGCAAAAGTAGTGCATTTTTTATGTCAATTACTTTTGTGCAAAGAGTTTTTTATTATTTTCATGTAAACTATACAAAGTAGAAAGAATTGTTGGGGTGTACAAAAATATGATAAAAATTTTGTTAATAGACGATGAAGAACGCATGTTACAACTGTTAGACCTATTTCTCAGTCCACGTGGTTATTTTTGTATGAAGGCTAAATCAGGTTTTGAAGCTCTTGAACTCGTCCAGCAAAAAGAGTTCGACATCATTTTGCTAGATGTCATGATGCCAAACATGGATGGCTGGGAAACATGTAAGCAAATTCGGCAACTTAGCAATGTCCCGATCATCATGTTAACAGCTCGGAATCAAAATTACGATATGATAAAAGGATTGACAATAGGAGCTGATGATTATATTACTAAACCGTTTGATGAGCAAGTACTTGTTGCAAGAATCGAGGCGGTATTGCGCCGAACGAAAAAAGAAGGATTTGTTAGCTTCAATGGAATTGAATGGGATAAAATGAAACATACCGTTACTGTTTATAATGAAAAGATTTCACTTACACCAATTGAGTTTGCATTATTAGGACTATTTTTACAAAATGTTAATCGCGCATACAGCCGTGATGATTTAATCGAAAAAATATGGGGTTATCAAACAGATATTGAATATCGTACTGTCGATTCACATATTCGAAATATTCGTGAGAAATTAAGAAAAAAAGGATTTCCTGTTGAAAACTACTTAGAAACAATCTATAAAGTAGGATACAAATGGAAAAGTGACTAATCACTACAACCAGCTGAATATAGCATCTCTTCTTTTATCAAAATTTCATTTCACTACTTATAAGGCAGTTTCCCTTTTATTTCTCAATCGAGCGTAGAAAAGAAAGGGGAACTGCCATGATTCATTAGGGAAAAATATATTTTTAATAACAGACTGATTCAATATAAAAATAAGGTATGGTGGAACAAAATGGACAAACTTTCCCTTAAAATTGCTACATATTTTTTAATATTAGCTTTATGTATTGAAACAATTGCCTTTGTTTCTTTTCATACAAGCCTTGTGAAATTACGTATCGATGAAGAAACAAATACTCTTTTAAATCAAGGGAATAAGTATCGAAACATCATCGAAAAATTTATACATACTGGAAATGAGTCACGTGCTTTTAAAATCATTACTTTAATGGAATCTCACTCCGATTCAGATACAACTATGGTCATAACAGACACAAGCGGAAAAATTATATCCACTTCAGATATTGTTACAGAAAGTATGAAGAAGCAACTAGCTTGTAAAATAAAATCTATTTCGAGAAATGGGAAAACAGTTGAAACAAACTGGAAAAAGTCTAAATTCATTTCAACTGCAAGTCCCATTATTACAAAAGGACAAGTTACCGGATATGTACATATGTTTTTAAACACATCTTTCTTAGAAAAAATGATTTCTCGTTTAACAAATCAATTCATTATTATTGGATGTTTAACTCTTATTTTAACAACTATTTCTGTCTTTCTTTTTTCTCGCGTTATTACAGACCCACTTATTAAAATGAAAAAAGCTACAGAGCGAATGCCTAAATTAAATAAACCCATTGCATTAGGAATCAAACGCAATGATGAACTTGGTAGTTTGGCTACAACAATTGAAGAATTATCAAGTGAACTAACTTATATGAAAAAAGAAAGAAATGAATTTCTTTCCAGTGTTGCGCATGAATTGTTAACTCCCCTAACATATATGAAGGGATATGCAAAGGTCGCCAAAAGAGAGGGTTTGTCCAAAGAAGAACGCGAGGAATACTTACAAATTATCGAAGATGAAACAGATAGTATTACAGCACTCATACAAGACTTATTCGACTTAGCCCAGCTAGAACAGCATCAGTTTATCATAAAAAAACAAAAAGTAACTCTTAGACCATTTCTTGAAAAAATCATTGAAAAAACAAAAACAAACTTTTCTAAAACGGACATACAAATTCGATTACATTGTAATGACCACCTGAACGTTTATATAGATGAACGCCGCATGGAACAAGTTATGCTAAATTTGTTACAAAATGCGTATCAGCATTCTCACGAACCATCTATCATTACAATAAATGTGCTTGAAAATGAGAATACTTTTACTATATGTGTTCAAGATGAAGGAGAAGGTATTCCTAGTGAAGATCTTCCTCATATTTTCGATCGCTTCTACCGTGTTGATAAATCAAGAACAAGGGCAACAGGTGGAAAAGGAATTGGCTTAGCTGTTGCGAGAGAAATTGTAGAACTGCATAATGGGACCATTACCGTCCAAAGTGAATTAAACGTCGGAACAGAATTTCTAATAAAATTACCAATCCAATAAAGTGAAGCTTGAATCGACGGGGAGTTTTCTTCATCCCCACTGATTATAAGCCCTTACCATTCAAGCTACCTGCAAATAACGAAATAAAAGAAACCGATATTTTTCGCCAACAAAAACCATTATTCGAGCCAAGTTTTTGAAATTATTCTTATTTCAATATAAAATATAACTACATTTGTCAGAAATACGGAGGATGATATACTTGGACATTCATGTACTAACAAAGGATGAAGCAGAAATTTATTTAGAACTTCGTGTAGAAGGATTAAAACAAAACCCTGAAGCTTTCAGCTCTTCTTATGAAGATATCATTAATAAAGAATGCCCGATTGAATATAAAGCGCAAAAACTTGAACAAGATGAAAATTATACACTAGGTGCATTTAAAGACGGTAAATTAATCGGGGTTGCAACTCTAGAAACAAAACCATATGTAAAACAAGAACATAAAGCAAAAATTGGTTCTGTATATGTGTCTCCAAAAGCACGCGGTCTTGGCGCTGGACGCGCTCTTATTAAAGAATGTATCGAACTTGCAAAAAAACTCGAAATCGAACAAATTATGCTCGATGTTGTTGTTGGAAATGACGGTGCAAAAAAACTATACGAATCATTAGGATTTAAAACGTTCGGCGTTCAAGAACGCTCTTTAAAATATAATGGCCAATATTGGGACGAAGAACATATGGTATTATTCTTAGATCAAGAGAAATAGTGTAACCAAGAAAAGCACTCTCATACACATGAGGGTGCTTTTCTTGGTTACTCTTACATATCTAATTACGTATCTGATCCTATAATTTCTAATGAAATGTAAAAAGAAGTCGTACGAAACTTATAACCTCTTTGTATCCTTTTAAAGGAATTGTCCCACTCTCTAGTAAATACAATTACAGTAACAATACAAAGTGGGAGTGTGGCTACATGAAAAAAATAAGTACTGCGATACTATCCATCTTTCTTATGAGCGGCTGCGCAGCAATACAACCAGATTCAAAATCCCCCGAAAAACAAATAATGAAGATCTCAAAACCTCAAACAAGCGCACCTTCATTTTTTCACCTTAGCGTTTTAAAAGATGTGAATTGGGAGGAAAGCCCTTCGTTTGCCGAAGGAAAAATGCTCTTAAAAGGTATTGAAGGAAAAATTGGCATTGTAGATAGTGTATTTACTTCGAGTGAAGCAATGGAACATATGTGGGTTTTTCTCGATTCCCAAATACCAAATGGACAATTCTCTATTATTGCTTTAAAACAAGGGAAGACCGCTCCAACTCCCGTTATTCTTTCAAATGAAAACTCCGAAAAAATTTGGACAGCACAAAAATTACTCCAACCAGGTACAAAAGAAATGTCTCTACTTATGTCACTGCCTTCTGCTGGATTATGGGTTTTAAATGTGTATATAAATAAACAATACTATGAGCAACTTGTTATCAATGTAGAGTAATTTCTATTTCCGCAATTCGCTTCTCACACTCTTAATTACTCAAGATAATAGAACAACATTGTCATGAAGTAAAATTCATAATGCTATAAAGAATAACAACTTATTCCTTGTATTAAAGATTTCTTATCTGCTAAAAAGGAGCCTTCTTTCGTAAGAAGGCTCCTTTTTAGCATTCATAACTTGGTATTTTTTTAATTTGCGCTACTCCTGACTCAATTGCTGCTTTTGCTACTGCCGCTGCCACACTTGGCACAACTCTTTTATCAAGCGGATTTGGGATAACATAGTTTTCATTTCTTTCTTCATCCGTAATAATGTTAGCAATTCCATATGCTGCTGCTAATTTCATTTCTTCTGTAACATCCGTTGCACGTACATCTAATGCCCCTCGGAAGATACCGGGAAACGCCAATACATTATTTACCTGATTTGGATAATCAGATCTTCCTGTGCCAACAACAGCTGCTCCGGCTGCTAATGCTTCATCTGGAAATATCTCTGGAATTGGATTTGCCATCGCAAATACAATTGGCTTTTTATTCATCGCCTGTACAAGCTCTTTTGTTAATACATTTGGAGCAGATACACCGATAAAAATATCCGCCTCACGAATTGCCTCTTTTAATGATCCTCGCACATGTTCTCGATTTGTTTTCTTCGCAATTTCTATTTGTGCTGGATTCATCCATAATTCTCCCTCACAAACAATGCCTTCTAAACTTACTAATGTTATATGTTCTACTCCGGCTTTTAATAACAAGTTACCAATTGCTATTCCCGCTGATCCCGCACCATTAATGACAATTTTCACTGTATTCATTTGCTTCTTTACAACTTTTAATGCATTAATTACAGCAGCTAACACGACAATTGCCGTTCCATGCTGATCATCATGAAAAACTGGAATATTTGTTTCCTCTTTTAGACGTTTTTCAATTTCAAAGCAACGCGGTGCTGCAATATCTTCTAAATTGATTCCAGCAAATGTCGGCTCTAAATTTTTCACAAGGGTAACGATTTCATCTACATCTTTTGTTCCCAAACATAACGGAAATGCATCTACGTTCGCGAATTTCTTAAATAAAATACACTTTCCTTCCATAACAGGCATCGCAGCTTTCGGTCCAATATCACCTAAACCAAGTACAGCTGTCCCATCGGATACAACCGCCACCATATTACCACGTGCTGTGTAATCATACGCTGTCTCTTCATCGGCCGCGATAGCTTTACAAGACTCCGCTACTCCTGGTGTATATGTCAAACTTAAATCCTCTGCTGAATTTACTTCTACTTTACTCGTAATTTCAATCTTTCCTACTAACTCTTTATGAAGTAATAATGATCGCTCATTAATTTGCTTTTCTAACATCGGTATATTCTCCCCTCAATTTGACAAGCTAGCCATATCTTTCTATAGCTAGCTTGCCCGATTGTTATTTAAGAAAACATTTTTAATAAAATTGTTGCGGTTACAACCATCGCTGCGCCACCTAAACGTGTTGAGATTTGCGCAAATGGCATCAATTCCATACGATTAGAAGCTGATAAGATTGCAACATCTCCTGTTCCACCTAAGCCGCTATGACACCCTGTTACAATCGCAGATTCAACTGGATACATTTTCATAATCTTTCCAACAAAATAACCGGACATTATCATTGTTAGAACAACTGAAGCACACACAACGACATATCCAAATGAAAGAACCTCTGCTACATCTTTTAATGGAATATATAATAACCCTAGACCAACCATTAGAGGCCACGTTAAATTTTTCGAAATAAATTTATATAATTGAAATGCCCCTTGCTCCATCTTTGCTGGCATTAATCTAAAATATTTCACAATTGCTGCCGAAAAAATCATAATGATAGCGCCTGGAATTCCAATAAATTTAGAGGCAAATCCTCCAAAAATAAAGAATGTGCAAGCAATTAATAATCCTGCTCCCATTAATGAAAAATCAATTGGCTTCTCTGTATTTTGTTCTTTTAGTAATTCTGCTTGATTATCCGTTTTTACTAATACACCATTCCCGCTTAGCTCTGGCTTTTTCTCACCTAAGCGCTTCATATACCCCGCGCCAATAATTGCAAACATATTCCCGATAATCGCCGCTGGAATAAGCTGTGAGACGAATGTTGCTGATGATTCATTTAAAATATCACTATAAGCTAATGAAAGTGGTAAAATCCCTTCTCCAATTCCTCCACTTACAATTGGCACAATAATAAAGAAGAATGTTCTCTTCATTTCAAATCCAAATAATGAACCAACTAATAGTCCTACTACTACAGATGCTATCGTTCCCACCACTAAAGGAATAAACATTCGAATAAATCCTTGCACTAACACTTTTCGATTCATTCCTAAAATACTTCCTACTACTAAACAAGAAATATATAAGTATAAAAAGTTCGATTTCTTCATTAACATCGTTGCAGCTTCCATAGACGCTGGATTCATCCAATTAAAAAAGACGAGTAAGGATGGAATGAATAATGAAAGAATCGCTGGACCACCAATATTTCTTAAAATTGGAATTCTCATTCCAATATCACCTAAGAAAATCCCCATAATCATAATAACGGCAAATCCACCAATCATATCTGCAGGCAATTTCTGATATATAGATGCTCCATAAATAATAGCTGCTAGAACAAGATATAATGGCAATGGTATAACACCTATTTTAATATTCATCATTTGAGAAGCGAAAGTTTCTTGTTTTGATTCATTTCTCTCCACAAATGATACCGCTTCCATATTATTTTGAATTCCCATGTGGCACCCCCTTATATTCTTATTCCCATATTAAAACGCTTCCAATAGTAAAAATAGTTTTTGTAAGTTTTGTAACCAATTTTGTAATTAAAAAAAGTATAAGCGACTTGTAAAAGTCGCTTATACATATAGATTTATTTTGTTATGATCAATACATCTTAATTTGCTTACAGGCCTTCCCACTTGTTGATATACCATTTCATTTTCTAAAACTCCAATTTCTATTAAAAACTTCACATATTTCCGAATAGATACTCTTGAGATCCCTACTAATTGAGCCATTTCATCAGTAGTAAATGACTTGCCGTAAAGCAACTCAATTTGCCGCCAAATGAGTTGTAATGTTTGCTTTGTTAGTCCTTTTGGCAACTCTTGATTTGCATTTCCTTCTACCTTTTCCTTTTTGAGAATGAGTGTATCTAATTCAGATTGACTAATCTGCTGTTGCTCTTTCATAAATTGAAACTTCTCCCGGTATGCAATTAACGCCTCTTTGAACCTTTCAAATGTAAATGGTTTAATTAAATAATCTACAACTCCGTATTGCAGTGCCTTTTTAATGCTGCTCATATCATGCACAGCTGAAATCATCATAATATCAATTTCTTTTTCTTGATTTCGAACATACATCAATAGCTCAAATCCTGTATCTTCAGGCATAAAAATATCGAGTAGAATAAATTCCACATTTAATTTCTCTAATATTCTTATCGCTTCTTTGACAGAGTAGGCGACTGAAACTAGTTCGAATCCCCCAATCTGCTCTAAATAAGATTTATTTAGCATTGCTACCATCGGATCATCTTCTACAATTAAAACTTTAATCATCTTTGTATCTCATCCCTACTTTGTATATGGTATTTCAATTGTGATAGTTGTTCCCTTTTCTAATAATGATTGAATATGTATTTTCCCATTGATTCTCTTCATGCTTTCATTTACAAGAAATAAACCATAGCCTCGATTCTTTCCTTTTGTAGAATATCCTTTCATCAACACTGTATCAAGTCGATCTGTCGGTATCCCATGTCCTGTATCTTTCACTACAATCATTAATGTGTCTTCATAATAAATTGCAATTTGAACTCGCTTCTCTTCACAATTTGTTACCGCATCCAATGCATTATCAATTAAATTTCCCACAATCGTGATTAGCTCATGAATCATACTTTCATCAAATATATCTGGTAAATAAGAATCCTCACTTACAATGAGCTCTATATTCCTCTCTCTTGCATAGCTAAGTTTACCAAGTAAAAAAACAACAAATACAGGATTTTTAACTTTTTTCATAACACCACCAATTTCATATTGATGCTCTGATACCATACTACTCACATATTTCTGTAACTCATCATATTGCTTCATGTGTGTAAGCCCCAGTACAACATGCATCTTATTCATAAATTCATGAGACTGCGCTCGCAAAGCTTCAGCATATAATCGAATCCCTGTTATTTCTTCTGCCAATTTTCTTATTTCTGTTTTGTCACGAAAGGTTGCAATCGCACCAACAATTTCACCATCTACATATAGAGGAACCCTATTTGTAACAATCGTAACTCCATAAACATTTTGCTCTTCATGTAACTGAACTTGCCCTGTCTGTAACACTTCTTTAATACGTGAATTAGGCATATATGATTCAACATCTTTACCAATCCATTCTTCCTCAAGACTACTTTTTTTCAATAATCGCTTCGCCTCATTATTAATAAGTGTAACTCTTGCTTCTTTATCTACTGCAATAATTCCTTCTTTAACAGATTGTAGCATTGTATTTCTTTCTTCTAAAATTTTTGCAATTTCATGTGGTTCAAGGCCAAATAAAATCTTTTTAGTATGTCTGGCTAATAACACTGCCCCAATAATTCCAACTAATATTCCTATGCTAATCCCAATATAAATAATATGTCTACTTTCTTTCGTTCTCTCTTTTACATTATCAGCTGAAATCCCAACAGCAACTGCACCAACTTGCTTTCCTACTTCAGAAAATACAGGTACAAATACGCGCATCGAAATCCCTAACGTTCCTTCAGCTAAAGACACATGTTCTTTTCCCTTTAAAACCGTTCCCTCATCCCCTCCAACAAAATGATGACCGATTTTTTGAGGATTTGGATGAGATTTTCGAATTCCCTTCATATCCATAACGACAATAAACTGAACATCTGTATTTTTTAATAACCTGTTCGTATATGTTTGAATTTCAACTGCATCTCTTCTACCTGTTAAGCCTTCCAGCACAATTGGTGAATGCGCTACAATACGCGCAATTATTTTGGCTTTTTCTGCTTGGCTTTCTTCTGTCGTACGCTCAACATGGTGACTAATTAAAATATCCGTTACAAGTAAAGAAAGTACAACAACAGTGCATACCAGCAGTGTAATCGTTTTCCATAAACTTAATAACCTTCTATTTCTCATCCTTTCATTGACTCCCCTATTGTTTATCAAAATCATACTTCTTGAGATAGAAAAATAAGTAAGGCAATAACAATTTCACCTTACTTATTTCATACTATTCTAGTTTAAATTCGCTAATCATTTCTTGTAATTCTTCCGCCATCTCTGCTAAATTTTGCGCAGCTGAATGAATTTCAGTCATCGAGCTAACTTGTTCTTCAGCAGATGCTGCGATACTTTGCACACTCGCTGTATTTTCTTCTGCGGCCGCTGCAATTTCATCAATTGCATTTGTTACTTCATTCGCTTCTCTTGCCATAAGCTTAGTCGTATCTACCATTTGATTCACTTGTGAAACGATATGATTTGTCGAATCTAAAATTTCAACAAAACTTAATTTTGTTTTGCTTACAACTTCTAATCCACACTGAACCTCGTCACTTACATATCCCATTGATTGTACAGTATTCTCAATATCAGCTTTAATTTCTTTAATTAAATTAGCAATTTCACGTGATGATTCCCCTGACTGCTCTGCCAACTTTCTAACCTCATCTGCCACAATGGCAAACCCTCGTCCCTGCTCGCCTGCGCGAGCTGCTTCGATCGCTGCATTTAAAGCAAGTAAATTTGTTTGCTGAGCAATACTTTGAATAGCTTCTGAAATGACACCAATTTGTTTAGATTTCTCATCAAGACGCTTGACCATACCATCTGAGTGCGAAACAGATTCAGAAATAGAATGCATTTGTTTCGCCGTTTGGTCTACTAGTTTTTCCCCTTCACCAGCTTTTTGTCTTGTATGAGATGAAGAAACAGAAATAGCTTGTACGCTTCCTGTTAAATTTTGAATTGCCATGTTTACTTGCTGTAATGTCGCTGCACCTTCTTCAACCCCTTGACTTTGCGATTCTGCTCCGCTTGATACTTGTTCCAACGCTAATGTAATTTGATCTGTTGCATCATTTGCCTGTTGTACATTCGCTGTTAGCTCCTCAGCTGATGCGGCCACATGCTCTGATGAAAAGCTAATTTTTGAAATAACACTACGAAGAGAATCTGACATTTTATTGAATGACTGTGCTAAATTTCCTATTTCATCCTTCGAGTAAATCTTGAGCTCTTCTCTTAAATCACCTTTACTAATTTTATGTGCAGAATCCACAATTTTACGTAACGGTTTTATAATAGATTGTATAAGGAAATAAACTAAAATACTACCAAGAACAATAGAAATCATAATAACAATTAATGTTTTATAAAAGACTGGCTCAGCTGCTTGAACCACTTCCTCTGCAAACATAACCCCAACTATTTTCCACCCTGTTTTTTCATTTGTTATAAAAATTATGTTTTTGTCATCGCCTTTTTCTGTATAGGATAAGCTTCCTTGCTTTTTCTCATAAATAGGCGTTACCCAAGAATCTGTAATCTTTGAACCAGCTTTTTTTGATGGATGACTAACAACTTGTTTATTTTGATCTAAAATAACAGGATAGCCCTTATTACCGATGTCTATCATTTTAGAAATCTTTAATATGTTATCTAGATTTAAATTAATCCCTACAACACCTTTACCATCTTTCGTTTGCTTCGCAACCGTTACCACCATATTTTTTGTAGATGTTGACTGATACGGAGTCGTAACAATTACTTTTCCTTTGTTTTCAATCGCTTCTTTGTACCATGACCTTTCCGCTGGATTATATCCATCGGGCATTTGCTTAAATGGCTCTCTTATAAATTTCCCTGTCTGCGTTCCAATATAGATGCCTTCTACCTCTGGATGAAGCCTCATATATTGTGTGAATTTTGTTCTTACACTCTCTTCTTGTCCGTCCGGATATGTATCCTCAGTTAAAACATCTGCAAAGTACGCCGCATCCACATATTTCGCTTCCATATTTTGTTTAATCACACTATTTAAAACTGCGACATTTTCCTTTGCTTTTTTCGTAAGTTGTTGATCAAAATTTTCCTTGGCAGTCTGATATGATACACCACCAATAATAAGTCCAGGTATAGTTAAAATAATTAAAAATGCAAAAACTAACTTCTTCTTAATACTTGTTCCTCTAAATCGTTTCCATATATTTTGCATAATCCCCCACCTCTAGTTGAATATCAAACATCTGTGTTATTTTATATAATTAAAATCTATAAAACAATATATAATGATTATTTTTTAGAAAATTGTCAATTAAATGTTTGAAAACTATTCACTCATTTGAATAATCCTTATATATAATTGTTGCTGTTCAATATCTCTTTCTTATAAAAAAGAAGCGGAATTCAGTAGCATATATCTATACTACATTCCGCTTCTTTTTCCGCTTTTTGATGCATTCCAAAATTGAATATATATACTTGCTTGTTTATTTGAATGGTTCTAGAAAAGGATTACATGATTCTAAAACTCTTATTTATACTCGACTAAATAAGTATAAGGAGTTCATTTCTCATAAGTATCATCTGTACTCGTATCCAAAATAATTTCATCAAGTCGTTTCACGTTCATATCTTTTCTCATTCATTGAAATCGCTTGACTTCCCATTTGAACCCATGCCTGTTCAAAGTTTTTTCGTGATACGCGTATGCTCGGTTGGTTGCTAAGCGGGTCATGAATGTATACCGATTCCTTATCGTAGCCAACGAGAAGAACACAATGTTCATTGTACGTAATCGAAACATTTCCTGTCTTTGTTTTCCATATACGAAATTCATCCGCATCTAATGGGGCGTATGTTGCATTTGTAATCATCACAACAGGATTACCAGCACGTATTCTTTCATAAATCCCCTCTATATTTTCACCTGTTAAATCAACAACTTGATTCGGTAAATATTTAGTTGCTAGCTGAAAAAGCGGCTTATGATATACCCCATACCCGGGCTCAGAAAATGTATAAATGTTCCCTACAAATCCTTCATTTGGATTACCGCGCAAACCGTTATGTAAAAACGGAATTTTAGGTATTTCTTCTGCAAGTGTCATTTTATCAACTGTAACACCCGCATACTGTAACATCATCGCTAAACTTGTTACTTCACACCCTCTATCCAATTCTGGCGCTTGTCTAATGAATGGAACATGTTGTAATAATACCTTTTCTTCATTTCTTTTTTGTACATTTTGTGAAGTTGAAAAAAAGCGCTGCGTTTGATCATTTATAGAAACTGGATAAAAAGCAATATTCTTAGTCACTTCTTTATGATCTGTAATCGGCAGAATATCATTCTTATTTATGTACATACTACTGCTGCCGATGCCGACTCCAATTAAGCAAATACATTTCTTCCAATTGCGCATCATTCTTTTATTTCACGCCCTTGTTCATTCGTTAAAAACAAATAGTCTTATTGTTCTTTCGAGCTTTTCAAGTATTTTTCCTTATTGTTTATCTATTTCTTGCTCCATTCACCATTTGAATCGCTTCTTGCTTATTTCTTTTTTATGTTTCATAAATATCTTGTCCATATAAAGTAATATAATACTTTCTAGTAGCTAGGTTCACATGATAAGAAATGATGAATAAAAATAATTATGTATGATCCTCCAACTATAGAAAAAAGTAAGAAATCATGATGTTCCTGACCTCTTACTTTTTCTTTCATACTACTCTATCGTTTCAAGTGTTTCGTTCGCTCCCGCTTCTTTGAGCATATTTACGATTTCTGTAAAACCTCTTCTTTCTGCATGCTCCAAAGGCGTTATCCCTTCACGATCCGCTAAATTTACATCTGCTCCATGATTGATTAGTAGTTGCACAACTTGTTTATGATTCTCACTACCATTTCCTAACACAATTGCCTTAAGTAAAGCTGTCCATCCATCATCATTTTTATCGTTCACATCAATATCTGTACGATTTAATAGCTCTTCGACTACTTCGACATGCCCTCTCTCAGCAGCTGGAATAAGCGCTGTCCCACCAGAACGGTTTGTTTCTCTTACATTTGTTCCAGCATCAATTGTTAATCTAACAATATCGACATATCCTTCGGTACTTGCATAAAGAAACGGATTGTCTTGCTTTTTATCCTGTAATTCAATATCAGCCCCTGCCTGAATCAAAGCCTTTACAGTTTCAACATGATTGTAATATGTTGCAGCCATGATAGGTGTTTCTCCTTGGTCACCCGTTACATTTATATTCGCTCCGTCTTTTATTAACTTAATAGCAGTTTCTGTATCACCAAGCGTTGCCGAAAGCAATAATTGCTTATCCATTAAGTTCATGCTCTTTTCTTCTTTTTCCTTCTGTTTCTTTTCACTTTTCACATGAACTGGCTTCATTTCAGGTTCTTCTTGTTTATCACAAGCCACTGCTATCATTAATAATCCCAATAACATACATAATAAAATCTTTTGTTTCCTCACACTTACAGCTCCTATGAAAGATAATGTTTTTTTAACCATTCCTTCATTACATGTAATAATTCTTCTTCAATAGTTTTATCCAGAAGTCCCTTATATTCCTTCCTTAATCGAAGCATTGTGTGCTTATGTTCAGCATTTCTTAAAACATGATTCATGTTCGGAATGATATGCCACTCTGCTTTATCATGAACATGTGAAACAATTCGCTTCGCATGTTCAGGAGGCACCTGTATATCCCTTCCTCCTGTAATTGCTAAAACTGGGCATAATACTTTTTCTAAATATGAAATTACATTATATTGTAACCGTTCTCTTAACCATTTGGCATCTAATTTTATACTTTTTGTCCGACTGCTGTCTTCTTCCAAAAGTTGTACTTCCCTCATCATTTTATCATTTCTTAATTTCATATGATATGGTATTTTGAAAACCTTCCATAACCAGCTTACAAATCTAGACCATCTCTCGTTCACATGATTTTCTATTTTTGCTTCTAATATAGAATTTGCTGGTTCCACCGCACCTGCAAGCATAATGAAACCAGCAACAGACTCCTTACTATAAAGTGAAAATTTAATCAGTAGGGGGTTTTCTTCATCCCCCACTGATTATGAGCCCTCACCAATCGGGCTGTTACAGGCAGCCCTACTCCCCCCTATCTTCCTTGCTTCTTTCTAAATCTTGAGGTGGGAGTCTTACTGCCCTAAAATAGCGAGATAAACCGCTGGTGCTAGTAGCGCTCCTTCGCCATATCCTGCGATAATGATTCGTTTTGGATCTATGAGCGGATGAGCTTTTAAAAAACGAACCCACAAAGTAGCATCATCAATTAAATCTTGTATTCCTATTTTTCTATAATTCCCTTTACTTTTACAAACTCTCCGCTTATCATAACGCAACACCGCAAATCCTAATGCTGTCCAATAATAAGCTAATTCTTTATATAAGTTTACTTGTAAACATCCAACATTTCATCACGATCCAATTTTCCAGCATCACTAATCATCATAATTGCTGGATATATTTCCGCGTAATATGTAGGAATTGTTAAAGTTCCTTGAAGGGGAGTAACACTTTTGATTGTTACCAACAATTCTTTTCCCATTGTTATTCTCTCCCTATCTTTTTGAAGATAGTCGGAACAAAAATAGTTATAAGTTCTTCCTTTTACGCCTTATGTTATCGTATTAAAAGTGAAATATAGACATTCCATTTCTTCTAACGAAATGTTGTACAGTTTACAATGAATGTGCTTGGAATGAGCCTCTAACCAAAAAAGGTGTGTAGTAACTTCTACGCACCTTTTTATTCACAACCTGTAATGATTAAATCATCTTCTAATGTTATTAATAGTGTGTCCGTATTCACTTTTTGACCAACTTCTATATTTACCGCTCTTATATTTCCGCTAATACCAACTGCAACCTTTTCTAATGTCCCATCATTTTTGCGAATCATCATTAACTTTTCCCATTCATAAACATAGGATGACTCATCAACAAAAATCTCTTCTACCACTCCGATACACGGGCTATAAATTTCTTCAATTATTACTTTCATTCAAAACCTACTCCCTACTTCACACGTCTCTATTTTCTCATCTATTCTATCACCCTTGTCTTGAACAAATTATATTTTTAAATATTCTAAATAAAACTTATGAATAATGTAAAAGCGGAGTAGCCTTCCCCACTCCGCTTTTACCTCTTATACTCTAAATTTCCCTATCATCTCTTGCAATTCTTCAGCCATTTGTGATAAATGTACTGCTGCTGAATTAATTTCTTCCATTGAAGCCAATTGCTCTTCAGAAGAACCAGCGATATTTTGTACACTTGCTGCATTTTCTTCAACTGTTGCTGCAATTTCATTCATAGATGAGCTTACTTGGTTCGCATCCGTCGTCATACGTTTTGCGATTTCTGCCATATTATGAATTTGTGACACAGTATCATTTGTAGATTGTAATATTTCCGCAAAGCTTTGTTTTGTTTCATTCGCAACAACAATCCCTGATTCTACTTCTGCTCCTACTTGATTCATCGAACCTACAGTTTGTTTTATATCCGATTGAATTTCTACAACTAGTTTTCCAATTTCTGTTGAAGATTTCCCCGATTGCTCAGCTAATTTTCGAACTTCATCTGCTACAATTGCGAAACCTCTGCCATGCTCGCCTGCTCGCGCCGCCTCAATCGCTGCATTTAGTGCTAATAAATTTGTCTGCTCCGCAATATTTTGAATGACTTCAAGAATCTCTCCAATTTGTTTTGATTTATCCTCGAGCAGTGTAATTACTTTATCTGATTGCGAAACAGACTCATGAATTAATTTCATTTGTTGAACAGTCTTTTCGACTAACTTCCCACCATTTTCAGCTTTTTGTTTTGTATATGCAGACGCATTTGATACAAGTGAAGAACTATCCGCAACACGTTGAATGCCTTTTGTAACTTCTTCCAGCAACATTGCACCATCTTCAACTTCTCGATTTTGTATTTCCGCACCGCTTGATACTTGCTCCATTGCTTTTGTAATTTGCTCTGTCGCTTCACTTGCTTGCTTCACACTAGCTGTTAATTCTTCTGATGAGGCTGCTACATGGCCTGCTGACAGATTAATTTTGGAAATTAGATCATGTAGAGCTGTTGCCATTTCATTAAAGCTAATCCCTAATTGCCCAATTTCATCATTCGAATGAACACTCACCTTTTCTGTTAAGTCACCTTCACTAATTTTTTTCGAGGACATAACAAGTTGTTTTAACGGTTTAATAATAGATGCAATAATGAAATAAATTAAAACCCCACCAATTAATAAAGAAATACCTATTACAGTTAATGTTTTGAAAAAAATTGGTGCAGCTGCTTGAATGATTTCTGCCGAAGGCATAATACCTACTATTTTCCACCCTGTTTTCTTATTTGTTTCAAAAATTACATTCCGTTCTTCACCGTCTTGGACAAATTTGAAATCTCCTTTTTCTTTTTGATACAGCTCTTGTATTGCTGAGTCTTCTAATTTTTCACCCGGCTTTTTCGTTGGATGTGCCACCACACGTGTATCTTGATCAAAAATTGCTACATACCCTTGCTTACCGATATTAACCATTTTTGAAGTATTTACAATATCATTAATAATTAAATCAATACCAAGAACACCACTTTTATCCTCATTTTGTTTTGCTAATGTAATCACTATGTTTCCTGTCGTTTTGGATTTATATGGAGCTGTTACAATTACCTCTCCGTTTTTTTTCACCGCCTCTTTATACCAATCTCTTTCTGTAGGATTATATCCTTCTGGCATTTCAGTAACCGGTGATTGAATAAACTGCCCATTATTAGATCCAGTATAGATGGCCTCCAATTCTGGATGTAACTGATTATATTCTTCTAATTTATTCTGTATATTTTGAACTTGATCCCCTTGATAACTCGCTTCGGTAAATAATTTTGTAAAATATTCAGCATCTACTTGCTTCTTATCTAGTTCTTTATTAATGACATTATTTAAAATTTTTATGTTATCTTTTGCTGTTTCCAAAATTGTATCATTAAAATTTGTTTTCGCTTGTAGATAAGACGTCCAACCAATTACAATACTTGGAAGAACCAAAATGATAATATATGATACAAGTAATTTCGTTTTTAAACCTATTCCTCTCAATTTCTTTTTTCCTTGTTCCATTTCTCTGTCTCCTTTATATTTTGTTCATAGATATTTCGTGATAGTATCCATTTGTAAAAATGATGACATAATTAAGTCTTACATATATTTTTAATTCTATATAAAACGAATAATGAAGACAATATATAAGATTGTCTATTTTTTTAATTTTCAACAATACAAAAAGAGCTTCTGATACGTGACCCAGAAGCTCTTTTTGTATTATTATTGTTTATCGTTCCTTTGTTCTTCTAACACTTGTACAGGAAGCTGCTCCTTTACTACTTTCTCCACCGCATCTTTTCCTGCGAAACTTTCTAATAGTTCTTTTAAGTCAATACCAGAAGAAGCTTTCAATGTTTCTTGCATCGTTGCCATTAAGTCTGTTGCATACCCTGCAACTTTTCCAGCACCGCTGTTTTTTCCACCACCGCCTGTATCAACAACTGTAATCTTATCAATATTACTAAGCGGACTCGCAATTTCTTTCGCATAGCTTGGAAGCATTTTCAGAACCATATCCATAATTGCTGCTTGCCCATATAATTCAAATGCTTCGGCAATTTTTTGTTTTGCTTCTGCTTCCGCTAAACCTTTTAGTCTAATAACATCTGCTTCTGCAGTACCTTGTGCTTTTTCAACTTCTGCCTTCGCTTCCCCTTGCGCCTTTTCAATTTCTGCTTTTGCTAACCCTTCTACACGCACTTCTTCAGCCCGTGCTTTTGCTTCCGCTTCAATCTTATATTGATCTGCATCCGCTTTTTTCATTTGTCTTACTTTTTCTGCTTCTGCCGCTTGCTCAACTGCATAACGATCTGCATCTGCTTTTTTCTTTACTTCAGCATCATATTGTTTCTCACGACGAGCAATTTCTTTTTCTTCTAATTCAATTTGTTTTTCACGCTCAATAATTTTCACTCGCATTTGTTCTTCTGTTACATTTTGTTGTGCTTTTGCTTGCTGTAATTCATAGGAAAGATCCGCATCCGCACGAGCCTGCTCTTGTTCTTTCTTATATGATTGCACTTTTAACTCTTTATACTTTTCTGCTTCTGCAATTTGAGCATCGCGTTGATATTCAGCTTCTTTCGCTTCCTTTTCAGCACGTGCTTTTTCAATGCGCGCTTCTTTTTCACGCTCTGCATTTGCAATTTGAGCATCACGCTTAACAGTTGCAATTTGCGGTTGACCGAGTGCATCTAAATAGCCATTTTTATCTGTAATTTCTTTAATTGTAAAAGAAACGATGCGAAGTCCCATTTTCTTTAAATCTGAAGACGCTACTTCATGTACTTTCTGTGCAAATTGTTCTCTATTACTATATGCATCTTCCACCGTCATCGAGGATAAAATCGCTCGTAAATGCCCTTCTAATACTTCTTTTGCCTCCACTTTTAACTCTTCTGTTTCTTTTCCTAAATATTGTTCTGCTGCCGTTGATACTTCTTCAATTGTTGAGCCTACTTTAATAATGGAAACACCATTTACAGTAACTGGTACCCCTTGTTTTGTATACGTATCACGCGTTCCAACTTCTAATTTATAGTTTAATAAACTAAGAGGTTCTGCACGCTGCATAATTGGTACAACAAAAGTACCTCCACCACGAATAATTTTAATTTTCTTTCCATCATCCGTCGTCACAACATTTTTACCACCGCCAAGCCAGTTTCCTGTGACAATTAAAGCTTCATCTGGACCAACGGTGCGATATTTCGTGATAAATACTAAAATAAGCAAAAGTAAAATTGCGAGTAATACACCACCAATAATTAATGGAATCATGTAAACTCCTCCTTACCACTTTGGTTTTTTTAAAGAATGAGCAATATTTCGTACAAGTAGTACTCCATCTTGTACTCCTTCTATCATTACTTGTGTACCTTGTAAAATATCCTGCTTTCCAACCGTTTTAGCTGGTATCGCATTACTTCCAAATTTTGAAGAAATTAACACTTCTCCAAATCCTTCCTTTGGAATAGTAATAATGACTTCTCCTCTGCAACCGATAAATTCCTCCATACCATGTACTGTATTTTGTTCAGATTCAGCAATGGGTTTTAAAATTAATATTTTCATAATAAAAACACCAATCAGTGATATACAGAGCGAAAGAATAAAGATAACGATACTATCTAAAGACAATACATATTCACCAATATAACTAAAACCACAAAGCATAGCTAAGAAACTTAGTAGCAACGTGACAATAGAAGTAGATCCACCTCCAAAGCTAAATACAGATTCAAAAATATCTCCAAAAAAGATGTAAATCACAGTAAGAATAGTAATAATAATAAATCCGTATAAATAAATTGTCTCAAGTGGATACCCCAATACAGACATGCCCGCTGTCCTCCTTTCTCTTTCATACTTCTTTTTTATATGTATGCTTCACCTCTTTCGATATTTTTTCACAATTTTCAGTCATTTGTTCTTTAAAAGAAAAACCTGTCGTACAGGTTTCCTAAAAAAGAACAGGAGGAGCCTGTCGTGACAGGCTCCTCCTAAAAAACAACCGATATATTGTATATTTATATAATATATCATTTCCCATAAAAAGTAAAGTTTCGTATACATCGGACATACACTTATTTTACTGATAATGTGTATGTCCCATTTCCGTTATCAAATTTATATACATATAAATAATACTTTCCTGGTTTTGCTTCAAATTTCCCTTTTATATCATTTCCATTAGCTTGGCCATACGCAACATAATTTTGCATATCTGATTCATGATGAAGAACCCATGTCATCCCAATGTTATGTTCATTTACAACAGAAATATCTATATTTTTTGAAGAAGTGACATCAAAAGTATAAATATCTGTACGATCTTCATTCATAAGACTACCTTTTATCAATGTATGGAATGCAATAGGATTCGCTTCCTCCAGACGATTATTTGGTTCGGATTCTACCGTTGTTTCGTGTCCTTTTCTAACAGTAACGGTTGTTTCGGTTTTCGCTTCTTTTCCTTTATCGTCTTTTACTGTTAATGTTACTTTATATGTTCCTTCCTGCTTATATACATGTTTTGGATTTGCTTCCGTAGTTGTTGTACCATCTCCAAAATCCCATAAGTAAGAAGTAATTTTTCCATCCTCATCTTTGGAACCATCACTATTAAACTGAATGGCTTGATTTACATTTCCATTGTATGGACCATTTATATTTACAACTGGAGCTTGATTTTCTCCACTATCTGTTGCGATACCATGAAATACAACATCGTATTCGAATTGATTTTCTGCATTTACACGATAGTTCACAAAATAAGCTGTAACTGTTTTATAACCGCTCCATTCCTTCTGAGTCAATTTTTCTAGAGATTGGTTGATGTGCTTACTCATCTCTTTCCAGTCCTCAGCTTCTCCCTTTGTCGTACTACCTGTATACGTTCCTTCTACCGTAAATGTATCAAAAAATTGGGACTTATGCTTTTTAATCGTTGCCCCTTTCAGATTCGTTGTATCCTCGATATCTTTCTTCACTTCTGTTAATGCCTTTGGTGCATGCTCTGCTAAATAATCATCTGATACCTCTGGCACGTTATATCTTTCTTGATTATCAATTAATTTTTGCATATACGCCTGGTACTCAGTATTTAAATTCGCATCCTTACTTAAAGCCTCACGATATGCATCATAATTCTTCACATCATTCGCTCGAATTAAGTCTTGAATTTGATCAAATATTTCAAAACGATGATTATATAAATAGGACTGTAGTGCAAAAGAATAGTTATAAAAATCCCATGAACCATATTTTGCAAATAATGTTCGTTCTGCTGTATAACGATTTGCAGGATCAGATGATAATCCACTAATTATACTTTTACGTGGAATAACATTGTTCATACGAGTAGATCCTGCAAAGAACTCTGCATTCCCTTCTTGAAACCAAGTTAATCTCTCATTTTGATACATATCTCCTTCTCCAAATAAACCAGGAACCTCATATCTCCCTTGTAAATAATGAGTAAATTCATGACGGAATAACTCTTCTAAACTATAAATACTTTGTTCTGGAGTACGTTCATATGTAAAGAAAGTTCCGTCTTGTTCAATATAAATTCCACCATTATTTGTTTCATATCCATATAGTTGTCTATTAAGCTTATATTCATCTGGACTATTATAAATAACAACTGTTAGCACATCATCCGGATTACCTGGCTCTAGCGCTTTATCATTTCCAATCACACGATGATATTGCGCTTTTACTTCTTTAGCAGCCCAGTACAATCGCTTCACTTTTTCTTCTGTTACTTTATCCCCTGTTTTAAATACAATAGATCCATCATCAAATGTATATGTTTTTGGCAAGTACCGTTGTTTTCCCTCTTCACGTATTTTCTCTGCATCTATTTTATTTCCATTGTAATCTTTTCCGCCATAATTCGTTTTAATCTGCTCTACTGCAACAAAATAAGCATCACTTAAATGCGGATACATATGCATTGCTTGTGTAACAACTGCTAATCCTTTATTTGGGTCACTATGAAATTTCCCTAAACGACCTGCAAAATAAATGCCATTATTAATTAACCAACTATTTTCTGTTGTTACATGCTGTAAAAGCGCAATACGGCTCACTTCATTTACAAAAGCATCCATTTTACCGTACCACATTGTTTGATTTGCTTCTTTATACGAAGCATACACATAAGAATCTATATCATAATCAATCCCTTGTATAAGACTATATACAGCTTGCCCTTTCATAAAATCGCTTACATAAGTAGCGAGATTATCATTGTACTGTTTTAAAATATTTGCTGCATATTGCACTGTTTCGACATCGCTCGAAGCGTTACTAATTAATTTCCCGTATGCAGATACTACCGTATCTTGTTGTTCTGTCCCAAGTTTAAAGTTTGGATTTTTCGCAATGGCTTTTAATGCTGGCAAGCATTTATCATGGAAACTACGCTCATTTAAATAGTTTAATTCTTTATGATAGAAACCAAGGTAAAAAGCTGAACGTAACACTTCAACAAATGTATCAATTCCTTTTGCATCATCTTTTGTAAATGTACTCCCACGACGACCTAATTCATCAATCAGAACTTGCATTCTTTCCTTATTTTGATAAAACGCTTTTGTGTCTTGATTAAATTGAAATAAATCTGTGATTTGATTCCAACGAATATTTGCCAATGTATCAATCAATTCTTCATTATTCATTTTATTGAAATCAGCCATAGAATAACTTTCTTGAAACTGTTTAGATTCCGTTCTCTTCATTCCAAAAGCTGGACGTTGAGAGAAATCTCCCGTTCTTAATCGTTCTTCAAAAGATAATGTTTTATTTTCCTGCGAAACATGAGCAATTTGATCCGTCTGAGTTTCAACTCCAATCGGCTTCATTTGCATGACATTATAAGGTATTTTTTCTTCTGCTGATACTTGTGTTTGAATACTTCCAAATGATAAAGCTACTGTACTAATACCGAGCATCATTTGCGTAATTTTTGATTTCTTATTCATAATAACTTCCTTTCATCTTTATATTTCTATATTAATTACTTAAAATTTAACATATTATACTAGTAAAATAATGTAAAATGCAATATTTCATATTATTGTTTGATAAATTGTGAACATTTCTCAAACAATATCTCTACCTTATAAATTCGTTAAAAACCGAATTTTTTGACATTTAAACTCGTTATTGTTATAATAAATATAATTATTAACTTTATTAAATAAAAGGTGGGATTCTATGATAAAAAAAAAGAACAGTGTATTCTATATCTCCATCTTGCTTACAACATTATTTATTATATGGGGTGCGATTCCAGCAAGTTGGATACAAGGCTATGATTTACAAAGTGTTACTTCTTCATTAAACTCATTTATCCTCAATAAGTTTGGATGGTTTTACTCTTTACTTATGACCACAATGATTATTTTAGCTGCTTATTTAGCTTTTTCAAAATATGGTTCAATCCGTCTTGGTAAAGATGATGAGAAACCAAAATACAGTTACCTGTCTTGGCTTTCTATGTTGTTTGGAGCAGGAATGGGAGTTGGTCTTCTCTTTTATGGAATTGCTGAACCAATTTCGCATCTTGGTTCACCGCTTACTGGTGAACCTGGGACAGAACAAAGCGCAAAACTTGCTATGAGATATTCTTTTTTCCACTGGGGACTTTTCCCTTGGTCACTATATGCAATGGTTGCTTTAACAATCGCATACTTTACATTTCGAATGAAAAAAGGTAGTACAATTAGTGCTACAGTTACTCCTTTATTTAATCGATCGAAAAACTCTCCTATCGGAAAAACAGTCGATATTTTAGCTGTTTTAGCAACCGTCTTTGGAATTGTGCCATCTGTAGGAATCGGTGCACAACAAATTGCAGGAGGCTTAAACTATTTATTCCCTTCTATTCATAATACCATTAGTACACAGCTCATACTCATCGCCATTTTTACTATACTGTACTTAACAAGTGCACAGACTGGTTTAGATCGTGGGATTAAATATTTGAGTAACTTAAACTTCTCCCTAGCAAGTATATTACTCATTTCCTTTTTATTTCTTGGACCAACTGTCTTTATTATGAAATATTTTACCTCTACAATAGGTTCTTATATCGGATCACTACCAAGTATGGGATTAGAATTAGGAGCCTTTAGCAAAAACTCCTCTTCATGGATTGAGAATTGGACCATTTTCTATTGGGGCTGGTGGATCTCTTGGTCTCCATTCGTTGGAACATTTATCGCAAGAGTTTCCCGCGGACGTACAATTCGAGAATTCATTTTTGGCGTAGTTTTCATTCCAACACTCATTTGTACATTTTGGTTTGCCGTTTTTGGCGGTACTGCTATCCATATGGAAATGTTCCAATCGCTTGGAATTGCTGATGAAATCGCCAAAAACGGCACAGAAATCGGATTATTTTCCGTTATTTCTCATTTACCATTCTCAACGTTCTTAACAATTATAAGTCTCGTGTTAATCGCAACGTTCTTTGTTACATCGGCTGATTCTGCAACATTCGTTGTTTCTATGCAAACGAGCAATGGGAGCTTATCACCAAAGAACCATTTAAAATTAATTTGGGGATTAACAATTGCAGTCATTGCTGCTATTCTCTTACGAGCTGGCGGACTAAAAGCCTTGCAAATTGCAGCCATTATCGCTGCCTTGCCATTCTCATTTGTTGTCATTTTAATGATTACTTCATTATTTAAAGCATTGCGACAAGAAAACGTTGCTATGCAAACGAAACAAGCAACAAATACTATTAAAAAAGTAATGTAATGTAAAGCACCTCTCGCTTATTGAGAGGTGCTTTTTATGATTGAAACTCAATCGTTTGATAGCATTACAAGTCTTAAAAGAATTGTTGGGAAAAAATAAGGAACCTAACTACTTCTTCGATATTTGAAATAGAACATATATATAGAAACATTTCCTTCATATACATATGATATATCACTTAAAAATTTAATGTATAATATATATTATTATATTTATATTGTTATATTCTTTCAGACTTTTCAACATAAATTGAAAATGCCTAAAGAAAATAAATGATAGATCAGGAGAAATTAGAATGTACACAAAACTATTAAAATCAATCACTTCACTCACACTAATTGGAAGCGCTCTATTATATACACATACTGATACCATCAAAGCTGCTGAAGTGCCCTCTTCTTTTTCTGATGTTCCCCAAAAACATTGGGCATACCCTGCTATTACGACTTTAGCAAGTCAAAATATTATTGCAGGCTATGGAAACGGAAAATTTGGTTTAGGTGATGTTGCTACTCGCGAACAAGTAGCCGCTTTAATTTACCGCGTACTATTTCCTAATAAAAAGAACGGCACTTTCAGTAATGATAATACTCGCTATATTTTAAAAGATGGCTCACAATTGAAAAATCCTTATCGTGACATTACGCATTCTTCTACCATGTTTCCAGAAGAAATTTTAGCACTTACAGATTTAGGAATTTTTAAGGGGGACGACCAGGGAACCTTCAGACCAAAAGATTCTATAAGCCGAGCAGAGATGGCACAAATTATAAAAAATGCCTTTCATCTTTCTACAAAACAAGGACATACATTTCATGATATTCCAAAAAACTTTTGGGCAGAAGATGCGATTAGTGCTATACAATCCAATCATATTGCAGCTGGTACAGGCGATGGAAATTTTGAACCATTCAAAACTGTAACTCGTGAACAATATGCCCAGTTCTTATACAATGCTTTAGAATATAACAAACAAGCCAATGGAAATATGAAACAACAAGCTAATACCCCACCAAAAGATATGCAATTACTAGAGGAATTTAAACATGAATTACAAAAGCATATCAATGCCTATGAAGTAAACATTACACTTCCTTATAAAACACAAAATAGTAATAGGCAGGAAGTGATGGATATACTTTTTAATGCGTACAAAGAACTGATGAATACAAATGAATATGCGAATTATACACTAGCCCGCACTTCATATTCTCTCTCTGGTTCACCTGGTAATTATCGTTTTACTTTAAACATTACATACCGCGAATCGAAAGAACAAAGAGAATATGTCATGAAACAAACAAAAGCAATTGTTCAGTCTATTATTCAAAGTGGCATGGATGATCATGAGAGAGTAAAAGCCATTCACGATTACGTTGTAAAACATATTGCCTATGATACTTCTTACCATGCTTATACAGCATATGAAGCACTAGCAAACCGTTCCGCTGTTTGCCAAGGTTATGCACTATTAACCTATCAATTACTAAAAGAAGCTGGAATAGATAATCATATTGTAACAGGCACTGGAAATGGAGAGCCACATGCTTGGAACTTGGTGAAAATCGACAATAAATGGTACCACCTTGATACAACATTTGATGATCCTATTCCAGATGAGCAAGGAAGAGTTATGTATTCCTATTTCAATGTAACAGATGAACAGCTCTCAAAAGACCACCAATGGAATCGTAACGCATATCCAACGGCTACTACAAACTATTACAATGAATTAATCAATAAAGTCTCAGCTGGCAGTCCAAAATCAGCGAGCTATGAACAAATATTAAAAGACACAAAATTAATGTATCAATCAAAGCAATATGTTGCTGACAACTATGAAGAACTAACAGCAAAATTACAACAGCAATTCTCAGCAAAACCTGAAAAAGTTGAAGTTCTTTATAAACAATCCGTGCAAAATGCTATGCAGGACATCAAAAAAGCCCTTGCAGAAATCCATCTACCAGCTGGTGCACAAAGAGCTTCCTACAAAGCTACACCATACAGTGCAAAAGAAGGCTACTCATTTATAACAATTACTTTTACATATTAAAAATACGCCAAGGCATCTATAAAAGATACCTTGGCGTATTTTATTACTATGCCATTCTTTCACTGGATTCTTCCCTAAAAAAGCTCTTCATCGCATGAAATACATCTGCTTTTTGCTTTAAAATATAATATCTAAATTTTTCTTCCTTTATATTTTTATAGGCTGACATCAGTGTACTGTGGCGATTGTACTGGTTTAATTAGCAAAGATATACCCATAATACAATTCTATATAACTATTGTATATAAATATATCAAGTTAAGAATTATAAGAAGGTATTCCTAAATGACATCCACAATACCCAATATAAACTTTTTCATCTTCTTCATCTACATAGTAATGAATTCTGGTTGTACGACCAATTTTTATATGCCATTCAAATAATCTTTTTCCTTTAGAAGGTATATTAAGCTCTCTTTTTCCTTCTAAATTTAGGTGTTTGTATCATCCTTTTTGATTCTCCTAAAATTTCATAACCTGTTTGTTTTAAAAATATTTCTTTTCTATCTTCTTCAGATACTCTCTTTTTTAATAATGATAATTCAATATACTATCTTCACCAAGAGATTCTTAAATTTCGATATCCATAATTTGGTATGTTTTTTTATATACTAAATCAACTTATTCTCTTATACTTAAATGTATTTTAAATGAGCTAGCATCCAATGACCGAGACTGCTTCATTCAAAATAGAGTTCTCTATCCTAATTACCGAACATGTTTATTCCACTAAATTTCTGTACATCATAATAAATATAATCAAGTTTTTGTCATAATGGAATTAAAGAATTTCTCAATGGTATCAAACTCAGTGATTAAGTATATGTGGTATACGCTTCAAACCATTTTTGAGCTGATTCTGGATCATGAACATAACTTACTGATGTAATTGTAATTTTCTTTTGTTTATTCATTTTATGTATTCCTTTCAATAAATCCATGGAGGTTAGTCTTATGATAAACGAAATTGGTAAACACATTCGTACACTACGTACTCAAAAAGGCATTGGACTAAACACCTTTGCAAAACAACTTGGCGTATCACCAGCCTATTTAAGTAACCTTGAAACGGGAAAGACGGATACCATTCAACTTTCATTATTACAAAAGCTACAAGATGAGCTTCACCTCATTACAATAGATAATTCATCCTTACCCCTTGATGAAACAAAATATAGAATTGCTCGCGCAAGCACCCTATTACATAACTTGATACAACAGGATAAAGCATTTGGATATTACTTATTAGAAACCTTAGAGAAAGGGATTGATCTATCTCCAGTTTCACCTACCTTCCATAATAATGATCAAGATTATTATTTACAGAACTAAAAAAGCTATTCATCATTAAAAACACTTATTTATTTTAATGAATAATTTAATCGAAAAAAGAGGAGCATATCTCTTAATGAAAGAGAATGCTCTTTTTATTTTTCATCTTCTTGGCAACTTACTGCCGCTTCAACTATAGACCTTAAAATCGGATTTTTCTTTTCCCATTCTTGTTGAAACCATTCTTTTTGTTCTTCTTTTCCCATTGATGCAAGTGGCGAATGGATTATGACTTTTGTATTACCGAATTGGAATTCTTTCATCATATCCCCCCCTTGCATTATATGTATGCAAGACAGGAAAAAAGACGAACTATCATTTTCATAGGACAAGCTAGCTATACATATCCATAACAATAATACTAGACAAGCTGGTAGGTGAAACTAATGTATCGTCCAGAAGAACTTGATGTATTTATTTATTTACGTAAAAGCCGTAAAGATCTAGAAGAAGAAAAAAAAGCAATGGAACACGGACAACATTATGATACACTTGAACGTCATCGAACTCAGTTATTAGAACTCGCTCATAAAGAGCATCATAATATCATTGATATTTTTGAAGAAGTTGTTTCTGGTGAATATATATCTGAAAGACCTATGATGCAAAAACTTCTTCGAGAAGTAGAAACAGGCATTGCAGATGCAGTGTTAGTAATGGATTTAGACCGCCTTGGTCGCGGCGACATGGTCGATCAAGGAACGATTTATCGCGTATTTCGTTATTCAGAAACATTCATTATTACACCAACGGAAGTTATTAATCCAAATGATGAAAATCAAGAGTTAACCTTTAGTATAAAATCTTTAATTGCACGGGAGGAATTAAAAACAATTGTTAAGCGTATGCAGCGTGGTAGAAAAGCTTCCGCAAAAGAGGGAAAATCAATCTCTCGTGTTCCAGCTTATGGATACCTACGAGATAATAACTTAAAACTTTATCCTGATCCTGAAAAAAGTTGGGTAATACCTAAAATTTTCGAATTAATGGCAAATGGAATAGGTAGACAAACAATTGCACAAGAATTAGATAGATTAGGTATTGCTCCTCCTGAAGGCGAATATTGGAATCCTTCAACTATCTCATCCATTATAAAAAACGAAGTATACCTTGGTCACATTATTTGGGGGAAAATCCGTTACATTAAACAAAACGGGAAATACATTCGAAAAAAAGTATCAAAAGAAAGATGGCAGCGACATGATAACGCTCATCCGCCACTTGTATCAGAAGAATTATTTCAAAAGGCTAATACGGCTCATAGTAAACGCTGGCGACCACCAACAATTAAGACAAAAAAACTTTCTAATCCATTGGCAGGCCTCTTGTTATGTGAGCTATGTGGGCATTCTATGCTTTATCAGCCACGAAAAGATCGCCCTAATCCTCAAGTACGTTGTGTACAGCCGTCATGCAAAGGAGTTCAAAAAGGTGCTTCTTTGGCACTCGTTGAACAGCGCATACTTGATGGATTAAAACAAATTATCGAAAGCTTTGAGATACAAGAAAACATGGTACAACAAAAGAAAAGAAAAAATAATATTCATCTACAACAAAAAGCTTTAGAAAAGAAAGAACAACAAATGATTAATTTGCAAAAACAAAAAAATAATCTCCATGATTTGTTGGAGAAAGGTGTATATGATGTTGAAACATTCTTAGAGAGGCAAAAATCTATTGCTGTACGATTGAAGACTACGCAAAAGGCAATTGAAGAGCTTAAACATGAAATTAAAAAGATATTAGAAAAAGAAAAACATATACATGAATTTGTTCCGAGAATCAAAAATGTTTTAGAGGCTTATTATGCAACGAATGATATAGAAAAGAAAAATCGCCTTCTCAAGTCAGTGCTTGAAAAGGCTACATATTTAAGAAAAAAAATCTGGCAAAGAAAAGATGAATTTTTAATCGAATTATATACTAGAATATAGAACAGATAAAATAAAAAACTAGGCTACACTTTTCTTAAAATACAAGTAATTATGGCCTAGTTTTTTTATTATTTATCCCCTATCATCTTCTTTTCTACCCAGGGAGAATAGCGATAGATTCTCTTTAAAATTTCTTGTCAGAATCAACTCTTTATTTTTTTTCAAAATATCCAATTAACCTCCTATTGTTAAACGTATTAAACTGGCTATAATTATATTTTAGATCTAGACTATCTTTAGTAATTTTTTCTTCATTACTTCAAATTCATTTCTAATCCACCATTTATTCATTTACGCAAAATGTGTTATATTCTCATATGTATTTAAACATGGTTTGCCAGCTTTAAATACTTGTTTCACATTTTTCAAATCCAATATATTCTCTAATGGATTCCCTTCAACTATAAGAATATCTGCCCACTTTCCTTTTTCTAATGTTCCAGTTAGAGAGTCAATTTTCAAACAAGCAGCACCTACACTAGTTGCCGCCTGAATCGCTTGTAAATTACTCATACCTTCATCTACCATAATCTTCATTTCATCTACTATTTGGCCTGGGAAATTATATGGAGTACCCGCATCAGTACCCACAGCAATTTTTACACCTTGACTCAAAGCACTACGGAAACTTTTTCTATGATGCACCTCAATATCTTCTAATTTATCTAACATATGTTGTGGAATCTGATTTGGATTATTTAAAATTAATATAGGTGCCAAAAGAGTTGGAATCAAATACACATCTTGGTTAATCATCATTTGAATCGATTCATTATCTAGATAGTAACCATGCTCTATCGTATGAACACCTGCTCTTATGGCATTTTTAACACCTTCTATTCCTATTGCATGAGCAGCTGTAGCTATATTAGCATTCTTAGCCTCTTGACAAGCACATTTTAACTCATCGATAGTTAATTGTACTGAGGCAGGTTTATTTCCTTTTGTTAAAACACCACCCGTAGCCATTAATTTTAGTAAGTCAGCACCAGCTTTTATTTGAGTTCTAGATGCTTTTCTTATCTCATCAATTCCATCAACCTCAATTCCCATTGCTTGTCCATGTCCCCCCGTAATAATAATGGGGTTACCTGAAGCAAATACGCGTGGTCCATCTATTATATTTTTTTGAATAGAATCTCTATATTGAATATCAATATTATTTCTAGTTCCTAAATTTCGTACGGTTGTAATTCCAGATTCAAGAAATTGAATACCTTGTTTATAAGCAAGATAAGCAATTGTGGTATCATCTGTATGACTCATACTGAAAAATGGATCTGGCGAACAATCCATTCCTAAATGAACATGAGCATCGATTAATCCAGGTAATGCCGTCAAGCCTGTTCCATCAACCACCTGACATTCAGTAGGTAAATTTAATAAAGGTTGATTCGATACTTCAATAATACGCTCTTGATCAAAAACTATAAAGCCAGTTTCAATAGTTTCCAAGTTATCCCCTATAATTAATCGAATGTTATTTATACAAATCATTAAAATCTTCCCCCTTTTCAGAATTATTTTAAATTATATAACAAAAATGGTAAAATAATCATAAAAAAAGGAGGGTTATATATGTCAAAAGAAATTTTTTTAGAGAATCCTTACATAAAACAGGGGTTTTCTATAATTAAAAATATAGAAAATGAAAAAATAATATTAGATAAAACCATATTTTATCCCACTGGCGGTGGACAACCCTGTGATATTGGATATTTAAAGCAGAATAAAATTATTTTTCCAGTTAATAAGGTTGAAAGAGTTGATAATGAGATCATTCACTTTATTGATAATTCAGAAAAGTTGCAATATGGACCAGTTGAACTAGTATTGGATTGGAATCGAAGATATAAGTTTATGCGCTATCATTCCTTGCTACATGTTTTTGCTGGTTATCTTTATAACGAGTATGATGCATTAACTCTCGGAAATCAAATCTTTGAAAATCGAGCTAGAATTGATATACAGTTTAATGCACAACTTTCCGACACTGAATTTCAGAATATTGAAAAACGTATTAATGAAATTATTCAAGATAACCATCAAATTAAGTCCCGAATTATTAATCGATGTGAAGGAACCAATTTAGATGGAAAAATTAAAACTGTTCTTAGTCTTATTCCTAATAATATAAACAATATTCGCCTCATAGAAATAGAAAATTTAGATGAACAACCATGTAATGGTACTCATGTTTCTGAAACTAAAGAAATAGGTTCCTTTCAAATAATATCTAATAAATCTAAAGGCAAAGGAAAAAGGAGATTTGAACTGATTATTAATGATGTATAAAAAATAGTGTTAAAATATAACTCTATATGATAAACTATTAAATGTAAAAAATGTTATATTTTGGGAGGAAAATTTATAATGGTTATTGTTAAAACTTGGGGCATAGAAGAAACGCAAAAATTATCTGTAGAACTACTGGAAGATTTATTCAAAGGAAATATCGGTGCAATTAGAATTCCTAACTTTATATCGAAAGAAATTTGCGAAAAAGCTTTAAATGGCATTAAAGAATATGGAGTAAATTATTATGAAGGTGTATATCCTAAAATCGGAAAAATAGGAACCACTCAATTTGAACATAGATTCAGCATAGAAAAGAAAAAGGAATACTTTAAAAAAGCAGTTATAGCAAACCAAGCAAGAGAATCTATTTTTAGAGATTCTGGAGATTTAGCTAAAAACGTAATAAGATTCGTTGGGGATGCTTGGCCACACAATGTAGACTTTGCCATAGAAGAAGAAACTGGGGATACATATTTTGCAGGACTTGTACGTGTTATGGACCGTGCCTTGATTCATGTTGATTGGGCTGGAGGACTAGACGGCTTATTCCCTGAATGGACTATAGGTAAAATCAATGCTCAACTAGCTTGGAATATTTATTTACAACCAAGTGCTAATGGAGGTTCTACAGTAGTCTATAATCGTCCTTGGAAAAAATCTGATGAAGCTTTTTATAAATTAAAAGATAGTTATGCATACGATTATGAAGCTGTTAAAAATGCAGAATGTATTAGAATTACACCGCAACAAGGAGAATTAGTGTTTTTTAATCCTCAAAATTATCACGAAGTTCAAAAAGCAAGTGGTAGTGAGGATCGTATTACTGTTAGTTCTTTTGCGGGTTTAATGCCAAATAAAGATATAGTTTTTTGGTCTTAATTTAATAAAACATAGGCCCTCTTTTATTGAGAAGGCCTATGTTGATTTTACAACTGAAAAAATAATTTTTAAAGCAAATAAAATAATTACAGTACCTAGGAAACGATCGAACCAAAAAGAATACCTTCGGTAAAATAATCTGAATTTTCCATAAGATATTATTGTTGCTAATACCACAAACCATAATCCTACTGCAAAAATAATTTCAACTCCATATACCCAGCGTATCCAATCAGGCGTATTAGTAGAAATAAATTGAGAGAATATGCTTAAAAAAAACAAAGCAGATTTAGGATTTAGAACATTACAAAGAAATCCCTCTTTAAATGCTTGAAAAAGATTTTTTGAAATTTTCTCATTCTTTAAATCTTCGGTAATTTCATTTGTTTCTTTAGAAGTTGACCGGATGGCATTCCATCCTAACCAAATTAGATATGCTGCCCCTAATAACTGAATAATTATAAATACCGCAGGATATTTCTGAAGTATTACTGTAAATCCAAGTATGGTATAGGTAATATGTATAACGAGAGCTAAAGCTATACCTATTGCAGTAGCAATACCTGTACGGGACCCAAAATCCAGACTATTTTTCATGACAATAAAAAAATCTGGCCCTGGTGACATAGCTGCTAAGAGTCCTACTAAGAATACTTGAATATACAACCCCCCACCCCATTTCTATACGTTTCTTAAATTGTAACAAAATACCATTTTCAAAACAAGATATTGAGGGAGGAAAAAATATGGATGACAAACAAGTAAAACATTTATTAAAAAACTGGAAATTACATGCTGTAGTTTTTTGTATTGTGCTTCTCACTGAATTTATAGGGCCGTTTTATATTAAGTTAGGAATTGGAATTATATTGTTATTACCTATGCTTTATGCATTTTTAATAGGACTTCTCTCATACTTTTCACCTCTTATTCAAAAAGAACATGCTAAAAACTTAGAACCTATAATTGTTACTGGCGTTACTTTAACCATTGCAAAAACAGGCGTTGTGATTGGACCACAGTTGCAAGTACTATTAAGTGCAGGTCCCGCTTTATTATTGCAAGAACTAGGTCACATAGGTACTATTATTTTAGCTCTTCCTATAGCTATGCTACTCGGCTTTAAACGTGAAGCTATCGGAATGACTCATTCTATTGGTAGAGAGCCTAATGTAGGATTAATTACGAATAAGTATGGTTTTAATTCTCCTGAAGGTCATGGGGTAATGGCAATTTACATTTTTGGAACGGTTTTTGGTGCCTTATTTTTTGGAGTGTTAGCAGGATTATTAGCAACTTTTAAAATTTTTCATCCTTATTCTTTAGCAATGGCTTCAGGTATAGGAAGTGGAAGTATGATGGCGGCTTCTTCAGGTGCATTAGTTGCCTCATTTCCTTCCTTACAAGATGAGATTATAGCTTTTGCAGGTGCTAGTAATTTGATTTCTTTATCTACCGGATTATATGTAAGTATGCTGATTAGTTTACCTTTAACTGAAAAAACATATAATCTATTAGATAAACGACGAATGAAGAAAAAAGATTCAGTAGTTAAGGAGGAAAAATCTGATGTCAACAATATTTAAATCCTCTCTCTTATTATGTATTATCGGTTTTATGTCTATAATTGCAAACTGGATTAGCTTCAATATACCACCTAAACAATCTATTATGGGTATGTTAATTTTAATTACTATTTCTTCAATAGGTTTCTTCTTAGAAAAAATAGTTCCTTTAAAGATTCCAGCAGTTGGCTATATAGGCCTTGTCGGTATATTAATTACAGTTCCTTGGTTTCCATTTTCTTCTTATATTGTAAATTGGACTTCAAAAATAAATATTCTCTCTTTAGCTACCCCCGTTCTAGCATATGCGGGTATTTCAGTAGGTAGAAATTGGGTTACTTTTTCTAAATTAGGATTACGTAGTATTATCGTAGGAATATTTGTTTTTTTAGGGACATTTTTAGGTTCTATTGTCATAGCTGAAATTATTTTAAGGATTCAAGGAGTAATCTAATAAGAAAATTCATGCTCTGATTGATATAAAAAGAACCTCTTACACCTCTAAACTTAGATATACGTCCTTTTCAAAAATTGAAGCATTTTTATACCTTCCTAATCTTTTAAACAAAAATATGTTTGGGTATATGGTGGAGTGTTGTACTGGTTCACTTCCCCATACCCAAACATATTACATACCTTCATCAATTCCTGCACAAGCTTGACGCAACGAGCATTATCAGATGTTAAGTTATCCCCATCAGAAAAATGAAATGGATAAATATTACAGCGTTCCGGCGAATACTTTCCATCTATAAGCTCAAGTGCTTTTCTATAAACAGAGGAACATATTGTACCACCGCTTTCGCCTTTGGAGAAAAATTCTTCCTCCGTTACTACTTTCGCTTCTGTGTGATGTGCGATAAATTCAATATCCACTGTTTCATACTTTGTACGTAAAAATCTTGTCATCCAAAAGAAAAAGCTTCGTGCCATATATTTTTCCCAAATTCCCATCGATCCACTTGTATCCATCATTGCTAATACAACTGCTTTTGATTCTGGTTTTAACACTTCATTCCATGTTCGAAACTTTAAGTCTTCTTGATAAATTGGATGGAACGATGGTTTTCCATTCATTGCATTTCGTTTATACGCTGAAATCATTGTTCGTTTCTTATCAATATTTCCCCATAACCCCGTCTTTCTAATATCATTAAATTCAATATGCTCAAGCCGATTTTCATCCATTTCTTTTCTCTTTAAATTAGGTAATTCTAACTCCTTGAAAAAAGCTTGCTCCAATTCTAAAATAGATACTTCTGCTTCATAATAATCCTCTCCGGCTATATCACCTGCGCCTTGCCCTTTTCCTGGTCCCTTCTGCTTTTGACCACCAGAACCGTCTCGTGCAACGACATCGCCAACTTTACTATCACCATTTCCTTGCCCAACATGTTTATTTTTATCATAGTTATATCTAATTTTATATTCATCTAAAGAACGAATTGGTATTTTGACAACATCCCTACCATTAGACATTATGATACTTTCTTCTGTTACAAGATCTGGCAAATTATTTTTAATTGCCTCTTGTACTTTTTCTTGATGGCGTTGTTGGTCGTCATATCCTTTGCGATGGAGGGACCAGTTTTCCTGTGAAATTGTGTAATTATGTTTATTTTCTTCGCTCATTCCTTTCCCTCCTTACTAGTTTTTCCTTCATATTGCTTAAAACAGTATGATTCAAATGGCAATACAAAACTGCTCATGAACCTTTCTTCTCAACTCATACTTACATCCTACCCCGAACATTCCCAACAAAGAATTTGATACGCAATCCATAATCGTGAACATACTGCCAAGATGTACGAAATAAACACAATGCATTATTGCACACTTTTGTGCTTTGTAACATATGATATTGTGTCGGCTTTTTTCTGTATGAATGGTTGGTTACTCTATCATATGCATATTACAAAAATAATTGACAATAAATTCATAAAATTGCATCTTAATTTATTATATTGGACAAGCCTTATTCTTCATTTGGAGTTCCTATACCTTTCTTTATATCGCTATTTGTAGACCGTACTCTCATACGATATAAAAACGCCGTCTCCATTCTAGAAAGAGACAGCGTTCTATTATCATATTATCGATTCAATAAACTGCCCACATAACGTAACAATTCATTAGCAGACGAAGAGTTGTATCCATGTTCATCAATTAAGCGTGCTACAACATCATTAATTTTCTTGAGTTGATTTTCATCAGGCGTTTTCGTTGATGTCGTAATTTTTACTACATCTTTCAGATCAGCAAACAGTTTTTTCTGTATTGCTTCACGAAGACGTTCATGTGAATTATAGTCAAAGCGTTTTCCTTTACGCGCATAAGCTGAGATACGAATTAAAATCTCTTCACGGAATGCTTTTTTGGCGTTTTCGGAAATACCAATTTGTTCTTCAATAGAACGCATCAGCTTTTCATCTGGACTCATTTCTTCGCCCGTTAATGGATCACGTAATTTTGATTTATTGCAATATGCTTCGACATTATCTAAATAATTATCCATAAGTGTCTTAGCTGATTCTTCATACGAATACACAAATGCCTTCTGCACTTCTTTCTTCGCAATTTCATCATATTCTTTTCGCGCTAATGAAATAAAATTCATATAACGTTCTCTATCTTCATTACTAATAGATGGATGCTGATCTAATCCGTCTTTTAAAGAGCGCAATACATCAAGTGCGTTAATAGATGGAACTTCTTTTCGAATAATTGTAGAAGAAATTCTATTAATAACATATCGAGGATCGATGCCGCTCATTCCTTCATCTTGATATTCACGCTGTAATTCTTCCACATCAATCGAATTATATCCTTCTACCATTTCACCATCATATAAACGCATCTTTTTAATGAGATCAATATCTGGACGCTTTGGATCTTTTAATCGAGTTAAAATAGTAAACATTGCTGCAACTCGAAGTGTATGAGGGGCAATATGCACATCGGATACATCGCTTTCGCGAATCATTTTTTCATAAATATGCTCCTCTTCGCTTACTCGTAAGTTATATGGTACTGGCATAACAATAATTCTCGAATGTAATGCTTCATTTTTCTTATTTGCGATAAAGGAGCGATACTCTGTTTCGTTTGTATGAGCTACAATTAATTCATCTGCTGAAATAAGTGCAAATCTGCCCGCCTTGAAATTCCCCTCTTGTGTGAGAGATAACAAGTGCCATAAAAATTTTTCATCACACTTTAACATCTCTTGAAATTCCATCATTCCTCGGTTCGCTTTATTTAACTCTCCATCAAAACGATAAGCACGCGGGTCCGATTCTGAACCATATTCAGCAATTGTAGAGAAGTCAAGACTTCCTGTTAAATCAGCAATATCTTGTGACTTTGGATCCGATGGACTAAATGTTCCAATTCCTGTACGACGGTCCTCTGAGAAGAAAATGCGCTCAACCATTACATCTTCTATCCTTCCACCATACTCCTGTTCTAACCTCATCATATTTAACGGCGATAAATTCCCTTCTATCCTTACGCCATATTCCTCAAAGAAAGCATCTCGTAAATGATGCGGGATTAAATGAAGAGGATCTTCATGCATTGGACAACCTTTAATAGCAAAAATAGCTCCACGATCTGTACGTGAATATGTTTCTAATCCTCTTTTTAACATCGTAACTAACGTCGATTTCCCACCACTAACAGGTCCCATTAATAATAAGATTCGCTTTCTAACATCTAGACGTTTTGCTGATGGATGAAAATATTCCTCAACAAGACGTTCTAAAGCATCCTCTAATCCAAAAAGTTGATTACTAAAGAAATTATATCTTTTTCTCCCATCTACCTCTTCAATGCCAGCATCTTTAATCATATTATAAATGCGAGAGTGTGCTGTTTGGGCCACCCATGGTTTTTCTTTTACAAGATCCAAATACTCCGCAAACGTCCCTTCCCACTTTAAACGTTCCTCTGATTCTCGGTGCTGTTCAATCTTTTTTAGAATATCCATTATAGCTCCTCCCCCATCTCCTTGTTCAATCGGATTATTATAAAAGGTATGCGAGGATGTCCCTAAACATTCTTTAAATCAAAATGAAATATCTTATCATCCTAAAAAATCTACCCAAAACAATAAGAAAATTCTGTATAATAAAGATATTAGGGAACGCATCTCTTTATTCGTCCGAATTTAATCCCTTCTTCACCTCAAAGAACAATACATAACGAAAGAATGAATTTATAAACAAAAAGAGAGGGGGGAATGTAACATGAAATTATTATTAATTCTAGGGGTTTCACTTACATTTCTTACTGCTATTTTTACAGCTGGGTATAATGATAAGCCGGGAACAAACAAAAAGTGATGTGCCTAAGCACATCACTTTTCTACATCTTGAACAGAAAGCAGATGGTTAAAATAATCACCATGCGCAAATGACACATCTTTTTTCAAAACGTATGAAGGCATATTTCTTTCATAAAAAAGTCGTCAAGTGACAACTTTTAGTACACAATCTTTTCATCTAGACCTGGATAATTTTGTTGACGAAAAGCCTCATAAACTAAAATAGCTGCTGTATTTGATAAATTTAATGAGCGAACTTTATCTGTCATTGGAATACGCAAACAATGGTCAAAGTTTTCTTGAATGATATTTGCTGGTAAACCATTTGTTTCTCTTCCAAATACAAAATAATAATTTTTCTCTGGATTACTATAATCAAACGCTGTATGTGCTTTTTCACCATACTTTGTTAAATAGAAAAATTCACCATCTTGATTTTTTTCATAAAACTCTTCAATTGAATCATAGTACGTAATTTTTACATGCTCCCAATAATCTAAACCAGCGCGCTTCAACATTTTATCATCTGTTGAAAACCCAAGCGGTCTAATTAAATGTAGCCCAGCTCCAGTCGCTGCACACGTACGTGCTATATTTCCTGTATTTGCTGGAATTTCTGGTTGATATAAAACAACATTTACTCCCACGGAATATTCACCTCAATTTTTTCTCTACTACGTATTATACCACTTGAATGAAAAATCTCTACCCATTAATAATATGAAAAAATTTGTACTTCATTTGCGGTGTATACTTACTAGAATCTTCATAATTCCAATAACGCTTTCGGCTATTAGCTGAATGAGCATTGACAAGCGGCATCCCATCTGCATCTTTCGCCACTACAATCGTCGTATGATTCCATCTTCCATCATTCTCGAAGTCATAAGCAATTATATCGCCAAGTATAAGGTCTTCTGGTTTTTCAACCGATTTAGCTCTTAAGCCTGTTGTTGCTCCTGATAAATACCAATAAAACGAATGAGCAACTGCCCAGCTCCAGCTCCATTGATTTCCCCTTTGCCACCAACCTTTACGAATATTAGGATATCCTGTCATTGGTACTTCCCCTGCATGAAGACATTGGGAAACAAAATTTGTACAATTATCAGGAAAATTACGGTATACTGGATTTCGATTATCCCACCAACGTTCCGCATATTTAACTGCTTCAAGACGATTGTATTGATAGAACCCAAATTTTTCTTTTGCTCTTTCACGTTCTATTGGTCCTTCACTGCTAAGTTTATCTTTCACTTCAATAACGTAATCTTCTTCGATTCTCTCTCCTTTTAAACGTATACGCCGCTCTACTCGTTCTTCTTCTATATAAAATAATTCTTTATGTTGAATGAAATATTTCAAATGTACTTGATAATCCACTTCTTGATACGCTTTACTATTTAATTGCCGAATAAAAGAAATATCTGCTGTTGCTTTTATAATATTTGCACCACGTTTTTGAAATAAGTTTTTTTTCCGCTGTAATACCTTCCATAAATCTGGAGAAATTCCATCTACATGTTCCCTTTTATCAACTATAAATGCTAAAGATTGTTGTATCTGTTTTTCAATGTAAGATTTTACAGTCATTTTCTCCCCTCCCCATATTACAATATGAAACAGGGGAATATTATCTACTCTTTTTTCTGTGCTAATAATTCAAGTCCACGCTTCATTTCATGAAGAACTTCTTCATCCTTCTCACGCTCCATTGCACGTTCAATAGCAACACCTACTCCATCACCGCCAATTTTCCCAAGAGCCCATGCCGCTGTTCCTCGTATAACAGGCCTTGGATCATCTTTCATTACATCAATTAAGTGTGGTACTGCTGCTGTTTCTTTAAAATGAGCAAGTGCTAAAATTGCATTTCGCTGCAACGGTTTCTTTCCTCGCCATGATCCAGACATTATCCCATATTTTTCTTTAAACTCTCGATTACTTATTGTTAATAACGGTATTAATAGTGGTTTAACTAATTCTGGATCTGGTTCCATTTCGGGATGATTATGGAAGTCTTTCCCTTTATTCTTTGGACAGACAGTTTGACATGTATCGCACCCATATATTCTGTTTCCTATCTTATCCCGATATTCTTCTGGCAAGAATCCTTTTGTCTGTGTTAAAAAAGCAATACATTTCTTTGCATTTAATTGTCCCCCTTGTACTAAAGCTCCAGTTGGACAAATATCAATGCATTTTGTACAACTTCCACACTGATCTTCTATAGGCTGATCAGGAGGAAACGGGACATTCGTAATCATTTCACCTAAATATACATAAGAACCAAATTCTGGAGTAATAATCGAGCAGTTTTTTCCACTCCACCCGATACCAGCACGTTCTGAAACAGCACGATCACTTAATTCTCCTGTATCAACCATTGATTTTACTTCTATACCAGGTAGCTTTTCGATTAAATACGTCTCTAACTTTTTCAAACGGTCTCGTAAAACAAGATGATAATCTTGTCCCCAAGACGCGCGACAAAAAATGCCTCGTCTCTCTCCTCTCTTACTTAGCGGTGCATTTTTTAGTTTTGATGGATAAGCTAATGCAATCGCAATAATTGATTTTGCCCCTGGTAATAATAGCTGTGGATTTGTTCTCTTCTCAATATCAGGTTCTTCAAAACCAGATTGATAATTTAATTGTTGCTGCTGAATTAAACGCTGCTTCAATTCTTCAAAAGGAGAAGCACTTGCAAACCCTATTTTATCGATTCCAATCGTTTTACTATACGCTATTACATCTTGCTTTAATTTCTCAAAATCCATGCTTTGCCTCCTTCTACGATGAATATATATTGAATCATCTACCGTTGGTTAGCAATTCATTTCATAATCATATTCGTTCATTCTATTCTTGCATAAAATATTCTTTTCCAAACATTAAAAAACGCAATGCCTCGTTTATCTTAGAAACGAAACACTGCGTTGATCACAAGTTATTATAAAAATACGAAATAATAGCTGGAGCGGGTGAAGAGAATCGAACTCTCGACCAGAGCTTGGAAGGCTCTTGTTTTACCACTAAACTACACCCGCAAATCATAAAAAATACATAAGTTATTTCAATAACTTATGTAAAGTAGTATAGCACGTAATAAAAGCCTATGCAATAATTTTATCGAAAAAAGTCGAAAAAGTGATGAGACCCCTCATCACTTTTTCAATTCTTTATCAATTTCCTTTTTCATACTGTCATAATCAGGATTTGTAAGATTTCCGTTTACATATACCGATGGTGCACCTTGTACTTTTAGTTTTTCTGCACGATCAAAATCTTTACGTACTTTTTCTTTCATTTCCTTACTGTGTAAATCCTTCTTAAACTGTTCTACATTCACTTTTGGAAGTTTTTCCTTCACTATGTTCAGAAGCAGTTCTTCTGTAATCCATTCCTCAGTATCTTTTTTCTGACTTTGATAAATTTCATCATAGAATTTCCAGAAAGAATCTGGATCTTGTTTATAAATTGCCTCACCAGCTGCAGCACCTAATTCAGAATCTTTTCCGATAAATGGGAAGTTAATAAAATAAAACTGCACTTTTCCTTTATTAATATAATCTTCTTTTAAACGAGGAAATACTGTTGCATCCCAAGTTCGACAAGCTGGGCATTTGAAGTCTCCAAATTCAACAACTTTCACAGGAGCATCTTCTTTTCCTAAAGCTTGTTGAGTAGAATAAGCAAACATCTCATTTCCTTTTTCTTTTTTGTCATTTATAATACTGTACACAATTGTTCCAATAACAATTAATACAGCAATAGAAAAAACAATACCAAGAATCATGATTTTGTTCGATGATTTCATATGCATTCCTCTTTAATTTCATATTCTATGTACATTGCTGTACACAATACACATAATATCAATACTTATATCAGTCATGCAATGAACACGCTCACATAAATTCCAAAAACAGAGTAAATGTGACAATATTGTGTCTCTTCTGTTCATATTTTATCCATAAAAAAGAAGCTCCTCTCTCGGAACTCCCTTTCACTAACAAGCTTTTCACGTGCTGTCTTTTGTATCAAATGCTCTGTTTTTGGATCGTGACGAATAACAAGTTTCTCACTTAGTGCTTGCACATATTGGTTATGATTAATATATCCCTCTCGCTCCATTAACTTTAAGACTACGTTTCTTCGTTCGACAGCTTTATTGTAATTTTTTGCAGGTGAATAATACGCAGGTGCCTTTACAACAGCAGCTAACATTGCACTTTCACTTAATGTTAGTTTGTTAACCTTTTTACCAAAATATAACTTTGCTGCTTTTTCAATTCCCCATGCACCTTCTCCATAATAAATATTACTCACATATAATTTCAAAATTTCATCTTTCGTAAATGTACGCTCAATTTTTTTTGTATAAAAAATTTCTTTCCATTTTCGAGAAAATGTGCGCTCATTAGATAAAAAAGCATTTTTAGATAACTGCTGTGTAATTGTACTTCCTCCTTGTACAATACCACCCGCTTTTATATTTTCAATAGACGCACGAACAATTGCAATATAATCTAATCCATTATGATGGTAAAACCTTTTATCTTCAGTCGCAATAAATGCGTGAGCCAACGAGCTTGGTATCTCTAATTTAGCAGGAACTTGCAGCTTGCTAATATCACTACGTTCAATCATTACATTTCCGATAAATAATAAAGTACAACTTAGTAATAATAATAAAATAATAGCTTTATAAAGAAACTTTGTAATCGGATTGAATGAAATTTTTTGATGATAATTCACTCTAGATAATACACGCTCTTTCATCGTGCCCACCTCTTTTCTATATAGAATATATTATTCTTAATTTAAGAATATCGTCTTCCAAAAGAAGATCCAATCGATTTCTCTTACACCTATCTTACAATCTTGTAAGTTATAACATCCTTTCATCACCTTAACAACATTCATATGGAATAAAATGTTTATCTTTTTATTATACCATCTGCTATATATTTTTTCGGAATACAAATGTATTTCTTAGTTGTTTTATATACTAAAATGTATATCCATTATATAGAACAAACGTTCTTTCAATCAACTTAAAAATATTTTATGCTTTTATAGTCTTTCTGTTCTTTTTGAATATAAAAAAGCCTTTTGCTAAATAACAAAAGGCCTTTTGCTCATATATTATTCACCTAAATCAACGTTATGATAAACTTGTTGTACATCATCTAAATCTTCTAATGCATCAATTAACTTTTCAAATTGTGCTTGTGCCTCTTCTGAAAGTTCTACATCATTTTGTGCAAGCATTGTAAGCTCCGCAACTGTAAATTCAGTAGTTCCAGCAGCCTTAAGCGCTTCTTGTACTGCATGAAACTGATCTGGTTCAGCATAAATAATAACAGAATCCTCTTCCTCTAAAATATCACGTGCGTCTACATCTGCTTCCATCAAAATTTCAAGTACCTCATCCGCAGTTTTCCCTTCAAGTCCAATAACAGCAGTTGCATCAAACATATACGCTACTGATCCATTTACACCCATATTTCCACCGTTTTTATTAAACGCAGCACGTACGTCCGCTGCAGTACGGTTTACGTTATTTGTAAGTGTATCTACGATTATCATCGAGCCGTTTGGACCAAATCCTTCGTAACGAAGCTCATCATAATTTTCTTCCGAACCGCCTTTTGCTTTTTCAATTGCACGATCAATAATTGATTTTGGTACACTGTATGTTTTCGCACGTTCTAATACAACTTTTAACGCTTGGTTTGATTCTGGATCTGGCTCACCCTGTTTTGCTGCCACATAAATTTCACGTCCAAATTTTGCATATATACGGCTTGTGTTAGCATCTTTTGAGGCTTTTTTGTCTTTAATGTTGTTCCATTTACGACCCATTCTGTTCCACTCTCTTTCACGTTTAAATCTACATAAAAAATATTAATATGAAATATAGTATTTCTTCAACACTTTTTCAAAATAAGTATAAAAAGTTCATAATTCATTATGAACTTAACAAAAACTCGCATAGCTTTTATTTCACATTATATATTATACATGAATTTTATTCTTCATTGCGAATGTAATACTTCTTCCATTTATTATGTAATAAGAGAAAGCAAATAATTATTTTAAGACAGATCTCTAGGTCTCGTTAAATAAGTAGCAACTGTATCTCCAAGCAGAATAAGTTATTCTTTTATCTCATTAAATGCTAAAAGACTCTAACCAAAATTGTTAGAGTCTTTTTCTACGCTCTTCAATACCGATGGGCGGGGTCGAACCGACACTCCCGAAGGAACACGATTTTGAGTCGTTTTTTTCCGTTATATCATTAGTTATTATCATTTTTTTACAGTCATATTAAGTAATTCTACAGTTAATTGTAGGGTGTTACAGTTAGCCTGTTTACACGACTACTATATACTTTACAGTATAATTCTAGCAGACTAGATTTTCAATAAGTTTTTCTACTTTTCTTTTATATAATCATTATTATCTCTATATACCTGTTTCTAATGTAAGTTGGTAAGTATTAGAGGCTTTCCCCTGTCCAACTGTAACAGACAGTATACCCTGTTCTTTCAGTCCTTTTATTGCCTTTGATGTTGTATTACGATTAGCACGTAAATAATCCTGCAACTGGTTATACGATAACTTCACGGGTGCTTTATCCGCTTCTAATTCTTTCATAATATATAGTAACAATAGTTCTGTTTTATCTAAGTTAGTGCGTTTGAATAATGCCAATGTTAGCCTCTTCCCTTGTTCTATCATTTAACACTCATACTAATGGTGCCTTACACTTCATATAGTACATATTAATTACTATAAAAACAATAAAAACTTCTTCTTAACTGTGGGATAATATTAAAAAGACTTATGTGAATTACGCATAAGTCTTACTTTTGTTACTCATAATTAATTATTATTTGTCTTCGCAATCACATAAGCTAGAAAACAATTCTTAAAATGATGAACCAATAATGCACTACTCTAAAAAAATAGAATTGATATCTATTAAATATAATAATCAGGATTTTCTTCCATTTTTATTAATAATTCTTCTAAAGAATCCTCTATTTTCGTTGAACCATAATATATAGGACATTGACCTAATTCATTTTCCTGCTTAAATTTAATTGTTAAAAAGCTAATCTCTGATACTTCAAAAAATACTAGTGATTCTTCATCATCGACATCGTCGAAATTAGGATTATATTCATAAATATCTTGTCTTAAACGAAAATCTGCAACAGAAAATGGGTCCATGAATCTGTTAATAAGAGTCTTATTAGTCTTTAAAAATCCATAGCCAATTTCCTCATAGAAACGTTTTAATTCTTTTGGGAATTGCATTTTCAACAAATCTTCTGCTTCTGCTATCTCTTCTTTTGGTAAAGGATAGAAAATAGGTTTTTGTTTAGAACGGACACTTCTGTCTACTACAACATATTCTTTCAAAAAATTAAACATATTTTTTACTACCCCCTATTAAAGTAGGGTTATTTTTAACGCTTCCTCAAGCATTGTATTAAAATCATTATATGTGTTCATTACCGTACCTGATGGTTTATCAAGTTCTAGATAAGTACCGTCTGATAAGTTTTTACAGAACCATGCTATATTTGAATCTCCAAGGAAAAGATACTCTTTTTGAAATTCATTTTCATACCAAATCTCATTGGTTTCTATAAGCCCGCAAATTGATTCGTCCCTTTCTGTATCTAACAAATAAGAGTCGACTCCATAAAGTACTAGCCCGTTAAAATCTAATCCATTTACAGTTTTAAGAAACTCCTCATATTCACTCGGTAGGTCAACATTAAAACTCTCTTTCATGCGTTCTCTTAATTTCTGAATTTCACTATCTGTTGCTGGTGTATTCAGTTTATCATTAAAACTTTTCTCTATTTTTTCAATTTCTAAAATCAGATTTTTCCACATATAAAAATCCCTTTCTAAGTTTATTTATTCTCCCTTAGGGTAGATGTTGTATTTTGGTATAGGCCAACTTACGTCTACACTATCTCCATCTTGTAAGTGTCTAGTTAACGTACGTTGTGTATTAGTTATAGCTTTATGATATGGATGATTTTGTATTAAGGTTAAATTTCCAAAGTCGTTTGTTCCTCCATCATCTAAAGGGAGGTTATGATGTACTTGCCACCCTTTTGGATTGTTTCCTCTTTTCATCCTTTCTATATCAGCATCTGTTATTCCCGCTTTTTTGAGTTCTTTCAGTTTAACAGGGTCATTTACCAATGCATTAAGAAAATCTTTTCTCACACTCCTATCAAATTCCTTCCGAAGTTGTTCAGCTTCTTCTCGAGTTCTCTTAGAGTATGTAATTTCATCAACTTTAACATCTTTAAGAATTACATCTTCTCCATATAATTTACCAACAAAAATGTCACCATCCGTAGTCCTTTTAGTATATTGATAAGGTGATAGCTTATCCTTAGCTGTTTGATAAGTATCAATAAAGCTAGATTTTAAGGAACTTCCCCCAAAACCAGCATAAGCAAAACGGTTTCCAATGTTTAAATTAAAATTATTTAATGCATTTAGTGTGTTTCTATATGTAGCAGAATTAGTTACTTTGGACATACCTTTTGCTAGATTTGCAGTAGTTGCTACCTTCGATGCTTTACTTAATCCTTTATCACCAATGAGACCTAGCCCAACTTGAGTTAAAGCATAACTTCCCCACTTCGCCCGACTTTCTGCGTCTCCATTTATTACATCATCAATAAATGAATCCGACAATGCATTATACATGGTACTAAGGGTATCGATAGGGTGCAAAGCAGCGTTCCCCATGTTTTCCCACGTTTCCCAATCTCCTAAAGCTTTTATTCCGTCTATTGTATCGCTAACTGCTTGTCCCGTACCATCTACAATACCGTCCCAAATTTTTTCACCAGTAGATTTTTCAGGTAGCTTACCACACATTTCACCTTCTTCAATTGAATGGGCAGCTTGACGTGCCCTCTCTTCTGTAATTGCTTGAATTGAAGTTGTCCATTCCATATTCAATCCTTGTATACTAAATGTACCAGTGGCAGGACTAAAACCTTTTCCACTTTGTACCTCTGCTAAACCTTGTGCGATACTAGCTGCTAGTTGAAGTGCTGTATCATAATTACTACTAGAAGCATAATTAAATTCGTATAAATGTTCTAGTTTCTCTTGCAGTTTTTTCCTCATGACAGTAAAAAGATTCGCCATAGCGTCCATACCTGGGATTGGCATAGCTTGACTGATGGCTTCCATACTTGCTTTCATTCGGTCAATTTCTCGAATTTGTTCTAATATTTCTTGTTCGATTACATCTGTGGAAGCGACTTGTGATTGAAATTGACTTGGAAAAGCATCATTCTGACGAATTAACTCTTCACACAGATAAATGATTCCTTGTGCTAAAGGACGAAAGGTTTGTACAAAAAATGATTTTGCACTGCTATAAGTTTGTCCTTGTAGAACAGTATCAATTGCAAAGGTGTCAATCGACTGAATGACTTGTTCCATACCTTGAATGGTAGCGTTACATACAGCATTCATGCTTTGAGTTTGGCTTTGTACTTCTCCCAAATACATATTTAAACTCATGAATTGCCCTTCCTTCTTTATACAGTATTTTATAAGAAAATTATACCATGTTAAATTCCCCCACTGTATCAAATGTTTGAATTTACTAAACACAATGAATTAATGAATTTCTTCTTTTAAAATAAGATTGTTAAACAAATGTTGAGGAATATTAAAATTAAATTTCCATTATATTCTATTCTTGTTATTATTAATGTAAGACTATTCAGAAAAGAAAGGGGGCTATATGCACGTTCCAGTGAAAGAGAATGAACAAGTTACGAAACTGCTTAATAATTGGTATCAAGCCATGTTACAGGAACAAGTGTTAAAAGCAACCAATTTAAAACAAGAAATTGATGAGAAAATTAATAAAATCAAGGAAATTCAAGATGAACAGTATCAAGAGCAAAACTTACTATTATATTATTCGTTGTTAGACTTTAGATATAAGGCACTAACGGACAGCTTAAGCATTGCAAAAAATAGTTTTGATATTGTGGAATCATATAATGCATCCTCTGATGAATTTCTATCCTATTACTACTACTTTTTCAAGGCAGTACATGCCACATTAACGACAAACTATAATGAAGCGAGTGAATACTATGAAAAGGCAAACTCATTTAAATAATACTTAATGGTAAATGATCGAAGATTTCTTAGCTCACAGTCCTTTACAAACAAGGTGATAGCTTCATCAAACGTTTCAACATAGAATTTACTTTATTTTTTAATAACAGCTAATTTACTTTCTGCTGAAGTGTTTTTTCTTCTAGCCATAAGTTAACCACCTTTCTTTACCAATGAACACGACCAATGAATACGATTATAAAAGTGGATTTTTTAAGCAAAATTACCCCTGAAAACACAAAAAAACGCCTTCCTACAAAACTGTAGAAAGACGTTTTAAACGTTGCTATTACTTAATTCTTCTGTAATTCACGATAACCATTTAACGATACCGATGGTCGGGGTCGAACCGACACTCCCGAAGGAACACGATTTTGAGTCGTGCGCGTCTGCCAATTCCGCCACATCGGCATATAAAAAAAAGGCGGCAACCGGATTCGAACCGGTGGTAAAGGTTTTGCAGACCTCTGCCTTACCACTTGGCTATGCCGCCATATTCAATTTGGAGCGGAAGACGGGATTCGAACCCGCGACCCCAACCTTGGCAAGGTTGTATTCTACCACTGAACTACTTCCGCAAAATGGCTGGGCTAGCTGGATTCGAACCAGCGCATGACGGAGTCAAAGTCCGTTGCCTTACCGCTTGGCTATAGCCCATCGAATGATTAATACATTATATGTTATCATCATCAACTTTATTACAATGATTTTCATATAAGACATTAAAAATCTTATCATATTTTAATCAATTTGTAAATATTCAAAGTAAATGGGGCGACTGATGGGAATCGAACCCACGAATGCCGGAGCCACAATCCGGTGCGTTAACCACTTCGCCACAGTCGCCATATTCATTTGGCAGGGGCAGTAGGAATCGAACCCACATTGGAGGTTTTGGAGACCTCTGTTCTACCATTAAACTATGCCCCTATATAAATGGTGGAGGGGGGCAGATTCGAACTGCCGAACCCGAAGGAGCGGATTTACAGTCCGCCGCGTTTAGCCACTTCGCTACCCCTCCGAAACTTACTGGTGCCGGCTAGAGGACTTGAACCCCCAACCTACTGATTACAAGTCAGTTGCTCTACCAATTGAGCTAAGCCGGCTTATTTTATTTGCATGGTGGCTCGGGACGGAATCGAACCGCCGACACGAGGATTTTCAGTCCTCTGCTCTACCGACTGAGCTACCGAGCCTTATGTAATGGCGGTCCCGACCGGGGTCGAACCGGCGATCTCCTGCGTGACAGGCAGGCATGTTAACCACTACACCACGGGACCATTTGGTTGCGGGGACAGGATTTGAACCTGCGACCTTCGGGTTATGAGCCCGACGAGCTACCAGACTGCTCCACCCCGCGACGATTATTATTTTAATTTAAAATGGTGGAGGATGACGGGATCGAACCGCCGACCCCCTGCTTGTAAGGCAGGTGCTCTCCCAGCTGAGCTAATCCTCCAAAAGTGGTGACCCGTACGGGATTCGAACCCGTGTTACCGCCGTGAAAGGGCGGTGTCTTAACCACTTGACCAACGGGCCAAAAGTTCCTAATGGCGGAGAGCAAGGGATTCGAACCCTTGATACGCTTGTGACGTATACACGATTTCCAATCGTGCTCCTTCGGCCATCTCGGACAGCTCTCCATAAATGGCTCCGCAGGTAGGACTCGAACCTACGACCGATCGGTTAACAGCCGATAGCTCTACCACTGAGCTACTGCGGAATAATATAGCCTGGCGACGTCCTACTCTCACAGGGGCAAGGCCCCAACTACCATCGGCGCTAGAGAGCTTAACTTCCGTGTTCGGTATGGGAACGGGTGTGACCTCTCTGCCATCATCACCAGACAATATTCATTTGAGACAATCATTATTATACCTAATTCACTTAAAAAGTCAACAAGTTTTTTTATATTCTCTCAAAACTAGATAACATTTGCTTCATATTGAATCCAGCTCCAGCGACTAGAATTTCGATCATTTCGTACCTTCCTGCCGAAGCAAAGAACGCTTCTATAGTCAGGAACTCCAATGCTTTTCAATTCTGAGCGAGTCGCTTCCGCTTTAGATATATGGTTAAGTCCTCGATCTATTAGTATTCGTCAGCTCCACGTGTCACCACGCTTCCACCTCGAACCTATCAACCTGATCATCTTTCAGGGAT